>CBDUGN010000208.1:0-5232 GCA_965366915.1 uncultured Eudoraea sp. | reverse complement strand
ATATAAGAGGGAGGAATAAAAGTTCGAGTATGCCTAATAAAAAACCCCCATCGCTCTAAGCGATGGGGGTTTTTTCGTAACTCTAGTTAGGACTGTAGAGAAAAGTCTGCTTTAGGACCTGCTTCCACAATTTCGGTATTTACACCAGCTTCAAACTTTTTAAAGTTTTCATTAAAAAGCGTCACAAGCTTATTTTTAACTTCCTGATATTGCTCTTTATTATCCCATGTATTCTTTGGTATGAGAATTTCAGAAGGCACATCCGGACAACTCAATGGAATTTGAAAGCCAAATTCCTGGTCTGTTGTGAATTCTACATTGTCAAAATCATGATTGTGAATTGCATCAATCATTGCTCGGGTATACTTCAGGCTCATCCTGGATCCCACACCATGTGCTCCGCCAGTCCATCCGGTATTAACCAGCCAGGCGGTAGCTTTGTGTTCCTTGATTTTTTCAGCTAGCAATTCCGCATACTTATTAGGATGCCACATCATAAATGCCGCTCCAAAACATGCACTGAATGTTGCCTGTGGTTCTGTTACACCCATTTCAGTACCGGCTACCTTTGCAGTATATCCTGAAATAAAGTGATAACTGGCCTGTTCAGGAGTAAGTTTGCTCACAGGAGGCAATACACCAAAAGCATCACAGGTAAGGAAAATAATATTTTCCGGATGACCTGCTATACAAGGTATTTGTACATTATCTATATACTTAATTGGATAGGAGGCTCTGGTATTTTGTGTTATAGAGGTATCTGTGTAATCTACTTCCCTTGTGAATTTATCATATACCACATTTTCCAGAACTGTACCAAATTTAATGGCATTATATATATCCGGTTCTTTCTCGGGTGAAAGATTTATGGCTTTAGCATAGCATCCTCCTTCAATATTAAATGTACCCTTGTCTGTCCAGCAGTGCTCGTCATCACCAATTAATCTGCGTTTTGGATCAGCACTTAAAGTGGTTTTTCCTGTACCTGATAAACCAAACAAAATAGTTACATCATCCTTTTCGCCCACATTTGCAGAACAGTGCATTGGTAATACATTTTCCAAAGGCATTAAATAATTCATTACTGAGAAAATACCTTTCTTCATTTCACCAGCATACTGCGTTCCAAGAATGACGATTTCTTTGCGTTCCAAATTCAGATCTACACTGGTCTTAGAAGTCATTTCTGAGGTATACCTGTTAGCCGGAAACCCACCTGCGTTAAGAACAACGTAATCTGGTTCTCCAAAATTTTCCAATTCTTCAGCTGTTGGCATGATTAACATATTCTGCATAAACAGAGCATGATACGCTCTTGTGCATATAATTCTAACTTTAAGCCTGTATTTTGGATCCCAACCGGCAAAAGCATCTACTACGAATAAGTGATCGCATATATTTAAAAAATCTAATGCACGTTCATGGTTTACCATAAAGGTATGTTCATCTAATCCAATATTGATTGGACCCCAATCAATATTATTTTCAGAATCGGGATGTCTTACGATTCTTTTATCCTTTGGGCTACGACCTGTTTTTTCACCAGAGTAGGTCATAAGTGCTCCGACATCGGAAATAGCTGTTCCCTTTTCTAATCGTAATCCTAATTCATAAAGCACAGGAACACTACTATTCCTATAAACTTGCTCCGTTTCAATACCATATTTTTGAAGACTAAAAGATGTTTTCATTGTTTTTTTGTTTTTGAAGATTGTACTTTCCTAACTATTGATAATTTAGTGATAATTCATAAATTCTATGCAAAGAATGCAATAAATCTTTGTAAAAAAGATGACAAATGTCATGTGCATTCAAGGATTTGTCTTAATATAAAGAAGCAGGTACATTTTGTGATATTTACCGCTTTTCTTTTTTACTATCTTTGAAAACATGAACGATAATCTTGATCCTACCGGCTCCTCTTTTTCGCAAGAGGAATTGGATATTGAACGTGCTTTAAGACCTATTACTTTTGATGATTTTACAGGTCAGGAGCAAGTGTTGGAGAACCTGAAGGTTTTCGTGCAAGCCGCAAACCAGCGTAATGAAGCCCTGGATCATACTTTATTTCATGGTCCGCCGGGATTAGGCAAAACTACATTGGCACATATCCTTGCGAATGAATTGGGAGTTGGAATAAAAATTACTTCCGGTCCGGTTTTGGATAAACCGGGAGATCTTGCAGGATTGCTTACCAATCTGGATGAACGAGATGTTTTGTTCATAGATGAAATTCATAGACTAAGTCCTATAGTAGAAGAATATTTGTATTCTGCTATGGAGGATTATAAAATTGATATCATGATTGAAACCGGCCCAAACGCCAGGTCGGTACAAATAAATTTAAACCCTTTTACATTAATCGGGGCTACAACGCGCTCAGGACTATTAACGGCTCCTATGCGAGCCAGATTTGGCATAACAAGCAGGCTTGAGTATTACAGGACTGAATTATTATCAACGATAGTATTGCGAAGTGCAGATATTCTAAGAGTTCCAATTACAGATGATGCAGCAATCGAAATTGCAGGAAGAAGCAGGGGAACTCCAAGAATAAGCAATGCCTTACTAAGAAGGGTAAGAGATTTTGCTCAAATAAAGGGCGATGGGAATATTGATATGAATATATCAAGATACGGATTAAAAGCCCTGAACGTAGATACGCATGGATTAGACGAAATGGATAATAAAATTTTAACGACAATTATCGATAAGTTTAAAGGAGGTCCTGTAGGAATTAGTACGTTGGCTACGGCGGTATCAGAGAGCGCAGAAACGATTGAAGAAGTCTACGAACCTTTTTTAATTCAGCAGGGATTTATTATGCGCACCCCAAGGGGCAGGGAAGTCACCGAATTAGCTTACACCCACTTGGGCAGAATTAAAGGAGGTTCCCAACCCGGTTTATTTTAGAGCCTTCAACCAGGAAATTGAGGTTATAAAAAAGCAGAAGCCATAGAGGTCTCTTTAATTATCATAGACAAATTCAAAACTCAAACTAAAAAACCCTGAAACATGTCAGTATTTGGAAAAAAAGAAGTACATCCACAACAAATTAGTGTCCTGGGCAAGAAGCTGAGATGTACTATATGTTCACACGATGCATTCTATTACCGAAAAGCACAATTGAATACCAGGCTGGCTTCTTTATTTGATGTAGACTGGGCAAATAAAAGTGCCCATTGCTACACATGTGAGAATTGCAAGCACATTGAATGGTTTTTGGAACAGAAATGAAAGACCTCCCAACGATCTCTCAATTCCAGGTTTTTAAGAACAGAAAGACAATTCTTAAAAACCCCTTGCCTTTCCATAGGGCGAATTTTGAAAAATATGGTGATATCTTCAGAGTCAGAGTAGGTTTTAGGAAAGCTGTAATTTTTACTCGTAATGCCACCATAATTAAACATGTACTTCAAAAACAGCACAGGAAGTATCAGAAATCTGAGCTTCAAACAGTAGATCTCGCAAAATATATCGGGCATGGAATCCTGACTTCTAACGGAGAACATTGGCGGGTACATCGCCGTATGGTGCAACCGGCTTTTCATAAAAAGAAGCTCCGGGGTTTATTGGGTATCATGAAGCAGGCAATTGACTCAGAATTAAAAAGAATAGAACCCGGAACAACCCAGGATATATTTCCTCTAATGGGCGATTTGGCATTCCAGGTCGTGGCTCAAGCGCTTTTTAGCCGTTCAGATATTCAAGAAAGTATGGAACAACTCCAGGATTTTACGGAGCGTAACCAGAAGATGTTAATTAAAGAAATGAGGCAACCTTACCTTAAATGGTGGTTTAAACTAAGTGGTGAAATAAAAGAGCATTTGAACCTCGCCGAAAAAGGAAGGAAAATTTTAAATAATATTATCGAGGAACGTTTGGCTTCTAAGGAAGACAAGGATGATTTACTGGATATGCTGTTAAATGCAACTTATGAAGACGGTACGCATATGCCCAGGCGTCAGTTAATAGATGAAGTCCTTATTCTGTTTACCGCGGGGCATGAGACCACCGCCAACGCTCTTAGTTTTACGCTTTTTCTCCTGGCCAAACACCCAGACATTCAGGATAAAGTTTTAAGAGAAGTTAAGGATATAGACCTGGAGTCTGATGACCTGATGCAGTGCCTAACTCAATTAACTTATACAAAACAATGCATTGAGGAAGCCTTAAGACTCTATCCTCCTGCATATGTTATTGATAGAATGGCCATCGCGGATGATGTTGTTAAGGGACAGAGTTTTCCCAGAGGCTCCCTGGTTTTAATGTCTATTTACGAATTGCACAGGTCATCCGATTTTTGGGAATCGCCTGAAGAATATAATCCTGACCGATTTGATAGTTCGTTGAAAAAGGACTATTCCAATTACTATTATCCTTTTGGAGCCGGCCCCAGAATGTGCGTGGGGAATAATTTTGCCATGTACGAAATGATCATTGCTATAGCGCAAATCATTAAGAAATATCGAATTAGCACCAATCTTAAAACCGTTGAGGTAAACCCAATGATCTCATTAAAACCCAGCGAGGTGCCTGTCTTTTTTGAACTACGGTAATCTATCTGATAGTCAGGAAAGTATCACATCAAAGAAAGCAATTGAAGATATTTTTCTGATTTTTATATATTAGAAAAGGGCACTTATCTGATAAATCATTGAGTAAATATTATCCTACCTAAACTGATCCTTATCATTGCCATTTTGGGGTGTTGATTGTTACTTTATTGTTTAATCAGCTAAAAGGTTATGAATTTTATTGATGAACTTAAGCGAAGAAATGTCATTAAGGCAACAATAGCCTATATAGTTGTCGCCTGGGTTCTGTTGCAAGTGCTTACGAGCGTCCTGCCAAATTTGGGGTCACCAGCCTGGGTTCTAAAGACCTTAATGTTTTTAATAGCCATTGGCCTGCCTGTTTGGATCATATTTTCATGGGTCTATGAAATAACCCCTGAAGGGCTCAAAAAAACCGTAAAAGTTTCAAAGGATCAATCTATAACCCAGGCTACCAATAAACGCTTAAACATTATAATCATAATTACCCTCATCATTGCCATAGCCGTATCCTTTGTGAATAAACCTATACCCAATACTCCATCAAAGACCATTGTTAATAATGAATTGATGATGGAAAATTCCATCGCGATAATTCCTTTTAAAAACCTAAGTGAAAACAAGGAAAACCAATATTTTGCAGATGGTATGATGGATGATATTTTGAATCACCTCT
>CBDUGN010000207.1:0-5292 GCA_965366915.1 uncultured Eudoraea sp. | reverse complement strand
AAATTTACTGAAGCCAACCCTCAGGAAATTCAGTTAATAGGTTTAAAACATATCAACCTAAAGAAGGCCTCTGAAAAAATAGCCAAACATCTCAATAATTTAGATGTAACAGAAGTTTCCGAAGAAGACCTGAACCAAAATATAAAGTCACTTGAAGACGCTGAATTTATTCATCTGCACAACCATTCTCAGTTTTCAGTTCTTCAATCTACCATTAAAATAAAGGATTTGGTTGCAAGTGCCTCTACGAACAAGATGTCTGCGGTGGCATTGACAGACCACGCTAATATGATGGGTGCTTTTCACTTCGTTAAAGAGGTTAAGGCTCATAATAAAATGGTAGAAGAAAGTGCTGCCGGCGAAGCAGAAAATGAAGATACAATTCAAAGAAATTTTATAAAACCCATTATTGGTTGTGAATTTTTTGTGTGCGATGACCATACCAATAAAAATGTAAAAGATTATGGGTATCAACTGGTATTATTGGCAAAAAATAAAAATGGCTATCACAACCTGGCAAAAATGTCTTCTATTGCCTACACCGATGGATTCTACTATGTACCCAGAATTGATAAAAATATTATATCCCAGTTTAAAGATGATATCATTGTCCTGAGTGGAAACCTTTATGGCGAAGTGGCTTCCAAAATTCTAAATATTGGTGAAAATCAGGCCGAAGAAGCTTTGCTTTGGTGGAAAACTATGTTTAAAGATGACTTTTATTTAGAAATCATGAGGCATGGCCAGGAAGATGAAGAAAGAGCCAATAAAGTACTTGTTGAATTTGCCAAAAAGCATGAGGTAAAACTAGTAGCTACCAACAATACTTATTATTGCGCCAAGGAAGATGCAGACGCGCACGATATTTTATTATGCGTAAAGGATGGGGAAAAACAGGCTACCCCAATAGGCAGGGGTCGGGGTTACAGGTACGGTCTGCCCAATCAGGAGTACTACTTTAAGAGTGGTGCTGAGATGAAGGAATTATTTAAAGACCTTCCGAAATCTATTCTGAACATTCAGGAAATCGTAGACAAAATAGAGCCTTTTGAACTGGCCAGGGATGTATTGTTACCTGAGTTTGAAATTCCTGATGAATTTAAGGTCAAAGAGGATGAAGTAGATGGGGGGAAACGCGGCGAAAATGCCTACCTCAGGCATATCACCTATGAAGGGGCCAAAAAAAGATATGGCGAGATTACAGATGAGATAAGGGAGCGAATTGATTTTGAATTAACAACTGTTGAGAACTCCGGCTATCCGGGTTACTTTTTAATTGTCGAGGATTTTATAAGGGAAGCAAGGAATATGGATGTTTCAGTAGGTCCCGGCAGGGGATCTGCTGCGGGTTCGGTAGTGGCCTATTGTTTGTGGATAACCAATATTGACCCACTGAAATACGACCTGCTGTTTGAGCGTTTCCTTAACCCCGACAGGGTTTCAATGCCCGATATTGACATTGATTTTGATGATGAAGGCCGTGGAAGAGTCATGGATTATGTTATCAATAAATATGGTGCTAACCAGGTAGCTCAGATTATAACGTATGGAACAATGGCCGCAAAATCTTCTATCAGAGACACTGCAAGAGTTCTGGATCTGCCCCTGAACGATGCGGATAGAATTGCGAAATTAATTCCCAATATGTCCAAATTGAGTAAAATCTTTGGCGTTCCTGAAGCGGATCTTAAAAAGCGGTTTCGGTCTGATGAATTGGAAAAAGTAAATAATCTGCTCAATATTTCGGAAGGGGATGATTTGGAGGCGCAGACAGTAAAAATGGCAAGGGTACTGGAAGGTTCTTTAAGAAATACCGGCATCCATGCATGTGGCGTAATTATTACCCCGGATGACATAACCAATTTTGTTCCTGTTGCCACCGCTAAGGATTCTGATTTATACGTAACCCAGTTCGACAATTCCGTGGTAGAGGATGCAGGTCTGTTAAAAATGGATTTCCTTGGTCTAAAAACGCTGACTCTTATAAAGGATACTGTTAAAATTGTAAAAGCCAGGCACGAAATACAATTAGTTCCGGATGAATTTCCCCTGGATGATGCCCCCACTTATGAGCTATTTCAGAGAGGAGATACTGTTGGGATATTTCAATATGAATCTTTAGGAATGCAGAAACACCTGAAAGATCTGAAGCCTTCTGTATTTGACGACCTAATAGCCATGAATGCGCTATATCGTCCGGGCCCTATGGAATATATTCCCAGTTTTATTGCGAGGAAGAATGGGGAGGAGGAAATTACCTATGACCTTCCCGAGATGGAAGAATACCTCAAAGAAACCTACGGGATAACGGTATATCAGGAACAGGTGATGTTGTTATCACAAAAACTTGCAGGTTTTTCTAAAGGCGAAGCTGATGTTCTCAGGAAAGCAATGGGCAAAAAAATATTTGCCCTGCTCCAAAAACTCAAGCCACAATTCCTGGATGGGGGTGAAAAAAAAGGACATCCCAGAGAAATCCTGGAAAAGATCTGGAAGGATTGGGAAGCCTTTGCCTCATATGCCTTTAACAAAAGTCATTCTACATGCTATGCTTATATCGCTTATCAAACGGCCTATTTAAAAGCACACTATCCTGCAGAATATATGGCAGCCGTTCTTTCGAACAATATGAACGACATTAAACAGGTTACTTTTTTTATGGAAGAATGCAAACGTATGGGGCTTGAAGTTCTTGGTCCGGATGTAAACGAATCCTACTATAAATTCGCGGTGAACAAAGATAATGCGGTTCGTTTTGGCATGGGAGCAATAAAAGGGGTAGGACGTTCAGCTGTAGAGACGATTGTTGAAGATCGAAAAGAGAACGGGTCCTATAAATCGGTGTTTGATTTAGCTAAACGAATAGACTTAAGAGCAGCCAATAAAAAAGCATTTGAAAACCTTGCTCTGGCCGGAGGCTTTGATTCTTTTGTGGACACACACAGAGCACAATACTTTCACAAGGTAGGAGATAGCAGCACCTTCCTTGAAATGGTCATAAAATACGGTTCCAAATTTCAGGAAAGTGAAAACTCATCACAGGTAAGTTTGTTTGGCGAAACCAGTGAAGTTCAAATTCCTGAACCGGAAGTACCCCCTTGTGAAGAATGGGGTACAATGGAAAAACTTAGAAGAGAAAAAGAGGTAGTTGGTATTTATATCTCCGGGCATCCACTGGATGATTTCAGGAAAGAGATTAATGCATTTTGCAATGCCAATGTTTCCATTTTTACTAATTTGGAAGACTACGTAAACAGGGAACTTGCTTTTGCCGGAGTTATTACGGATGTGCAACACCGGGTATCTAAAAATGGTAAGGGGTGGGCCCTATTCACTATGGAGGATTATACAGACACCTATGAGTTTAGAATTTTTGGTGAAGAATATTTAAAATTCCGACACTTTCTGATGATTAATTCGTTTGTATTTGTGAAAGTATTTGTCAGGGAAGGTTGGACAAACCGTGATACGGGTAAAAAAGGAGACGCCCGGTTACAGTATGTCAATTTTATGCTGTTACAGGAAACCATGGAAAATTTTGCTAAAAAACTGACTATAAAATTGAATATTGACCAGCTCAGAGAAGAAAATATTCACGAACTAAAAGATACTCTAATCTCTTACAAGGGGAAGCATCCGCTAAATTTTGTTATTTACGAAATGAACGAAGAAATAAAAGTAAACCTGTCCAGCAGAAAACAAAAAGTAGAGATTACCAGTGAACTGCTGCATACGCTGGAAGAAAAGGACGTACATTATAAATTAAATTAAATAAGCTTTTTCAATAGGGTAATAAGAAAAACGAATACTAATGAAGTAATGAAAGAGCCGAATAATTGACTAAATTTGCGTAATTAAAAAACAAAACAATATGGCTTTAGAGATAACAGATGCTACTTTTGACGAAGTGGTTTTAAAAAGTGATAAACCCGTAGTGGTAGATTTTTGGGCAGCTTGGTGCGGTCCTTGTAGAATGGTTGGACCTATTATAGAGGAAGTAAGTGCTGAATATGATGGTAAAGCAGTAGTGGGAAAAGTTGATGTTGATACCAATCAAGAATACGCTGCAAAATATGGAGTGCGAAACATTCCAACAGTTCTTGTGTTCAAGGATGGAGAAATAGTTACAAGGCAGGTTGGCGTATCGCCGAAAAAAGTATATACCGATGCAATTGAAGCGGTACTTTAATTAAAAAAGAAACTTCAATTTTAAAAAAGGTTTAGCAATTGCTAAACCTTTTTTAGTTTATCTTGGCCCTATGGATTTGCGGTCAGAATTACATAGCGCTCCCTTATTTCAAAACCTGGAATTATTGGCAAACCAGATAGTGGAAGGCTTTATCAGTGGTATCCATAAAAGCCCTTTTCACGGTTTTTCGGCTGAGTTTGCCGAACACAAAATTTATAATACAGGAGAGAGTACTAAACATATAGACTGGAAGTTGTTTGCGAAAACGGACAAACTTTATACAAAAAGGTATGAAGAGGAAACCAATCTCAGGTGTCATATGATCTTAGACAATTCGGCTTCTATGTACTATCCTGAAATAAAGCAACTTTCTATTAATCATTTAAATAAAATTGGTTTCGGCGTGCTTGCCATAGCTGCTTTAATGAACATTCTTAAAAAGCAGCGAGATGCCGTTGGCCTGAGTGTATTTTCAGATGCCTATACCTTTTATGCTTCTGAGAAAGGAAGCGAAAGACACCACCAAATGTTACTGGCCAAACTAAGTGAAATAAGCCTTGACAGGAAACCTGCCAAACAGACGGAGATGTACACCTATCTACATCAGATAGCCGAGAAGATTAAAAGACGAAGTCTTGTTTTCCTCTTTACGGATATGTTTCAGACTGCGACTTCAGATGAAAAGCTATTTGATGCACTGCGCCATTTAAAATACAATAAACACGAGGTAGTGTTATTTCATTTGCTTGATAACGAAACCGAATTACATTTTAATTTTGAGAATACCCCAAAAAGGTTTGTTGATGTAGAAACCGGCAGGCATATAGACCTCTATGCAGACACCATAAAAGAGGCCTATGAAAGTGGGATCAGTGAATATTTAAATGACTTAAAACTAAAATGTGCGCAGTATAGGATAAAATATGTGGAGGTAGATATCCGACAACCTTTTACGAAAGTATTGAATACCTTTATGATAGAGCGACAGAATTTCTTGTAGTCTCGGTGGAATTTTAAATAAATTGTTTGTGGAATTCATTTAGCAGCGTATATTTGCACACGCTAAACGCCACGGTCTGGTAGTTCAGTTGGTTAGAATACCT
>CBDUGN010000206.1:0-5335 GCA_965366915.1 uncultured Eudoraea sp. | reverse complement strand
GATAAGTTCCCAGGGTTCAAAAGCCAGATAAATTTTCTGGGCATATAATACAGGGGATTGGTCTTTTACCCTCAAGGAATCTTTTTGCTCATAATACACAACATTATTAAGTTTTACTGTGATATCGGGAAGATGCTGAAAAAGAGCCAACTCTACATCTTCAATTTCCAAATCTCCCGATTGTATTTCCGAAACATATATCTGAATCTCATCGAGAATCCATTCCTTGACATCCTTTTGATATATTATGCCCAAAGTCAGGCCCAACAGAAAGAGTATTCCCAAAATAAGGAAGAGTCGCTTTAATACTTTCTTCAACGATAGGTTCTGGGACATACTATATATTAAGAATAATTGGAGTACAAATATTAAATATAATGAATTGAAAGATGATTTATATATTTCTCAGGAACCTATTAAAGGAGGAAAATTAATTTTTGGCCCCTGCCTGATCTCTTGCCTTTGCATCTAACCAGCGATACTGATAAACAACGCTTAGCACATCAAAGTCACTTCCTTGCTGAAATCGGATTCCGGTACCTGCCACAAATTTTAAAGTATGCTTTCTGCCAAAAGGAAGGGCATAGGTAAGGCCAAGCCTCAATTGAGAAATTGTTACATCTCGTTTTATATCATTTATAGAGGTTACACCACCATAGCCATACCCCATAGAAAATGCCAACCACATCCCCTTTTTGTCCAAAGTTCTGGTTAAGTCTCCCTTCACCACCCATAAAGCCGATTGAGTTAATTTATTATCACCCAAAAACTCATTATTTGGTGTAAAAATCCAAACCCCGGTATGCCCTTCTATAAACCACTTTTTAAAACTATGCGATACTCCATAAATTCCTCTGATACTCCATCTGTTGGCTCCAAGATTTGGCAATTGCTCAGGAATATAGTTACCTGTAGGTAGTATAAGTTGAACTGATAATCCCGTGATTGTTTTTGGTGTAAATGTTGTAAAATCCTCCGGTTTTAATGAAGGTGCGCCGGTAAGATTGATAGAAAACCTTAGTCGCAGATCACCAAAACCGGTATAGCTGTCTTCAAAACCCGATCCTTCGAAAACTCCTGTATAGTCTCCCCCGGCAAAAGGTAAAACAGCGTCTACTCTTGCAGATTTTCCGAAGAAATTCACACTGCGTACGTAAGCCAGGATTATGGAATTAATTCTACCATTAAAATCATCCAGAGGTAATGAGGCATCCAGTAAGAAATTTCCAGATGCATATGCATAGCCTGCTGCAAAAAAATTCAAATTCCTTGGCAAGTTCACCCTACTCCTCGGTTCGAGCTCCTGGGAAACCCCATTCAATGGTATGACAAGAGCTAAAAGTATTCCTAAATTTAATACTGCAGCGCAGAGCCTGACTTTAAAGATTGTAGTGCGCATAAGCATTTTGTTAATTGGAGAACCTTTCCTATTAGCCAAATATAGAAAGTAAAACCATTTATTAACATGATTAAAGTCAAAAAAAATGAGAGCCTATTTGACTCCCATTTTTAAAAAAAATAAATTTAGCTTTATTATTCGGCTTCTACTTTGGTCAAGGAAATGGCCATTGCTTCTGCATAGGTCAATATCACAACCTGCCCAATATGGAGTTGTTCCATAAAAGCAGCATCCTTCATGGGAATAGTTAAATAGTTTCCATTGGGACCTTCTACCGTAGCCAGCATCTTAGGCCTGTTAAGTATTTCAATGGTTACCACAGCCTTAATCATAGCACCAACTGCCCCAGCCGGAGCCTCCTCTACCGGAGCTTTCCCTTCACCCTCCAAAACAACTAAAGGTTCTGCCAACTCAGCAGAAGTAGGGGCTCTAAACTCCGCCTTTAAATACGTATAATAGTCAAAATTGATTTTATCCCCAACAGCGATTTCATTAAACCTTTCAACTTCGGGCCCTGCCGTTACGGTAACGAGTTCACCATCAGGTCCTTTTAAGGTTATCTCACGGGTTTCCTTTTCAATTTCTGTAACTGTTCCCTGGGATGTAACAAGACTTAATCTTTCTCTTGGTTCTATTGTACTATCCAATTCCTGTCCAAGTAAAGGAGAAGTTAAGCATGTACAAAAGAATAAAGCAATGGCATAAATTTTAAATGTTTTCATAAAAAGTACGTTTTATTTTTATTTTCTACCGGAGTATTACCCTATGGTATTTCTGGTATTTAGCGTTAAGCGCCAAAAGTAATTTTTTTATTTAGTTTGCTAAAGTATGTAGCCTATTAAATGAGGTAAGTTTTTCAAAATTATCAACCAAAAAACTCAGTGAAAACATTTTCCGTAGCCAAACAGGCCTAAATCAGTTGTTAATACTTAAGCAATTTCATGAGATTTATAGGAATCAGTCAAAGCCAGATCACAATAGTTATTTATGTTCTCTACTATTTCTAAAGTACGCTGAGAATTTGGAAGTCCGTTTGGAATTTTCCCCGCAATCGAAGCTGCCATCTTTTTATAAATTTTGACCACTTCTTCAATGGAACCGGAACTTAAAATTAGTTTAGCCGCCAATCCTTTCCTGATTTTTACATTTGCTGTAAAGACCTTGTGATTATTATAAACTTCCGCCAGTGTTGCAATCGCCATGACCTGTGGTATTGCACAAAATCTGAATGCGCGTTTGTTTCGTAATAGTTTCAGGTATTCCAGACAGTCTGTGGCATGAGAAAGTGCGTCGTTTACCATATGATTTAGGCATGAAAGAGATTCCGGTTTTTCGGGGTTTAAAGAAAAACTTTCAAAGGAGGGACTGTATAAGGTCCAAACCTCTTCCGGCCAAAATATCCTGTTTTCGTCCAGGTCCTCTTTGTAATCCCTGACAATGTTGGTTTTTTGTAAAAAGAGGCCCATCGAATTTGCAAGCACTTCTTTAGATTCCAATTCCTTGCTCTCTATTTCGGAGGCGGCAAACAGCTCAGATAATCCAATTCCGACCAATCCGGCAACATAATGACAATAAAGATTGTAATCCTCAATAGTAGTTATTTTAGATTCTACAAAGTCTGCCATTCCTGCACCCATTTTCTTACAGATCTCTGTTATTATTTTTTGGTATTTTTCATCAAGTACTAAAAAAACCTCGATTATCTTATCATAATTGGCAAGCAGATCGCGGTATTCTTGTTTGTCACCAACATTGGTAAGATTCCAACCTTGTTCAAAGTTTTTGGTGTAAAACTCCCTAAGTAGAAGAATTTTATCCTCATTGGATATATCCATATCATCTTCAACAGAATCCAGCCCTCTTAATATGAGATAAAAAAGACAAACAACATCACTTATCTCTTCCGGTAACTGCCTTATAACTGCAGCAAAAGATCTAGACACCTTATCGAGCGTATCATAGCAATATGCAAGGTTTTCATCATTTCTAATATTGCCATTCTTATGTTGACCCATGAGCTTTTTACCCCCTAATTTCAGCTTTAACAAGGCAGTCATTTCTTCGGGCTTTAAAATAGATTTCTTTATGGACATGATAGGTTGTTTTGTATAACTTAAGTCTATTTCTATTTAGTTGACAACTGGTTCAATGGTAAAATTCTCTTCCTTTAAATCTGGCCTGGGATTAATTTTCAAGATCTTAATTTCATTGCGCTTCGCTTTTTTAAGGTCCTTATTGACCATAAACATGGGTTGGATTTTCCCTTTAGGCTGCCCAACAGGCTGAAAATCAGAATACGTAGTACTACTTTTTGCAGTGCCGTCCTTATTAAAGGCCACAATTTTTAATATACGATAGGTATTTTCTTCAATTAAATATTCGGTTTTGCCATTTTCAAGGTCAAGAAGATCATTAACCTCCAATTTGTAACAGGCTTTCCCATCAAATTCTTCGTTCCCTTTAAAGGCGAAACTCAATTGATCGCGATCTTTGGAGGTATAATTCGCAATAGAAACTCCCGAATTAACCAGATCCATATTTTTGGCAGTAGCCTTCATCTTTCTGATTTTCCCATTGGCCGGTGTAAATATTTCTATCAATCCGGGTTCATCAGGATAACTGGTAATAACAATGGTAATACCTTTTAATTTGGTTGGTTGCTGAACCACCGTTTTGGTCTTTTCCACACCGTCAAAGTTACCTATAAGAACATTATATTGCTTCTCTTTAAACTTTCCATTACTTGCTACCTCTTTTATTTCAATGAAGAGCTCCAAATTTTGAGTCAAAAGCTGATCAGCCGCTTTTTCAAAAATTTCAGCAGCATTGTCCTGACCTAATACAGGGAGACAAAACAACAACAACAACAACACCGTTTGTAATTTTCTCATAAACAGCAAAACTAGTACATTTTTTATTCTTTAGTATAAACTTGAGAGTAAAAGTAAATGATGGAAGGTAGTAGATGCAATAAACTAAAGTAGGTAAATGGTTGATTTTTGTGAGGAGTTACCGAAGTCACTTCAAATTGAGAATTGTTTATTCAAGAAACCTGGGTTTGGTCAATATTACTATGGCAGGAACTAAGAATAGCGAACTGATTAAACAAGTCGTGATTGAAATGACGATCAGGGCTCCAAAGTACTTTAAAGGAGTGAAATTAGATAATATAAGGGGCATAAAGCCTACGATTACTGAAAGCGCATTAATGATTATACCCCGGCCCGAGGTATTGAGCGTTATTTGAACTGCCTTGCGGTGATCATAACCTTTGGATCTTTCTGTCTTAAATCGCCATAAAAAGTGAATGGTATAGTCCACTCCTACCCCGATCATAATGGACGATAGCAGGGCTGTGGCGATGTCTAAGGCAATTCCAAATATTCCCATCAATCCAAACAGCACCACTATTGCTATAGTAATTGGTAATCCCGAAAGCAATCCGGCCTTTGGAGAACGAAAAACAAAACTCAAAATGATAAAAATAACCGCCATTGCAAAAATCAATGATTTTACCTGGCCTTTTACCACTATGTCAGCCAATTCAATTTCTGTAAGTCCGGCCCCGGCAGCATATTGAACATTTGGATCGTCTTTTGTAAGTGCATTGAGGTTCTTTAGCAATCTTTTATTGGCACTATTGCTGCCGTCTTTGAGACTTATTAAAATCCTTGCGTTTTCGTAATTGTAATCCAGAAATTGAGAAATATCATCCTCATTACCACCCAGTGAAAATATTTCAATTAACTGGTAGATCTCATCAGAAGTTTCGGGAATTTGATTATAGCCTTCTTCGGTAGGTTCGTAAAACCCCTTGCTAAGTTCTTTTACCAGGGAAACCGGCGAGCTTACGAGTCCTACGGCAGGGTCTTTTATAATTTCTTTTTCATACAATTCCATCCTGTTCAACACCTCCGGGCTAAGAACATCACCTGA
>CBDUGN010000205.1:0-5561 GCA_965366915.1 uncultured Eudoraea sp. | reverse complement strand
TCTCTGATCTGTTCTTATTGCCTTCGAAATCAGAGAGTTTTGGTTTGGCAGCTTTAGAGGCGATGATCAATAAGGTGCCGGTAATCTCGAGTAATACCGGGGGAATTCCTGAGGTGAATATACAGGGGGTAACGGGATTTTTAAGTGACGTTGGGGATGTAGATGACATGATAAAGAATGCCTTGTATATCTTAAAAGATCCTAAGATTCTGGAGACCTTTAAAATGAATGCTTATAAAGAGTCGCTGAAATTCGATCTGCAAAACATAATGCCTTTGTATGAAAGTCTATATGAAAATGCATACAGGGACCATTATAAAAGTGTATTGCGTTAAATTAAAAACTGCAGTTTAATTTGCGTACTGGTATAATATTAAGTGCTGAATGTCAGCATTATAGAATCACTTGGTCGTTTTTACAATACCCTTTATCGACAGTACTTTAAGTCGATATTTTTTTGATTTTTATCCACTCCAACGAAAATGCTTTTTATCGACTTTTCAGGTTGATAAATGTCAATTTTAGCATTTCACTCACCCTGTAAGTACCTTTACTGCTACGAGAATCCCAAATTCTTACTATTATGAAATTATCCAAACTTGCTTTAATAGTTATATTTCTGATCGGCTGTTTCAGTCTTTATTCTCAAGACTCCATTGTACTTTCTTCTAAAGACAGTTTGGTTCAAAGTTCATGGATGGTAGGGGTAGGATGGAACTTTATTGACGATTCCGGGGACGCATTTCACGACTTTACTACGATCAAGGATCAATGGAACGGTGTAGCATTTCCTTCCAGGATCAATATTGGCAAATATTTTGAAAATGGTTTGGGCATAGAGGCCATCGCTTCATACAACCGTTACAAACGAGGCAATATAATTGATGGTGTCATACTCCCTGAATTCAAAGATTACTTTTCTATCGATTCAAGGTTAAGCTATGACCTCAATAAACTTGTGGGGCATACCGCCTGGTTCGATCCATATGTTGGAGTAGGGATAGGATATGCAGATGCAAATGATGTCCCCAGAGGAACGTATAATGCCATTATAGGCTTCAGAACCTGGTTTTCGGACCGATGGGGACTCGACCTTAGTTCCAGCGGAAAATGGTCATTTGGGAATGAAGCCAGTAACCATATACAACATGCTGTTGGGGTAGTGTATCAATTCAATATTAAAAAAGGCCTTACCAAAAAAGGAGAGGAGAAGGTTGCCCTCATGCAAGAAATGGAAAAGGAGGCCCAACGTATACAGGATTCCTTGTCTTATGTTAAATTAATGGAAGAAGAAGCTGCAGCGGCTTTAGCGGAAAGACTGGCCAAAGAAAAGGAAGAAGCGCTGTTGGCTGCTCAACAAAAAAATAAAAATCAATTAGATTCAAGCGACATACTTCAAAGTCAATTAGACAGCCTTGGAGCCGTGTATTTTGATTTTGACTCCTCCTACCTCAATAGACCTTCCAAAATAACATTAGATGCGGTAGTTATGCTTATGGAAGAACATCCGGAGCAAACATTTGAGATCCATGCACATACAGATTCAAGGGGTACAGCTATTTATAACCAATGGTTGTCCGATAGAAGGGCGCAACGAACGCTGGAATATCTTGTAGAAAAAGGGATTGCCTTAAATCGATTGGAAGCAATTGGCCATGGTGAATCACAATTGAAAAATGACTGTAAGGACGGAGAACAATGCTCGGAAGACCAACATCAGCTTAACAGGCGTTCTGAAGTGACTATAATCAGAATAAAGTCGAATGTAGCTAAGTAAGGTTATGACTTTTTAATTCCTTTAATACAAATTCTTAGATGATCATCCCTGCGGCTACAGTCTCATTGGTTTTATCATCAATTAGAATGATGCTTCCTGTAAAGCGATTGTCCCTGTAAGAATCGATCATTAAAGGTTTTGTCGTTCTAATTTTCACCTTACTGATATCATTCATCTTTAACTCCTTATCTTCCTTAATACGATCCATAGTATTGATATCGTATTTGTACATCACCTCTTTGATCATTGCTTTCTGCTCATTGGAAGTATGCATTAGGGTATATTTGGCCCTTGGTTGTGCCGGATTGTTGTGTAACCAGCATAACATTACCTCGATATCCTGAGAAGTCTCTGGCGTATTGTTAGATCGCACAATCATATCACCTCTGCCAACATCAATATCGTCTTCCAGTTCAATGGCAATGGACATGGGAGCGAAGGCTTCTTGAAGGTCTCCATTAGGGCCTGTGATCGATTTAATTGTTGATGAAAACCCTGAAGGCATTATGGTAACCTTATCACCTTTTCTATAAAATCCACTGGCAATGCGGCCCGCATATCCCCTATAATCGATAAATCCGTCGCGCTGTGGACGCAATACTGTTTGTACAGGGAAACGGGCGTCTACCTTATTAAGATCGCTACTGATGTGCATTGTTTCCAAAGTGTGGAGTAGGGGAGCGTCCTGGTACCAGGGCATTTGCTCTGACCTGTTTACAACGTTGTCTCCCAGTAAAGCACTAATGGGAATAAACCGAATATCTTTTATCAAAAGTTTTGAGGCAAATTCAGTGAATTGCTCAGCAATATCCTCAAATACCTCTTCTTTAAAATTAACAAGATCCATTTTATTAATACAAACTATCACATGAGGAATATGTAACAGGGATGCAATAAACGCATGCCTTTTGGTTTGTTCAATAACGCCATGCCTCGCATCTACAAGAATAATAGTGGCATTAGCAGTAGAGGCACCAGTGACCATGTTACGAGTGTATTGAACATGCCCGGGTGTGTCGGCAATAATAAACTTGCGTTTTGGGGTTGTAAAATATCTATAGGCAACGTCAATAGTGATCCCTTGTTCTCTTTCGTCCCGTAGTCCGTCCGTAAAAAGGGCGAGGTCCACACCATTATGTCCCTTTCTGCGACTTGTGTTCTCTATGGCTTCTAATTGATCTTCGAAGATCGACTTGGAATCGTATAATAGCCTTCCAATCAGGGTGCTTTTCCCATCATCTACACTTCCGGCAGTTGAAAAACGCAGTAGTTCGTTGGTCTCTATCTTCATTTGGTTAGTATAAAATTTTTAGAAATATCCCATTTTTTTCCTGTCTTCCATGGCATTTTCCGATCGTTTGTCATCGGTTCTGTTACCCCGTTCCGTCTGTCGCATGGCAGATACTTCCTGCACTATTTTCTCAAGAGTATCAGCATCAGATTCTATACCACCGGTAATGGTGATATCGCCAAGCGTTCTGAACCTTATTTTCTTGGTGACGACTTCTTCCCGTTCCTCTAAGACCAGAAATTCAGAATTCGGGATCCAGGAATTATTTCTCCATACCACTTCCCGTTCATGAGCGAGATATAATGAAGGAATTTCAATTTGTTCGCGTTGGATGTAGTTCCACACATCCATTTCTGTCCAGTTACTAATGGGAAAGACCCTGAAATGTTCTCCTTCAAAATGTTTTCCATTAAACAGGTTCCATAATTCAGGACGCTGGTTTTTGGGATCCCATTGTCCAAAGTCATCCCGGTGTGAAAAGAAGCGTTCTTTAGCTCTTGCCTTCTCTTCATCGCGCCGGCCTCCACCAATAGCACAATCCACTTTATTTGCTTCTATGGCATCTAATAAGGTGGTGATCTGTAGGGCGTTACGAGTGGCACTCTTCCCTTTTTCCTCAGCCACCCTTCCCTGATCAATGGATTCCTGAACCGAACCTACGATAAGTTGTACTCCAAAATCTTTTATGATTTTATCCCTGAAGGCTATCGTTTCCGGAAAATTATGTCCGGTATCCACATGCATCAGTGCAAAGGGAATCTTACTGGGATAAAATGCCTTTTTCGCCAAATGGGTGACCAAAATAGAATCCTTCCCGCCTGAAAATAAGATTACCGGATTTTGAAATTGGGCCCAGACCTCTCGCAGCACAAAAATGGCTTCAGATTCTAGTTCATCCAGATAACTTAGATAATATTTACTCATTGGGTTTGAGTTTTAGTGTTGGTTCAATCTTTTTGAAGATCATTTCTACCGCTTCTTCGACCGAATTTTTTTCTGTCACCACTACCTCCGGCTTTGAAGGCTGTTCATAGGGTGCCGAAATTCCGGTCATGTTTTTTATTTCTCCCCTACGTGCCTTTTTATACAGCCCTTTTACGTCGCGTTCCTCACAAACCTCCAGAGAAGTATTTACAAACACTTCTATAAAGGTATCAACTCCGACGATATTTCGGATATGGTTTCTGTCTTTTTCATAGGGAGCCACAAAAGCAGCCAGGACCACCATACCTGCATCTACAAAGAGTTTCCCTATTTCCCCTATCCTTCTTATATTTTCAGATCTGTCTTCAGGACTAAAACTAAGGTCCTGATTAATACCGCTTCTCATATTATCTCCATCCAAACTATAGGTTTGAATGTTTAAATTGTGTAATTTTTGCTCTAAGGCGTTGGCGATAGTAGATTTGCCTGATCCGGAAAGACCTGTAAAGAAGATCATAAAGGAATTATGACCATTCTTTTTACATCGATCTGCCTTAGAGATCTTATACGAATGCTTCCTGATGTTCTCATTCATATTATTAGTTATTTACGTTGATCAAGACCAAAATTAACACGATACCAGGCTCTTTCATGAAAATAGTATAAAATCATTTTAGTAACTACTTCGGCAGCGCCTATTTTTAATCCCGTCAAAGGATTTCCCGATATTAACCAGGAAAGTAATATGGTATCCAGAGTCCCAATAATTCGCCATGTGATGGTTTTTAGCAAATGCCTTTTCCTACTTTCCTTAACTCCTATATTGAACCAGATGCGTTCATGGAAATAGTATAGGACCATTTTTGTGATCACTTCGGCTCCTCCAATTTTAAGTCCGGTAAGAGGATTTCCAGTTATGATCCATGAAAGTACAATGGTGTCTATGGTCCCAACGATCCTCCAGGTAACGGTTTTGGCCAAATGCCTTTTATAGGAGGAGGTGGCCATTAAGGAGTGACTAAAAAATATGGATTTAGAAGACTTTCTTTATTGTATTTTAGTTCTTTTTGGGTATCCTGCGCAATTACTTTTAAGCCTACCGCTCTGCAAATAGCATCCCCGGCGGCGGTATCCCATTCCATGGTAGGGGCGAAACGCGGGTACACATCAGCTTTTCCTTCTGCTACAAGACAGAATTTTAAGGAGCTTCCTTTAGAGACGATATCAACTTCTTTGTTTTCTTTCTCAAGTTTAGAAATATAGTCTATTGTATCCTGGTTCATATGGGACCTGCTGCCAACGACACGCACATTCTTCTTGGTTGTATCTGATGGATAAATTCTGTCATTTTCCAAAAATAAATTTCCCTTAAGAGTATGGTCATTTCCAACTAAGGTTTTAAATGCCGCCATTTGCTGAACATCCGCATAATAAAGTTCACGGGTAACAGGGACGTAAATAACGCCCATCACCGGTACGCCTTGCTTTATCAGAGCAATATTTACGGTAAATTCTCCATTGCGTTTTATAAATTCCTTGGTGCCGTCCAGGGGATCCACCATCCAACAG
>CBDUGN010000204.1:0-5629 GCA_965366915.1 uncultured Eudoraea sp. | reverse complement strand
AATAAAACCCCAACAAATACCCTGGAAAAGCCTACTAAGTGTTTCATGCAATTTTATAGAATTATTTAATCATTGGATTCGTTCATATGAATCAGGGCGAAAACAGAATAATTTATAATATCCTGATAGTTGGCTTCAATTCCCTCACTCACCAAAGTTTTACCTTTATTATCTTCTATCTGCTTTACTCTTAATAATTTTTGAATAATCAAATCTGTTAACGAACTTATGCGCATATCTCGCCAGGCCTCCCCATAGTCATGATTCTTTTTTTCCATTAACGATTTTGTAACCCCAATATGCTTATTGTATAATTTAATGGCTTCTTCAGAAGACAGATCGGGTTCCTGTGCGACTCCTTTTTCCAATTGTATGAGGGCCATAATAGCATAGTTAATAATACCAATAAATTCAGATTTTTCCCCTTCGTCTACTTTTCGAACTTCATTTTCCTGCAAACTTCTGATGCGCTGAGCCTTAATATATATCTGATCTGTTAAAGAAGGGAGTCTCAATATTCGCCAGGCACTTCCATAATCCTTCATTTTCTTTGAAAATAAGTCCCTGCAAGAAGTTATTATGGCATCGTACTGTTCAGAGGTATGCTGCATGTAGATTGTTCTAATTTGCGTAAATTTCACCCAAAATAATGGAAACCTCAAAGTTCGTAGTTTAATCTTGGTCTTCAAAATAATTTGCGATCCAAATAGTTTAAAAAAATCCCATGACAATAAATTGTAAAGGCACCCTGATTGATTTAAAAAAGCCCAAAGTTATGGGGGTTTTAAATGTTACTCCGGATTCATTTTATGACGGGGGCAGATATAAGGATGAGGCTTCTATATTAAAGCGAACAGAAAAATTGCTAAAAGAAGGAGCCGCTTTTATAGATTTGGGCGCCTACAGTTCACGGCCCAATGCGCCCGACATTTCTGAAGAAGAAGAATTAAAAAGAATTTTGCCCGTTGTAGATCTGCTAATAAACAATTTTCCGGATGTTTATTTGTCCATAGATACTTTTAGAAGTAAGGTAGCCCGGCGTTGTCTCGAAAATGGTGCTGCCATGATCAATGATATTTCAGCAGGAAATCTGGATCCCAACATGATTGCAACCATATCGCAATTTAAGGTGCCTTATGTAATGATGCATATGAAAGGAAATCCGCAGAACATGGCGCAACAGGCAAATTACAACAAACTGTTAGAAGATGTTCTCTATTATTTGTCTGAAAAGGTAGCTCTTGCCAAATCTTTCGGTATCAATGACATAATCCTGGATCCGGGTTTTGGGTTTGCCAAGAATACATTTCAAAATTTTACGCTCTTAAAACATCTGAATCTCTTTAGGACTTTTGGATTACCAATACTTGTTGGTTTAAGCAGAAAGTCAATGATCTACAAAACTTTAGGCACCAACGCAAGTGAGGCATTAAATGGAACCACTGTCCTAAATACCTATGCCTTGACCAAAGGCGCCAATATATTACGTGTTCATGACGTTAAAGAAGCAGTGGAATGCATTGAATTATTGGAAGCACTAAAGCAAACTGAAGATTAATTTTTTGTTCATCTATTTTTTCTAATTTTACAAAAACGACAAGGATTGGACTTTTTTAACTTTCTGGATATTAGAATCACCGACATTATAGACATCCTCCTTGTGGCTATACTTCTTTATTATATTTATAAACTTGTTCGTGGAACGGTCGCTATCAATATCTTTATTGGAATTGTTATTGTCTGGGGTTTTTGGAAATTAACCCAGTTGCTGGATATGAAAATGATAAGCAGCGTGGTTGGTGGATTTATGTCCGTGGGTTTAATTGCTTTAATTGTTGTTTTTCAACAGGAAATTCGAAAATTCCTGCTAATGATTGGTTCAACAAATTTTGCAAGAAACCGGAATTTTGTTAAACGATTAAAATTTTTAAAACAAGAAGGAATAGCCTCAAAACTGGATGTTGATGCCGTTCTCAAAGCGTGCGATAAAATGAGTAGAAGCAAGACAGGAGCTATTTTGGTCATAAAACGAAGCAATTCTTTGGACTTTGTGAAATCTTCAGGGGACGCTATGAATGTGGAAGTTAATCAGCCTATAATTGAAAGCATCTTTTATAAAAATAGTCCATTGCATGATGGAGCTGCCATTATTGAAAATAATCATATTACTGCCACAAGAGTCATATTGCCCCTTTCCACTGAACGAAATATTCCTTTACGGTTTGGGCTGAGGCACAGGGCGGCTATTGGAATTACAGAAAGGACAGATGCCCTTGCACTGGTCCTTAGCGAAGAAACCGGATTGATCTCTTATATAAACAATGGAGAATTTGTTTCTTACAAAGACTTATCTGAATTGGCTAATAAGATTAAATTAGACTTACTCTAGTAATGGAGTGTAAAAATTGCAGTAAGATTCTACCAACAGATTTTAATTTCTGTCCAAACTGCGGTGCCAAAGTAATACGCTACAGACTTACATTTAAAAACCTCTGGCATGAGGTTATTGAGGGTTTTTTTGACCTTGACAATACTTTTTTCAGGACCTTTATACATTTATTCACAAAACCTGCAGAGGTCATTGATGGTTATATCTCAGGTATTCGAAGAAAGTACCTGAATCCTATAAGTTATCTCGGAATTGCCCTAACTCTTTCCGGACTTACAATTTTTTTGATGCAAAAAGTTTTTGATGTAAATATGGACCTTGATGTCTTCGATCAGGGAGTAAATCCTGAACTATATAAAAAGATAATGCCCATATTTATGGACTTTTCGTCTTTAGTATTTGTATTATTTATCCCAATCTTTGGGATTGCCGGTTGGTTAACTTTTAATAAGAAAGGATATGTATTCTCTGAATACCTTATTGTTTACCTCTATACTTTAGCCCATTGGAGCATTGTTTCTTTCCCGATAAGCCTGATTGTGATAATTTTTGCTCCTAATGATTATATGGAGATGTCTACAATTATGCTTCCGGCAATGATAGCATACGCCATATATGTCATGCAAAGAATAAATAAATTTACCGCAGGCAAATTTATTTTAAGAATGTGTCTTTTTCTGATTTTGGCATTTATTGGTTATATAGGGATAGTTATTGCTTTCTATGTGATACTTTTCGCAACCGGAACAATAACTATTGAGGATCTAAAACCGGTTAAAAAGTAAACCTATACAAAGTAGCTAGGCAACTTCTTCAGCCAAAAACTGAGCTTCGTAAAGCTTGTTGTAATACCCTCCTCTTTTAAGCAACTCCTTGTGCGTTCCACTCTCCAGAATTCGACCAGCGTCCATGACCAGGATCTTATCTGCTTTTTTCACAGTAGCCAACCGGTGCGCAATAATAATTGAAGTTCTGCCCGAAGTGATCTTCTCAGTCGCTTTTTGGATCAGCTGTTCAGAATACGTGTCTACCGAAGAAGTGGCTTCATCCAGAACCAAGATACTCGGATTACTTACATAGGCGCGCAAGAAAGCGATTAGTTGTCGCTGACCGCTGGATAACATAGTTCCCCTCTCTTTTACATTATACTGATAGCCTCCGGGCAAGCTGCTGATAAACTCATGCACACCTATTTGCTTTGCAGCCTCCTCAATACTTTCTAATGAAACTGCTTCATCCCCGAGGGAGATATTCTTGGCTATGGTATCTGCAAAAAGAAAGACATCCTGCAGTACAACCGCGATATTTCTGCGAAGAGATGCTAATTTGTAATTAGTGATATTGACATCATCTACCAGGATCTCACCCGAATTAATTTCGTAAAAACGATTTAAGAGATTTATAATGGTTGACTTGCCGGCTCCGGTAGCGCCCACTATAGCGACTGTCTGACCAACTTTTACATCAAAGGAAATGCCGTGCAAAATTTCCTCATCTTCAAGGTAACCGAAGTGCACGTTTGAAAATTTAATTTTTCCGAGTACATGATCTTTCTCAATAGTCCCAAAATCCTCAATATTACTATCCGTATCCAGAATTTTAAAAACCCTGTTTGCGGCAACCATCCCCATTTGAAGTGTATTAAATTTATCGGCAATCTGTCGGAGAGGCTGAAATAACATCCCTGACAACAGAATAAAGGCGAAAATTGTCCCGTATTCATCCACTTCAATATTAGTAACGTTCTGGAGACCTCCATACCAAACGATTAAACCTACGGTAATTGATGAAACGATATCTGCAATTGGGAAGAAGAAAGAATTGTACCAGACCGTTTTAAGCCAGGCATTCATATGCTTTTTATTTATTTCCCTAAACTTATCACTTTCTATTTTTTCTCGTGTAAACAGCTGTACGATCTTCATTCCTGTTATGCGCTCCTGGACAAACGAATTGAGGTTGGAAACCTCAGCCCTTACATCTATAAAAGCCTTCTTCATTGCCCTTTGGAATAGTCGGGTAGCATATAGAATTACCGGTAAAACAGCAAACACAATGAGTGCCAATCTCCAATTGATAACCAACATGACTATGGCCACAACCATCATTTTAAGAAGATCGGATACGATAATAAAAAAACCCTGACTAAAAATTTCACCTATACG
This sequence comes from uncultured Eudoraea sp., assembly GCA_965366915.1. Taxonomy (GTDB): domain Bacteria; phylum Bacteroidota; class Bacteroidia; order Flavobacteriales; family Flavobacteriaceae; genus Eudoraea. The sequence continues at coordinate 1,075 of CBDUGN010000204.1, read as the reverse complement.
CTGCAAATCTGCTACAGCCCGGGTAACGAGCAATCCAATTGAAGAATTATCGAAATACTTCATTTTAAACCCAATCATTTTTTTGAAAAGGTATATCCGGATATCTCTGATTACCGATTCGCCAAGCCAATTGGCATAATAACTAAAACATAGCTGGCTGATAACCTGCCCTAAAAGTACGGCGGCCATTGCGATGATAAGAACTAAAAGCTTTTCAGCATCACCTTGTTTAATGGCCCCATCAACAATCTCACCGACTATAAGCGGGGTTAATACTGCAAAACCCGAAATAAAAATTGCAGCTAAGGCCACGCCATAAAACGTAAGTTTATAGGGTTGGGTATAAGCGAATACTCGTTTGAATAATCTAAAATCAAATGCTTTTCCGGTGTCTTTCTCCATTAAATTCCAGAATGGTTGAAGGGTATAAAACTTTAGTCAAATATAACCCTTTTGCCGGGACGGAAGCACCGGCAGTCCGCCGATCCTTGCTTTTTATAATAGTCTTAACATCTTCCGGGGTCATTTTTCCGAGTCCGACATCTATTAAAGTCCCTACAATGGCGCGAACCATATTTCTCAGAAAGCGGTCTGCGGTAATTGTAAAAACGAGTTTATCTTTTCTTGTTTTCCATGAAGCAGATTTAATTTGGCACAGATAAGTTTTCACATCCGTATTTGATTTAGAAAAGCATTTAAAGTCCTCATGCTCCAACAAAATCGCTGCTGCCTTATTCATAGATGGAATATCCAATTTGTGTTTAATATAATATGCAGTATCCTTATAAAATGGGTTCTTTTCCTGCACTATCCAATACTCATAAGTTCGTTCCAAAGCATCAAAACGAGCATGGGCGTCAGCAGGGACTTTACTAATCTTTTGAATAGCAATATCCTCAGGCAAAAAGGCATTGAACCTATACGTGAGTTTTACTAAATCTTTAATTTCCTGAAAATCAAAATGCGCATACATGTTTTTTGCATGAACTCCGGTGTCTGTCCTCCCCGCAGCAACAAGGTTTATGGTAGATTTTAATAATGTACTTAATGATTCTTCCATTAACTGTTGGACAGA
>CBDUGN010000203.1:0-5694 GCA_965366915.1 uncultured Eudoraea sp. | reverse complement strand
AATCCAAGTTTAAAGAAATCTACTTTTAGTACTGCACTAACCTACATGGGCTATGGAGGCTATCTTAATCCGTTTACAAATGAAGCTCAGGTTAATGCTAAAATACCTAATTTCAGATTCCCTGTAATTACCGGACATGAAATCGGACATCAAGTTGGATATTCAGCAGAAAATGAAGTAAATTTTATTGGTTACATAGTTACAGCCAATAATAAAGACCTTTACTTTAAATATTCTGCATCAGCTTATGCGCTAAGCTATTCTTTAAGTGAAATAAAATTAAAAGATGAAACGAAATTTCATGAATTATATTCCCGTTTAAATAGCGGGGTACAAAAAAACTACGAAGAGCTCAATAAATTCTGGATAGCCTATCAAAATCCTTTGGAGCCCATATTTAAAGCAATTTTTAATTCATTTCTTAAAGCAAATAACCAAGAACAAGGGATAAAGAGTTATGGACAAATAGTCGCACTTTTGGTGACTTATCATATGAAATATCCGATTGAATAATCGCAGAATATATTTTAAGTAAAAAGTACGTCATCAATTAATAGTGTCTCAAATTGCAGTCTTTCACAGACAGGAAGGCGAAAGTTCATCAATTCATTTATTTTTGTCCTATGAGCAAGGTAAAGCAGATTAGTAGTTTACAAAATCCTTTGGTTAAGAAAGTATACGCATTAAAAGAAAAATCACGTGAACGCAGAAATTCTGGCTTATTTATTTTGGAAGGACAACGAGAATTTGACTTAGCATGCAAAGGCGGTTATACTATTCAGAGTGTCCTTTATTGCTCCAAAATTATTTCTGAAGAAAAAGTGAGGCAAATAATAAGCCCGTTGGACAAGATTCCCGAATTAATAGAAGTTACACATGAAATATACCAAAAAATAGCCTATAGAGAAAGTACTGAGGGAATGGTTGCCATTGCTTTTTCAAAAAACCACAGTTTATCCGATCTTTCGTTTCGGAATAATAGTCCACTGATATTAATAGCTGAAGCACCTGAAAAACCCGGAAATATTGGAGCCTTGTTAAGAACTGCGGACGCGGCAAATCTGGATGCTGTAATTATTGTTAATAATAACGGGGATCTTTATAATCCAAATATAATCAGGTCTAGCGTCGGGTGTCTTTTTACAGTAAATATCGCCACAGGAACCACTACCGAAGTGATCAGATTCTTAAAGGAAAATAGAATAACCATTTATTCCGCTGACTTGTCGGCTTCATGTATCTATACAGAAGTAGATTATGAAAAGGGCTGCGCCATAGCGGTAGGTACGGAAGCAACCGGGCTAACCCCTGATTGGCTGGAAAAATCTGATCAGAATATTATTATCCCAATGCAGGGTGTCATAGATTCCATGAATGTTTCGGTATCAGCTGCAATTCTTATCTTTGAGGCTAAACGACAAAGAAAATTTCGTTAAGATTAATCGATAAATACCAGGTTACTCATAAAAAATTCAATCCTATCTCAGTCTGATTTTTAAAATTTATCACCTTACAAATTAATTGATAATAACCCCTTATGAATAGTACATTCCTTTTTTATGCAATAATAGCTATCATAGTACTTCAATTCCTTATGGAAACCCTGGTGGATTATCTGAATTCAAGAAAATTTCAGGATCCTATTCCCGAGGAATTACAGGATGTCTATGACAACGAAGCATACTTAAAATCCCAGGCATATAAGAAAGATAATTACAAATTTGGCTTGTTGTCTTCTTCATTTTCAGTTGTTCTAACCCTGGGATTCCTCATATTTGGTGGATTTGAATGGGTTGACCAAATAGCTCGAAACTATACAGATAACCCAATAATGATGGCTCTTATATTTTTTGGGATCATCATGCTTGGCGGCGACATAATTACTACACCTTTTTCTTATTATCAGACATTTGTCATAGAAGAAAAATATGGATTTAACAAGTCTTCTGTTAAGTTGTTTTTTATTGATAAAATAAAAGGTTGGCTCATGATGGTAATATTAGGAGGTGGTATACTTTCCATGGTTATTTGGTTTTTCCAATTTGCCGGCAATAATTTTTGGATATATGCCCTTGTCCTAATAGCAATTTTCACCGTTTTTATGAACCTTTTTTATAGCAGGTTGATAGTGCCATTATTTAATAAACAAACTCCCCTTGGGGATGGATCACTTAAGAGTAAAATTGAAAATTATGCACTTAAAGTGGGATTTAAACTTCAAAATATCTTCGTAATAGATGGATCCAAGAGAACTACCAAGGCTAATGCATATTTTGCCGGTTTTGGAAAAGAAAAAAGGGTAACACTCTATGATACATTAATTCAGGAGTTGGAGGAGGAAGAAATTGTGGCTGTACTTGCTCATGAAGTAGGTCATTATAAACGCCACCACATAATAATAAATCTAGTTATTTCAATACTTCTTACCGGGGTAACACTATTCTTACTTTCGCTTTTTATCAATAACCCCGAGTTTTCATTTGCTATAGGTGTTACAAAACCTAGTTTTCATGCTGCCTTAATATGTTTTGGAATCCTCTATACACCAATCTCCGAAATAACAGGCTTGGTTATGAACATTCTGTCGAGAAAATTTGAATTTGAAGCAGATGATTTTGCCAAAAAAACCTACGAACCCTTACCTTTAATTAACTCGTTAAAAAAGCTGTCAAAAAATAGTCTGAGTAATCTAACCCCTCATCCGGCCTATGTTTTTTTGCACTATTCTCATCCACCATTAATTCAAAGAATACAGAACCTTAAGGCATGATTTTTGTTGGTAACTAGAAAAGATTGTGGTAATTTTAAGTTATGAGTGTGGAAACAGCCATAGAGGAGGAAAATAAGAAAATCGCAAATGAATACAAGGAATTACTTCGTATTAGTTATCAGGCATTAACTAAGGAAGATAAGAAGCTTGTACGCTCTGCCTTTGATATCGCTGTTGATGCCCATAAGGATCAACGGAGAAAATCTGGAGAGGCCTATATCTTTCATCCTATAGCTGTAGCCAAGATAGTAGCTTCAGAAATTGGTCTCGATGCCGTATCTATTGCGGCAGCATTGTTGCATGACGTTGTAGAAGACACGGATTATACCTTAGATGATATTGAGCGGATGTTTGGCGAAACCATAGCTCGTATTGTAGATGGCCTTACGAAAATTGCTCACCTTAAAAAGGAGATGAATATATCCCAACAGGCCGAGAATTTTAGGAAAATGTTACTTACCCTGCACGACGATGTTCGCGTAATTATCATTAAGATAGCAGATAGGTATCACAATATGCTTACCATGGATGCTATGCCGGAGCACAAGCAGGTACAAATGGCCTCCGAAACCCTTTATATATATGCTCCCCTGGCCCATAGGATTGGCCTCTATAACATAAAAACAGAACTGGAGAATCTAAGTCTGAAATACACTGAACCAGAAGTGTACAGGGACATTCAGGAAAAAATTGAAAAAACCAAAGAAGAACAGCAGCATTATATTGATGAATTTTCCAAGATTATTCGAGATTCTTTAGACAAAGAGAGTCTGGATTATTATATAAAAGGTAGGATGAAGTCTATCTATTCCATCAGAAAGAAAATGGTCTCACAGAATATCACTTTTGATGAAATATATGACAAGTTTGCAATTCGTATTATTTATAGATCTGATAGGCAGAACGAGAAATTTATTGCCTGGAAAATATACTCTATTGTTACAGATCATTTTACCCCCAATCCCATAAGACTTCGCGACTGGATATCTTCGCCAAAATCTACGGGATATGAAGCTTTGCACATTACCGTTATGGGCCCGGAAGGTAAATGGGTTGAAGTTCAGATACGTAGTGAAAGAATGCACGAAATAGCAGAAAAAGGGTATGCCGCTCACTTTAAATATAAACATGGGGAACAAAAAGAACAGGGAATAGAGATATGGCTCAATCGGTTACATGAAGCCCTGGAATCTTCAAATGGAAATGCGGTTGATTTTGTTGAGGAATTTAAATTAAATCTTTACTCTAAAGAGATATTTGTTTTTACTCCAAAAGGTGAATTAAAATCGCTGCCAAAAGACGCAACCCCTTTGGATTTTGCTTTTAGCATACATACAGAAGTAGGAATGAGAACGAGGGGAGCCAAAGTGAATGGAAAGTTAGTGCCTTTGAACACTACTTTAAAAAGTGGTGACCAGGTTGAAATTATTACATCAGATAAAGCAAAACCTAATCAGAATTGGCTCGATTATGCAACCACTGCACGTGCCAGGTCAAAAATCCGCTCCTCTTTGCGAGAAGAACAAAAGCAAATTGCTCAGGAGGGTAAGGAAACGTTAAGACGTAAACTTAAGTCCCAAAAAATTAATCTGAACGAGGATTCTATCAATAAAATGGTAGTGCATTTTAAGCTCAAGACCAGTTTAGATCTGTTCTATCGAATCGGCACCGGAGCAATAAATAATCAGATGATCAAGGATTTTGCATCATCATATAACAATGCATTTATCAGTTTCTTCAAGAATAAGATTAGGCGTAAACCAATCCCTGAAGATATTGACAAAGCGGAAATAACTTCCAAATATGATATGCTTGTATTTGGCAAGGAGGAAGAAAAATTAAATTATACGCTTTCCAAATGCTGTAACCCAATTCCAGGAGATGAAGTCTTTGGGTTTGTTAGTGTGGCAGAAGGTATTAAAGTGCATAAAAAAAACTGTCCGAATGCCATTTCCTTGCAATCCAACTATGCCTATAGGATTATTGGTGCCAAATGGATTGATTCAACTCAGGAGGAATTCACATCTGAAATTAAACTTACAGGGATTGATAATTTAGGCCTGATGAATGAGATTACAGAAATTATTTCAGATAATATGCACGTTAATATGAGAAATCTGAATTTTAGTACAGATGGAGGCACCTTTTCTGGTAAAATTACCGTTGTGGTTAAAAATAATGCTATTCTCAAAAAACTTATCAATAATTTGAAGCAGATAAACGGCATTGAAAAGGTCAGCAGAGTATAGATATTTCCTTTAACCTTTATGGCGTAATCTTGCAGTCATAAAATATTAATATTCTTATTTTTAAATGTACATTTGTCATTAAGATGATGTCGTAATTATGGGGACTAATAAGGACCAAGAAATTGTTAAGAAAGTATTTACTGCCTTTTTGGAGGAAAATGGGCATAGAAAGACACCCGAGCGTTATGCAATTCTACAAGAGATCTACGAAAGTGATGAACATTTTGATATAGAGTCACTATATATCAATATGAAAAACAAAAATTATCGCGTGAGCAGGGCAACACTTTACAATACCATAGAACTTTTACTGGAATGTAAATTAGTGCGCAAGCATCAATTCGGAAAGAATCAGGCCCAGTATGAGAAGTCCTATTTTGACAGACAGCACGATCATGTAATTCTGACGGATACAGGAGAAGTGGTTGAATTTTGTGACCCGCGAATACAATCAATAAAAAAGACTATTGAAGAAGTATTCGACATTAAAATTAATAATCATTCGCTGTACTTCTACGGTACAAGAAACCATAAAGAAAAAACTAATAATTAACCAATAATATACTGCATGGCCGTAGATTTGCTACTAGGTCTTCAATGGGGAGACGAAGGAAAAGGAAAAATCGTTGATGTACTTACCAAAAACTATGATATTATTGCCAGATTTCAGGGTGG
>CBDUGN010000202.1:0-5699 GCA_965366915.1 uncultured Eudoraea sp. | reverse complement strand
GTTACCCTACCTATACATCCGTCACAAAATTGGTAGGAGCTGTACCAAAACTATATGATCTGGTTGCTGATAATGGCTGGTTTCCAGATTTAAAAAGCTTAAGACAGCAAGATTTATCCGGTGTAAAACTAATGTGGGTTAGCTACCCGCACATGCCCACGGGGGCTACTGCTAATTCTTCTCAATTGCAGGCACTAGTGACCTTTGCAAAAGAGGAAAATATCTTGTTAATAAACGACAACCCATACAGCTTTGTATTAAGTAATAATCCTTTAAGTATTTTGAGCATAAAGGGAGCCAAGGATATTGCAATGGAACTTAATTCTCTAAGCAAAACTTTTAATATGGCAGGGTGGAGAGTTGGAATGGTTTTGGGGAGTGAGGAGAACTTAAATGCGATTTTAAAAGTAAAAAGTAATATGGATTCCGGAATGTTCTATGGAATTCAGAAAGGAGCGATAGAAGCATTAAAGAGCGGGAAGGACTGGTTTGATCAATTAGATCGTACATATAAAGCCCGGAGAAAATTAATGTTTCAGTTGGCAGATAAATTGCGATGTACCTACGATCCTAATGCCGTTGGAATGTTTGTTTGGGCTAAAATGCCAAAAGGATCAAAGTGTTCAGAAGAATTTATAGATAGAATATTACAAAATAAAAGTATTTTCATTGCACCAGGAACTATTTTTGGAAGCAATGGGGAGGGTTATATCAGATTTTCACTTTGTGTAACAGAGGCAAAGATAAAGGAAGCTATCGACAGGTTTTAAGTACTTAAAAAGAATTAAGCAAGAACTGGATTTTAGTAAAGGCATATCTTAAGAATTGCGAATAGCATAAAGGGTTATAAATTATTAGAACAATCGGCTCATTGACGATGGTTTAAGGGATTTTGTCTGAAATATTACAATGCAATCCAACTTAACCCGGATATTTGTTTTGATTAAGTTAAAAGGATGAATGTTATAATAATAGGTATCGGATTAATCGGGGGTTCCATGGCGAGGGATCTGAGATGCAAGTATCCGGAGGTATCAATCTACGGGGCAGATGCAAATGCAACCCATCTTGAAGAAGCCATTAGGCTTGGACTTATTGACAGCATTGCAGAGTCTAAGGAATTTTCTGAGGCTGATATTGTTGTAGTTAGTATCCCTGTGGATGCTATTGTATTGGAACTTCCTAAATTATTGGATGCCATTGGTGACGATACTTTGGTGATAGATGCCGGTTCAACAAAATCAGAAATTTGCAGTATAGTTGAAGACCATCCAAAAAGAAGAAATTTTCTGGCTTGTCATCCTATTACGGGAACTGAGTTTTCAGGCCCTTCTGCTGCTGTATCGGAGCTCTTTGCGGGTAAGACAAACATAATTTGTGAAGTAGAGAAAACGGCATTCAAACTCCAGGAAAGAGCGTTGAGTGTTTTTAGTAGTTTAGGAATGCGAATAAGATATATGAATCCGAAAGCACATGACCGGCATATAGCTTATGTCTCGCACTTATCACATATAAGTTCATTTATGCTCGGTAAAACTGTAATTGAAAAGGAGAAAAATGAGCGAGACATTTTTGATATGGCCGGTAGTGGTTTTGAAAGTACGGTTAGACTGGCAAAAAGCTCACCAGCCATGTGGACCCCTATTTTTGAGCAAAATAAAGAAAATGTAGTAGAGACTTTGGATGAATATATTCAAAATCTGGAAGCCTTCAAACAAAAACTAATCGATGATAATTATGAAGGTATATACCAAGAAATGGACAATACCAATAAGATAAAATCAATATTAAAAGGAATACCACAAAATAATAAAGACAGATAATAATGGAGAATACAAAGAATTTAAGATCATGGCTAGATGATATGAAATTATCACATCCCCTTGTAATTGCAGGGCCATGCAGTGCAGAAACTGAGGATCAGGTATTGGGAATAGCTCATGAGCTTAAGGATACAGATGTAAACTACTATCGCGCTGGCATATGGAAACCGAGAACCAGGCCGGGCAACTTTGAAGGAGTAGGAGCTATAGGCCTTAATTGGTTGCGAAAAGTGAAAGAAGAAACAGGACTTAAAACAGCCACTGAAGTAGCAAACAAGAATCATGTAGATCTGGCATTGGAACATGATGTAGATTTACTTTGGATAGGTGCCCGATCTACTGTCAGCCCTTTTATAGTTCAGGAAATTGCCGATGCTTTGGAAGGAACAGATAAAATTGTCCTTGTCAAAAACCCTGTGAACCCTGACCTTTCTTTATGGCTAGGAGCAGTTGAGCGTTTGTCAAAAGCTAATATTAAAAAGTTAGGAGTAATACATCGGGGTTTTTCTACTTATGAGAAAACCAAATATCGGAATATACCGGAATGGCAATTGGCCATTGAACTGCAAACTAAATTTCCAGATCTGCCTTTGATTAATGATCCTTCACATATTAGTGGGAACAGGGAAATGATCTTTGATATTTCACAAACTGCTCTGGATCTGAATTTTGATGGTTTAATGATTGAAACGCATCATGATCCTGATAGTGCCTGGAGCGATGCCGCACAACAAGTAACTCCAAAAAGATTAGTACAAATCATGGAAGACTTAAAGATTAGAAAAGAAACGGATGAGGAAGCTGAATACAACCAAAAAATCAATAACCTCCGAGCCCAAATAGATATTATTGATAATCAGCTTATCGACACCCTTGGTAAGCGAATGAAAGTTTCTGACGGGATTGGGGAATTAAAAAGACAGCGCAATGTAGCCGTTCTTCAAACCAACCGTTGGAATGCAATACTGGGTAAAATGATCCTTGAAGGTGAATCTAAAGGGTTGAGTGAAGAATTTGTTCTACGCATGTTTAAGGCTATTCACCAGGAATCAATAAATCATCAGGAGAAAATAATTAATGCAGAGGCTTTAAAAAAATAAAGGTTATTCTGTTTAGTAAACTTTAAGAATAATACTGCCTTAAAAGTGTAACAAAATGCGAAGGCATTTGTCTTTAAGAAAACTTGTAACACAAATACATATGAAAACAATAATAACGCTGTGCATGGTGATTGTTACCCTAAATTCCTTTTCACAAAGTATGTTGGAGAAAGAGGTCGGTGACTTTCAGGAAATAAAGGTTTATGACTTAATAGAAGTGAACCTTATTAAGTCTGACATCAATCGGATAGTCATAAAAGGCCATAACGTTTATGATATCAAATTCGTAAATAAAAATGGGGTATTAAAATTGCGTATGGAACTGGATAAGAAATTTCAGGGTGAAGATACATTTGTTGAAGTTTATTATACAGATCTAAGGACCATTGACGGTAATGAAGGAGCTAAAATTGTTTGTAATGAACTTGTGGAAAAAGAGAATATAGCAATTAGGGCACAGGAAGGAGCACAAATAAAAATTGGAATGGATGTAAAAAATGTGGAGATGAAGGCGGTTACAGGAGGCGTAATTGAAGCATCCGGATTGGCAAAAAATCAAATTATTGTATTGAATACCGGAGGAGTATTTGAAGGTCGGGAATTGTTAACTGAGGTAGCTAGTGTAAAAATATCAGCCGGTGGAGAGGCAGAGCTTTACGCAACTGAAAAATTAGATATCAACGTTAAGGCAGGAGGTGATGTTTATGTTTATGGGAATCCAAAAGATGTGAATAAAACAACTTTAGCCGGAGGTAGAATAGTTTTTAAGGACTAATTTGTTCTGTTAATTTGAAAATTAAAAACCCGGCATTTGCCGGGTTTTTCGCTTATAATTAATTATTTTTTGAAAATATAACGTGTTATAAAAATGCCATTGTTATCACCCTTACCTGCACTTTCAACAGCACTTGTCACAAAAGCCAGTATCCATCCATCCTTAATCATGGTATCAATCATTGAAGTAATCATAGTATCATTTGCTGCTATATTTTGAAAGCGTATACCTCCAATATTGTAGAAGTTAAGCAGTTTTGTTTCCTCATAATTTTTTACACGAATCTCACCACGATCAGATTTGTTTCTGGTATTGTCTTCATCCGTTTGGGTTGAAGTATATTCTTTATAGTCCTTTTCTTCCATCGTATTTACGATTCGCGACCTACCCACACCATTAGGCACAATAGATTCAACACTGGTGATTACTTTAAATTGTTGAGCGTTTAATTCCAGAGTTGCGACTAGAATCAGGAAGGCAATAAAAATGACTTTTTTCATACTTTGTTGTTTAGATTACTAATTTTTAGGATTTTCCTGATCAAATATACCGTTTCAAATTAAAGTATTATTGTTTCTTTGTATTGAAATACAAACAATTATGCTAGGAATTGTTTATAAATCTACCGGCAGTTGGTATACCGTGAAAACTGAAGAGGGAGATATTTATGAATGCCGTATTAAAGGTAAATTCCGTATTAAAGGAATTAAAAGCACCAACCCCATTGCTGTGGGGGACATTGTGGTATTTGAAGTAGAGAAGATTGGGGATGAGACTATAGGTGTTATTAACCAAATTAAAGATCGCAAAAATTATATAATTCGAAAGTCAGTTAAACTTTCCAAACAAACACATATAATAGCCGCTAATATTGATCAGGTTTTCTTATTGGTTACCCTTAAGAATCCAAGGACCTATACCATTTTTATTGATCGGTTTCTGGCAACTTCTGAAGCCTATGATATAAGAGCAATACTTCTTTTCAATAAAGTGGATATGTATGATAAAAATGAGTTAGCCGAAGTAAAATATTTGGCTGCCTTGTACAGCGAAATCGGTTATACATGTATTGAGATTTCAGCAAAAACAGGAAAGAATGTAGATAGGGTTAAAGATTTAATGAAATCTCATACAAGTATGTTTGCCGGGCATTCAGGTGTGGGAAAATCTACACTCATCAATTTCATAGCACCAGAGTTTAATTTAAAGACTACGGAAATTTCTGATCAACATATGCAGGGACAACATACTACAACTTTTGCAGAGATGTATGACCTGAATTTTGGAGCCAGGATTATTGACACACCCGGGATTAAGGGGTTTGGAATAGTTGATATGGACAAGGATGAAATTGGCGATTATTTTCCGGAATTTTTTAAATTGAAGAGTGACTGTAAATTTAACAATTGCCTCCATTTAGATGAGCCTAAATGTGCTGTCAAAGCCGCATTGGAAAAAGATGAAGTTTCCTGGAGCCGTTATCGGAGTTATGTGCAGATTGTAACAGGGGTTGAAGATACCTATAGAATGGATAATTACGAAGAATTATGAGGGCAGTAATTCAAAGGGTTTCTGCTGCCAGCGTTGTTGTAAATGACCAAACAATCTCCAAAATTGCATTTGGTTTAATGGTGTTGCTGGGCATTGAGGAATCTGATACTGTGGATGATATTAAGTGGCTCTCAAAGAAAATAGTGAACTTAAGAATTTTTAATGATCCAAATGGAGTTATGAACCTATCTTTATCGGAAACCAGGGGCGATGCAATTGTAGTAAGTCAGTTTACATTACATGCGGCAACTAAGAAAGGGAACAGGCCTTCGTATATTAAGGCAGCAAAACCTAATGTTGCTATACCCCTTTATGAATCTTTTGTGCGTCAGATGGAAATAGATTTGGGGAAAAATATAGGCACTGGTATTTTTGGTGCCGATATGAAAGTAGCATTGGTAAATGATGGTCCGGTTACCATAATAATTGATACAAAAAATAAAGACTTAT
>CBDUGN010000201.1:0-5716 GCA_965366915.1 uncultured Eudoraea sp. | reverse complement strand
ACCTTTTAGCCAGTATTTTTCCCCATCTTCCAATAATTGCCGTCCCACCGGTCCGTCTAATACTTTGAATGCATGAGCTCTGTCCCTGAAAAGGAAAGGCAGTCCCAGGATTTTCATTTTTGGAGCAAAATTTTCAAGTACACCTACAGAAACTTTGGTCATATCCAGACTTCCAATTTGCAAAAGTTCCAGACATTGGCGCTCAGTTCCTAACTGTTGACTGGGATATATTTCTAAACGAAGTTTGCCGCCTGAAAGCTCTTTTAGATCCGCTCCCATTTTAACCATAGCTTTATGAACAGAGTGGTTTACATCTAGTCCATGAGCCAATTTAATGGTCTTTGTTTTCACTAATTGATTGCAACTAAAAAGTATGAGAAAAAATAAAAGAAAATATGGAAGAATCCTCAAGCGCATAAAATCTTCTTTAATGTTTCTATTTGCAATATACATAAGTAGACTGTTATAATCCGGAATATTTTACATGTGTAATTAATTGACACATGTATTTTCTGAATCCAGGTGCCAACCTTCTAAGAGAAATTGTAGCCGACATACTCAGGATTTAGAGTTATTGGATTTGAAATACAAATTTTTGGAAAGTTAATAAGAGATTGGTATTTTTTGAGATCACTTTTAACCGAGATCACTTTTTTCAACCCATTACAACGGAATTATTAAAAGCAAGTGAATTTATTTTGAATAAATTCAAAAGGATAATTAAGTGACAAGAAAAGATAAGTGGGCAAGATTGGGGAATATTGGATTTGTGTCTTTCTAAAAGAAGCCCAGACCTGCCAAAATAAGGCATATCACCACCGCGGCAAGAATTAAGACCAAAACCACTACCATTATGCTTAGGAACCCGTTAAGGAGCTTTGTGCCAAATGTTAATTGATCTTCCATGATTCATATAATTTCCTACAATGTACATATTTATCACAATAAATTACATTTGCAATACCATAATTCGACTAAAAGTCAATAAAAATGGGCCTTTTTGAGATGTAATACCAGAATTTTCGGTAAAGTGCAATTTGCTTTTTTTATGAATCTTTATCCGGACTTAACTTTTTTTCCAGGTCCTCTAGCGAAATTCCTTTGGTTTCAGGCATCATAAATATTACAAATAACAATTGCAATACCATCATAAACGCAAAGAAGATAAAGATTGGCCAGGGGTTGTCCTTAAAGATACCATCATTAGAATCCAGGAATATTGGAGTAAGAAGCGTGATTAATGCTGCAAATACCCAATGGGTACCAGTACCCCATGACTGGCCGAATGCCCTTACTTTATTAGGAAAAATCTCTGAGATAAAAACCCATATAACAGCACCTTGCCCGATAGCGTGTGAAGCAATAAAAATCAGAATAAAAACAAGAAGTATGGTAGAATCGGCTCCGCTATAAAAACACCAGCCCACTATTGCCAAACTAATGATATAGCCTATAGATCCTATATTCATTAATTCGCGTCGTCCAACTTTATCAATTAATCGTATCCCTACAAGGGTAAAGATTAAATTGACAATACCTATGGAAATAGAACTGAACAAAGATTCCCTGGCACCCAATCCTGCCCTTTCCAGAATCTCTGGTGCGTAATAAAGGACAAAATTAATCCCGGATAACTGGTTGAAGAATGCAATTAAAAAAGCTAGTATGAGCGGCTTTTTGTATTTGCTTGTAAACAACTTTTCATTTACGTCTGAGACTTTAAATGAATTCTTAATTTCTTCAAGTTTTAACTTTGCATGTTCTTTATTTGAAAGAAATTCCAGCACTTTTAATGCGCTTGTATTATCCTGTTTTTTCATCACCAACCAGCGCGGACTATTAGGAATTTTAAGAACCATCATACTGTATATTAAGGCAGGAATGGCCTCTACTCCAAGCATCCAGCGCCAGTCGTTGGCACCATCAAAACCTTTGAGCAAATAATTAGAAATAAAGGCGATAAAAATACCAAATACTATATTAAATTGATATAGAGCTACTAATTGCCCTCGGTTTTTTGATGATGAAATCTCAGAAACATAAATTGGGGCGGCTACAGAGGAAGCACCTACTCCCAGGCCTCCAATGAATCTGAAGAAGGAAAACATATAGGGATCAACGGCTAAAGCAGATCCCATGGCAGACACAAAATACAAAACACCAATCCAGAACAAGGTTTTTTTCCTGCCAAATAGATCACAGGGTATACCTCCAAAAAGAGAACCTATTACGGTACCCCACAAAGCCATAGACATTATAAAAGTTCCATGGAACCATGGCGAAGTGTTCCATAATTCTTTAATAGGCAAATTGGCGCCACTAATTACAACGGTATCAAAGCCAAATAAAAAACCTGCCAGTGCGGCGGTTAATGAAATTCTGAAAATCCTTTTATCCATGGTTTACCGGTTTTGGTAAATCTAGCAAAAAAAAGGAAGAGAATATAAATTTGGAATAGAAGTCAGGCAGTCTTTGGTTTCAATGAATCCAAAATACTTGTTTTTCTCTTTTTTTCAATAGCCCGGTCCAACTGTTCTTTTGTGGGCTCTATTGTTCCGGGACGCCCTTTAAAGTTCTGATCTTTCTTACTGTCGTAATTACGTTCAGAATTGGGTACAATGTTTTGTTTCTCGTTTGGTCTATCAGCTTCTGACACACTATCCTTGCACGATATTGAACAAAGCAATAGACATAACAACATGGTATGAAAAGGGGCAAATTTCATCAGTACTGTTTTAAGTTTAATCACAAAAGATATGCCAGTTTATAAATAGTTCAATTGTCTCTTGAACGGCTATTCAGCAACCGGGATTAATTTGTAATAATGCTATCCAATCAGAGAAAAGAATAGCTACAATAATGTACGTATATGATTCATTACTTGGATGCTTGCCCCTTTGTTATTGTTGATGTAAGATGCATTAATAATGCCAGCTTTAGATCTGAAATCAACATCCAGAAACAGTTTATCCGCCAAGCTTGCAAACTCTACTTTATCGCGGACTGAAAAAATTCCACTAAGCTTAACCAATTCTTCAGCTTCCTTAAATCCGGCATATATTGGACCAATAATTACCGGAATTCCAAACACAGCAGGTTCGAGGGTGTTATGAAGCCCCCTTGTTGCAAATGCCCCTCCTACGTAGGCAATATCGGCATAACTGTAAATTTTTGTCAATAGTCCAATAGTATCTACAATGATAACTTCAGCTTCTACTTGAGGGTTTTCCGATATTTCCGATAATAAAACCGTTCGCTTTTTAATTTGTTGCCGAAGTCGATCAATTTCCTTTGGAACAATAGTATGCGGTGCAATAACGTATTTCATTTTATGTGAAGCCGCATTAATATAAGCTACCAATAGGTCTTCATCCTCAGGCCAGGTGCTGCCCATCACAAAACATTGGTAATTTTTGGTGAAATTATCCATAAATACCAGGGAATTATTTTGCTGTAAAATTTCAGAAACCCGGTCGAATCTTGTATCACCAGTTATAGTTGTGTTATTCAGACCAATAGAATTCAATAATTTTTCCGATTCCAAATCCTGTATAAAGAAGTGCGAGAACTTTTCTAATGCATTTCTCATAAATCCGCCATACCATTTGAAATAGATCTGATCATTTTTAAAAATTGCGGAAATAAGAAGTATGGGAATACCACCGCTTTTAAGTTCTTTTAACATATTTGGCCAGATTTCATACTTTATAAAAATGGCAATTTTTGGTTGAAGTAGTTTAATAAACCTCTTTGCATTCTTAGCTGTATCCAGTGGAAGATAGGTTACCAAATTGGCTGTTGTACTTTGCTTTATTACTTCATAACCCGATGGAGAAAAAAATGAGACTACAATTTTGTAAGTGGGATATTCTGCTTTTAATTTTTCTACAATCGGCAAGCCTTGTTCATACTCCCCAAGTGAAGCGGCGTGTACCCAGATAGTAGAATCCTTAGCATTGATATGCTTTTGTAACTCCGCAAAAACCTTTTTTCTGCCTTTGATAAAAAGGTTGACTTTGGGATTGAAAAATGCAATTATATGTAAGAAGAAGGAGGTAACATATATTGCTAAATTATATAGGATAAACACGTACTGCGAATTTGCAGCTAAAATACGCTTCTTTGTTAAATTTCATTGGCAGGGGTTCCTTATTTTTGTAATATTGTTTACTTAACAAGCACTTATGAAAAAGCTACAAATGGTAGACCTAGTTGGTCAGTACCAGGGGATTAAAAAGCAGGTAGATGAGTCCATAGCGCAGATATTAAATTCTGCAGCTTTTATAAATGGCCCTGAAGTGCATGCCTTTCAAAAAGATTTGGAAGATTATTTACAGGTGAAGCACGTAATACCATGTGCTAATGGGACAGATGCACTCCAAATTGCTATGATGGGTCTGGGGCTTCAGCCAGGGGATGAAGTAATTACTGCAGACTTTACCTTTGCTGCTACGGTTGAAGTAATAGCTTTATTAAGATTGACACCGGTATTGGTTGATGTTGAACCCGACACTTTCAATATAGACCCCATTGCCATTGAAAAGGCGATAACTTCGAAAACCAAGGCTATTGTGCCTGTTCATCTTTTCGGGCAGTGCGCAAACATGGAGACTATCATGGATATTGCTGAAAAACACGGGCTTTTTGTTATTGAAGATAATGCCCAGGCCATAGGGGCCAATTATACTTATAAGAACGGAAAAAAGAAAAAAGCCGGCACAATTGGGCACGTGGGCTCCACTTCATTTTTTCCATCCAAAAATCTGGGCTGCTATGGAGATGGAGGAGCAATATTCACAGATGATGATGAACTGGCTCATACAATAAGAGGAATTGTAAATCACGGAATGTATACCCGTTACCATCACGATGTTGTTGGAGTAAATTCCAGATTAGATACTATCCAGGCAGCTGTTTTAAAGGCAAAGCTGCCACATCTTGACGCTTATTGCAGCAGGCGCAGAGAGGCTGCCCGCAAATATATGAACGCTTTCCGGGAACATGATTTTATTATTTTACCTAAAACAGGGATCAGTTGTTCCGGGTTTTGTGAAGACTGCGATTGTCATGTATTCCATCAATTCACAATCCGAATTATGAATGGAAAAAGAGATGAGCTGGCTAGGCATTTGGCAGAAAAAAATATCCCTTTTGGAGTTTATTACCCTATTCCATTACATAAACAGAAAGCCTATATGGATCCACGATACAACGAATCTGATTTTCCTGTAACTAATGAATTAATCAACGAAGTAATATCACTTCCCATGCATACGGAATTAGAGGATGACCAAATCTCATTTATTACTGACACGATAATTCATTTTTTAAAGGATTGATTGTATGATTCCTATTAATCACCAGTTTGATCATTTTTTTTAAATTAAAAAAATATTTATGAAAATACTTGTAACCGGGGGGCTCGGATTTATTGGCTCGCATACCGTGGTAGAGTTACAGAATTCTGGTTATGAAGTTGTAATCATAGATGATTGTTCAAATTCTTCTGAAAATGTTTTGGAAGGAATTTATACAATTACAGCAAAAAGACCGGTATTTGAGAAAATGGATCTGCGTGATAAAGAAAAGGTCAGAGATTTTTTCAAAAGGCATGCTGATGTAAAAGGAACAATTCATTTTGCCGCTTCAAAAGCCGTTGGGGAAAGTGTGGAAAAGCCATTGCTGTATTATGAAAACAATTTAAGTACTCTGATAT
>CBDUGN010000200.1:0-5760 GCA_965366915.1 uncultured Eudoraea sp. | reverse complement strand
TAGCGGCCTGTTCTGCATCCTGATCACCAGCTGTCTGTTCTGTATCCTGAGCCGTAGCCACAAATACATTTAACATCAATACCGCCAGAGATAAGTAACCGATGATCGTTTTTGCTTTTTTCATAATCGATTTTGTTTGTTTATATATTTATTGCTGTTACCCCAAAGGGATAACAGCAATGGTTTAATTGTTTTTTATTTTACCAGTTCAATCTCACCCGGCCTCCAGGTCTTATCAATCCAGGGGGCCAGCGGCCCATAAGCCCGGAGAATGATGAACCAACTTTTACCAGGGATGGATTGTATCCAATTACCTTTTGCAACGCCTTTGGGCAGTTCAGGAGCAAAATAGACATCGATGGAACCATCCTTGTTTTCTTTTACCTCTCCGCTTAAGCTGTTAATACCCGCAAACTTCTGATCGGTTTGCAGCATGCAGCGGGTTTGTGGATCGTAAATAGTGACCGACCAATTGTCCTTTACCGGGAAATCAGGAGGTAAGTGCATTTTGTATGTTTTAGCGCCATCTAACGCCCTGTGTTCAGAGTCCATTCCGGCTATACCATATTGCGAACCTGCACCGGGTTTGGTAAGTGCCATAGCAGGTGTAACAACAACAGCATTGTAATGCATCCAAAGTCTTGAATCCATTCTGCGGGCACCATCTTGCAAGAAATAGGTATCGTTGTCTGCAAAGGCCATTACCCATTCACTTTTGGTATCAGGGTAGTAATAGTGGCCGGGATCGCGAGGTTCAATTGTATTTGCTCGTGCATAGGCATTTCCTATTGCAACAGCTTCCGTTAGTATTTTTTTCATCCGGGCATCCGGTGCAAAAGGTTTCCCTTTTTGAATCCCCAATGACCTGAGAATACCGAGGTTTTCGGCATCGTAAAATCCTTCTGGTTCTTCCTGGATAATCTGGTTGAGGTCTTCAAAAAAGGTGTAATCGTTGGGGAACACCGTGTTGTAATAGATCCCTGACATATTTTTGAATTCCATTGCTGGTGGATTGTCCTTTTGAGACAATGGATACACTTTCAGGTTTTCCTTGATGCGTTTTGCAGCGGCTTCAACACCTGTTTTGGTATATCCACGCATGAAGTTCCAAACATCGTAAGTATTTGATCTAAAAACATAATAGCCATCAGGTACCTCACCTTCGTATCCGGGAGGAAGCACCAGGTATTTCCCGCCTTGTCCTTTATCGGGGCCGGCGGCTCCCATGTCGGTGATGTATCTGAAAGCAGCATCATCCAGTACGCCCAGTACACCCGGTGGGATCTCGATCACTGTTGGGCCGTCGTTTTTAAGGTCTAAAAATCCCCAGGTGTAAAGTGAGGTGTTGTTATAGGTCAGTGCCAGCGACTTGGAATCGCCTAATTGCTCCCAAATCAGTATTTGATTTGATTTACCCATGCCCATGTCACGATTTCCCTTTCGAAGATTGTATAGTGAAACAGCAGGTGTCATGTTAATGAATGCCTGTACAGCACGGGCTCTATCTACATAATCGTACACCGTTGTTATGGTGTTTTTTGTAGGAATCCCATCAAAATATTCCAGTGTTCCAATAGGTGTTTCCACTTTATCGGGAGTGGTGATATTTTCTGGAATTGGTGTTGTCATTTCATACACAGGTTGCTGGGTGATCATTTTTGTTTTTGGTGTTTGCGCGTAACTTAAACTAATACCCGCGGCAACTGCCACCGGAATCATCAATGTTTTTAATTGTGTTTTTAATTGTGTTTTCATCTGTGACAAGTTTTTAGTGTTAATTTCATTTAATCTAGTTCTCCTATGAATGGTATGCTATCGAGAATCTGCAGTCGTATGGCACTCAGGATATAATTCTCAATTTGATAGAATTGTGCCGCATCTTTGACCCCGGATGTTTTCTTGGTCTTTTTATAATATTTATCGATAAGCTTATCTAAGCTTTTCTTTTGTTTCATGATTTGTTTCATAAGCTCTTCGGCCTTTTCATCCGTCATATCTTCATAATTATTGACATAATCGGCCAATAGGTCCAGTCGCTTCTTACCAAGGATTTTTCTTTCACTTTCATATTCATCATAGATCATCCAGAAAGCGGTATCGTCCTCATTATCCATAAATCCGAGTACCATAGCTTTTTTTTCCATACCAAAAATGGCTTGATACATATCCACTTCTTCCTGGTAGGATTGACCAAAAACTGGGGTTGTTACACTTAGCGTAAAGCCAAGTATCGATACTATGGCTGCTATAAAATGATTTGTTACTTTTTTCATCTGATTATTATTTTACTGTTTTAAAAAAATATTATTGATCTCTCAGTTTATTAGGACTTTAATTGACCAATTCCACATCATTTGGGATCCATGTTTTGTTATGGAATGTGGTGCGTGCTTCTATATTGATATAATCATTTTCGTAAAATGTAGAATTGTTAGTGATATATGGACTTTCCCATTCCCGGTTATCATAAACTTTTCGCTGACGATTTACACTAAAAAACATAGTTTACACCAACCAGAAGTCTGTTTGAATAGCCAAATTGATCATCTCTATTTGTGCGTTGACCCCAATAGTATTCAACCCCAACATCCATTCTATTAAATGGACGAAAAATCAGATTGGCTGCTGTATAGATGGATTGCTTGAATTCATCTGCGGATAATTCCTCCAGCTTAGATTTCTCTACCCAACCACCAACCAAAGTAGTACGCCATCTGTCTGACCACCAATGCTGATATGCGCCAAAACCACCAATTTCATTTAGTGGAGTAAGCTTGTTTAATCCATCGTTGAACCATGCGTCTTGCGGTTCCGGTGCTGAGCCCAGGTCAAAGACATAACGTCCTATCCCATGACCGCCGGCAAGCTGGAATTTGAAATTATCCTGTCGGGGTCCCAAATTGCCAAGGAGTTCTTTGGGGGTATTACGCTTTGTTCCCGGTATTAGCAAATTACCCGACAGGGATAATCCCCAGCCAAATGCCTTATCTTTTCCGGTATTCATTGTGCTTTCTGCAATAAGCTGACGTGCAAGACCGGCCGCCGTCAGATGCCCCCAATCTTTGTTCCATGAGACTTTTGCTGCAAGATCTGGCAGACTTTCAGATCCAATCCCGTTTTGCACTGCTGTAAGAGGTTGTTCAAGTGCTACAGAAGCAACCCATTGCTTTAACTTATCCATCGTGAATGAATAACGCAGAACCCCCTGTCGCAATCCCGTCATGGCATTGGGCCCTTCCAGGTCATAAAGTTCGGGCCAAACGCCGAGGTCTATAAAGGTAGTCCAGGATTTCCCTAACAAAATATTTCCGCCATTACGGTTATTGGTCCAACTCACATAGGCCTGGCGCAACCTGGGTGCTGCAGAAGAAGTTGCGAAATCAATACCAAAAAAAGTACTGACTGTTCCTGCCTTGGTGGGAGTCTTAGTTTCAAAAGTAATACGGCTGGTTCGAGGATCAAATTGCGTTCCTGAAGATTTATCTGTAGGTACAGGAATTAAAGAGGGTATGAAATCCCCATAGGGATAACCTGCATTTTGGAAATCGTGTATGTAATTCATCTGAATAAATCCTCCGAAACGGATAGTGGTTTGCGTTGACGGTACCAGGATCCAACCCTCTTTGGCATCCGCGCCATGACGCAACACTTTGGGATCTCTCATTAGTTTTTCATATACAGCTTCTTCAATCTTCATTTGATCGGCCGAAAGCCTGGTGGTATCCTTTTCTGCATTTTCCTGGGCATACAGCTCCGAGACCGCAATCTGGCCTATAAAAAAGATATTTGTCAACAGTGCTAAAACAAAAATTTTCATCTGTTTATCCGGTTTCTTTTTTGTGCCTTGCATTATATTAGTATTAGTATGTTCTAATCGTTTTTCGCTTGTAATGTAATCTTGATAGTATAGCATTAGCTTAAGCAGTAAACCTTAAGCTAATGCTATCAAAGTTGATCTATAGCGTATTTTTGTAAACCTTTCCGTCTTTAATAATCAACTTGAGGTTATTTCCAAAATCTTCCACTATGGATACATCATCCAATGGATTTTTACTGTAAATGAGGATATCAGCCATAGCTTTTTCTTCAATCACTCCTACTTTTCCGTAAGGATTTCGTGGTCCGGCAAGGCCTACAATCTTGCTACCGTTGCCTGTGGCCTGTATCATGATCTCAGCAGAGGTAAACCACTGTTTACGTAAGCCCAAATCTTTCAGTTCAGCTTTTCTTCCTTCGGAGCTGAACAGTAGGTCGGTACCGAACCCAAAAGTTACACCGTACTTTTTAGCTGCTAGAATGGCTTTATTTGTACCGTCAAATGCTTCCTGTAATTTTGCCTTACGAATTGGATCGGTATATAATGGCTTAAGTTGTGCGAGCACCTGAACAGAGGGCACATAAACTACACCATTTTCTGCCATTAACTTGGCAGCTTCTTCGTTCAACATCGAACCATGCTCAATACTTTTTACTCCATTCTTTACGGCTCTAATTACACCTGCAGGCTCGTGACTATGTGCCATTACGTAGGTGCCATAATCTGCCGCAGCATCCACAGCAGCCCGTATTTCTTCATCCGTAAATTCGACAACGTACAAGGGATCAGTAAAGGAAGAAACACCACCGGCAACGGCTATTTTAATTTGTGTCGCACCAAGGAATAGCTGCTGACGAACTGCCGCAGTCATTTGTTGCTTTCCATTAACAAGTAACATATGACCAGCTATCTCTCCGGGTCCCAGTGGTCCCCCCCATTCTTTAGGCAGTGCATTGGGATTCTGAGGACGAAAATCACCATGTCCGGAGTATTGGGAAAGCAAAGCACCTGAGGTATAGATGCGCGGGCCGGGAATAATTCCCTCATCTACAGCACGCTTCAAGGCAAAGGTATTTCCTGCGGCATCGCGTATGGTTGTAACACCCCGCATAAGCATTTCTCCCAATTCCATTCCGGAATGCAGTTGAACATAGGCCTGGTCACCTTCCATAAATACTTCTTCATCTACACCCATAGTTGCATGCCAATGGCTATCGATTAATCCAGGAGTAAGAAACCCTCCTTTTCCATCAATTACTTCTTCATAGCCCTTTTCATTTCCACCCGCAGGTATGATCTTGTCAATTTTGTTACCTAATATAACCACGTCTTTACCGGTGATAAGTGTGCCGTCCGTTCCGTTAAAAATCTTTACATTTTTAATCAGAATTTCTTTTGCTATATCCGGATCTTGAATGGAAGCAGGCACCTCATCTTTGTGGAATTTACTGTTCTTGTCTTGAGCTATTAAACTACTTGTGAAAAATAGGATTGTAATAGCAACTAAATAATTTAAGATTTTCGTTTTCATGATTTCCTCTGTTTTATATTTATGTTTTTTTTATAAAGGGCTGTTTCAGTTATTAACAGCCCCTTATTATTAATTATCAATCGACCAATTCCACATCATTTGGGATCCATGTTTTGTTATGGAATGGCGCCGTTGGTCCATAGTAGCGGATGTACACAAAGAATCCCTGGTTTGGCAGGGTTTGAACCCAATTCTGTTCCGCTACACCGCTCGGTAATTCATTGGCGAAATAGATATCTACTGAGCCATCATCGTTTGTTTCAGGAGCAGGTACTTTCTGGCTACTGATACTTGGGAAAGGCTGACTCGTCTTAATCTCACATCGTGAGTAAGGATCATATACGGTCACCGACCAGAACATGGCAGCAGGCACATTGGGTAACATGTGTAACTTGTAGGTCTTATTTCCATC
>CBDUGN010000199.1:0-5811 GCA_965366915.1 uncultured Eudoraea sp. | reverse complement strand
AGATGAAGAGTGGGGAGAGGTCGTAGCTGCCTGTTTGGTATCCGGCCAAAAAACATTGGATTTTGATGAAATTTCAAAATGGCTTAGAGCCAGATTACCTGCATATAAGATACCCCGAAAATATATTCTTCAAAAGAAGCTCCCCAGAAATGTTTTGGGTAAAGTAACCAAGAATGAACTTAAACCGCTTTTTTAATATGGATTTTCTAACGCTGTTTCCGTATATAGGTATTGTCCTGTTGGTTGTTATAAATGCTATTCTGGTACTGAAAAGAGATATTAAGGTTGACCGGAATAGGAACGATAACCAGTCAAGGTAATGGACTATCTAAGAGAACATTATATAACCCTTCTGCTAACTTCTGTCTATGTTGCCGGTTGTCTGTATATCGGATGGTATTTTAAGAAGAAGGCAAGACGAGGGGTTGAGGGTTATTTCGTGGCTAAAAGGGAAATTCCCGGTTGGGTTATTTCACTGGCATTTTTCTCAACCTCTGCCAGCACGAATACTTATATTGGTCAGGCCGGGATTTCATTTGAATATGGCCTCTCCTGGGCGTGGATGGGATTAATATGGACGTTCTTTTGTGTAATTTCATGGCAGCTATTAGGGCCCAGAATGAGGTATCAGACGGCTCGTTTGAATTCTTATACCATCCCGGATTATTTTCACCTGCGCTATAAAAGCAGCCTGGCTAAAAGCATTCGTGTTTTATCTGCGTTTATAATCCTATTTGCGACAATATGGTATATGGTGGGTATAGCAAAGGGTTGTGCCCATGTTCTTACCTCGGTTTTGGATATTCCATATGAATACGGCGCTTTTGCAATTATTTTTATTACCTGTGTTTATACCATTTGGGGTGGTATGTACAGTGTTTTGTGGACAGACGCTATTCAGGGAATAATCATGTTTGGCGTGGCTATTCTGATGCTAATGCTTCCTTTTATTTATTTAGGCGGAGTTGATAATGTAATGGAAAGCATCACCATTACGGATCATCTTACAAAAACCGGCAAACCAATAGGTAACGGTCTGGTTGTTTTTGGTAAGTTGGTATCCTTTCTATATATCCTGGGAATAGGACTCTCCATTGGAATGAAGCAAATTTCAGAACCAAAAAACCTTATTCGGTTTTACTCTATCAATAACGCAAAAAGCATGAGGTTTGCCATGATCTGGACTCCGGTTTTTTTAGGTGTATCACTGGTTTGTGTAATGGGGCTTGGTGCTTTGGTTCACGGAATGACAACTGTAGAAGAGGCAAACTATCTTATAAACAATACTGATGAGGTGATTGGTTTTATGCTGGACAAATTTGATAACAGGCTTGTTAGCGGAATCTGCGTTGCCGGTTTATTTGCAGCGGGCATGTCTTCATTAGCTTCTGTTATAATTATTATTGGAACCGCTTTTGTAAATGATATATGGCATGTTGTTAAACCAATGCCGGTTACTAAAATTATTCCAAGAACTAAATGGGTGATGGGTATATATTGTTTGATGGTATATATTTTTACTTTATATCCAATGGCTGGAATAGTAGAACTTACCGCATTTGCAGGGGCCGTTTTTGCAGCGAGTTTCTTCCCTGCAATTTTTGGAGGTCTGTACTTTAAGTGGGGTACAGATCTGGGCGCAATTTCTTCAATGGTCGTGGGTATGCTGGTAAATATTGTCTGGCGTTTTGGGTTTCGGTTTAACTATCCGGAGCTAGAAGATGTACACGAGATAATTCCCGCTTTTTTATTTGCCCTGGTAACCTATTTTGTGGTTAGCTTGTTGAGCAAAGATCGAAGGCCGGACGAAAAGCATCTTTCTAATGTTTTTGACTAAAAAATATTGAAACAATTACTTTGAAATTCGTCATGGTGCAGGATTACTCTTTTATCATTAGTATGTGTGGAATATCATCTTCCAAATACGTTTCTCCGACTGCTTTGAAGTTCAGGTCTTCATAGAACTTTTGCAAATAGGTTTGCGCTGATAGGTGAATGGTGGTCTCCTTAAAATTATCCTCAATCGCTTTAATTGAAGCTAACATAATTTCCTTTCCATAGCCTCCAGCCCTCATAGGTTTCTTTACCACAACACGTCCTATGCTGGCATGATCCAGATAATCTCCCGGTTTAAAAATTCTGGTATATGCTATAATCTCATTGTCTTTTGTGCCTATAACATGTAACGCCTTGCTGTCTTTCCCGTCCATGTCCTGATATACGCAATTCTGTTCCACCACAAAAACCTCTGACCGCAACTGAAGAATATGGTATAATTCCAGATTGCTGAGTTCGTCAAAAAATTTAAGCTTGATATTCATATGTTAATCCTGCACAATGACTTTTTTGCTGTCGCATTTGCCAAATTCAGGCTGTATGTTCAAATGATTTATGCCAAATTTATGGTATACCTCTTCCTCTATTGTTTCCAATATCTTATCAAATTCTGATAGGTTTATATCTTCATCAAAATCAATATGCGCCTCCAGGTGCACTTCATCCTCATTCAGTTGCCAGATATGAACGTGATGCACATTTTTTACGGATCTTATTTTTGTTATTTCCGATACTATTTCTTGAACCTCAATTGTATTCGGGGTAAATAGCATTAATACCCTGGTAGAGGTCTTAAGGAGGTCATACCCCATATATACCAGGTATAGCGCAATCAAGATAGTTAAAACAGGATCCACCCAGTATAGTTCATAAAATTTCATTAATAAACCTCCAATTAGTACTGCTACAGACGCCATCATATCTGTGAATAAATGGAGATAAGCAGATTTCATGTTCATGTTTGCTTTAGCATCTTTCTTAATTAGAAGAACGCTAAATCCGTTGGCTAATATTCCCAATAAGGATAGCCAAATAACCAAATTTGATTCAATTTCAATTGGATTTATAAATCTTTCGATTGCCTCTTTCACCAGGATTATAGAGACAATGATCAGGGTTGAGGAATTGACAAAGGCCGCAATTATTTCGGCTCTCTTATATCCAAAAGTCTTGTTTAAAGATGCTTTCTTTTTTGCTAATAAATTGGCGACATAACTGATAATCAGGGAAAGGACGTCGCTGAAATTATGTAGTGCGTCTGATAATAAAGCGAGACTTCCCGATAATATCCCCCCAATTACCTGGGCAAGGGTTATTAAAACATTAAGAAGAATTGTAATGAAGAGGTTTCTTCCTTTTAAATCTTTATGATCATGGGAATGATTATGAGAATGCGAATGGCCCATGTTATTTCTTTAAGAGCAGGGTATTTTTTCTATTCGTCGTTCATGCCTCCCGCCTTCAAATTTTGTAGAAAGAAAAGTTTTTACCATTTCTAAAGCCTGGGGAAGAGAAATAAAACGTGCGGGAAGACTTAGGATGTTTGCATTGTTATGCTGCCTGGCTAAGGCTACTATTTCCTTATTCCAGCAAAGTGCTGCCCTAACACCCTGGTGTTTGTTTGCGGTCATGCTTGCGCCATTTCCACTACCACAGATTATTATTCCCATATCTGCATTATTTGTTTCGACATCAAATGCAACAGGGTGTATAAAATCGGGATAATCCACGCTGTCTGAACCATCTGTACCATGGTTTACTACTTCTATACTCATTGACTTGAGAAGACCCACAATTGCCAATTTGTATTCTGTGCCGGCATGGTCATTACCAATTGATATTTTCATAGTATAAGGGTATTTAGAATTAAGCAAAGTTACAAATACCTTTGGGAAACTTAATTTTTAATATTGTTAACATAGAAATTTATAAGAAAACGTAAGTATTTGGTTAAGAATGCGTTATTTAATTATATGGTTTGTTAATAACCATAGGATAAGAAATAAGTACTATTTTTTATTATCTGCTTAAAAAAGTGCTTTACAAAAGCTGGTGGGTTTTAAGAAAACTTATTCTTAATACTTAATAGAAAGATATTAAAATTGAATACCGTGGTAATTAACAGAAAAACAAAATTTAGTTGTAAGTAGTTTTATGTTGAAAGCGGTTATCAAGAGTCGTTTATAAAAAAGTTAAGTTATTGACTCATAGATTATACAGTTGTACTATAATTGTCAATAAACTCTTTTTTCTGTTTATAGCAACAATTACTTAAAACTTTTATAACCAGTATTAACAAACCATAATCATCATCAATTTTTATATAAATTAATAAAACAAATAATTAAATATTTAATAAGTGTTGATATGTTATTTACACAATAGTTTAGTTTAGTGGATAGAGTGCTATGAATTATAATTCGTAATTTTCCACGCAAATAAAGAATTTAATGTCGAAGAAAAAGAAACGGGCGAAAAGCCATAAAAGAAATGAAATTACAAAGGGGATATTCTCAGTCCTTGAGAAAGAACCCTCTAAAAGTTTTAATTATAAACAAGTTGCTTCAAAGCTTGAATTAATTGATACTGAAAGCCGGAATTTATTGATTAGAAGATTGGGCGAATTAAAAAACGAAAAACGAATACAAGAAAATGTCAGAGGTAAATACCAGGCAATTACTAATGGAGTATATTATCAGGGAAAAGTTGATGTTACTGCAAGAGGAAATGCATATGTGGTTGTTGAAGACTTAGAGAATGACGTCTTTGTACCGTACAATAGAATTAACAGAGCTTTTCACGGTGATATTGTTGAGGTAGATATAATTAGCAGGAAGAGCAGTAAAAAACTGGAGGGTGAAATAAAGAAGATACTAGAGCGAAAAAAGAAGAGATTTGTTGGTATTGTAGATTTACAGAAGACATTCGCTTTTATTAGACCAACTGATATACGAATGTATACAGATATTTTTGTACCCCTTGAAAATATAGGTAAAGCAAAGAATGGTGAGAAAGTGCTTGTAGAAATTATTGAGTGGCCCGAAAAAGCGGATTCACCCTCTGGTAAAATAATTGAAGTCCTGGGTAAACCCGGAGACCACCATACAGAAATCCATGCCATATTAGCTGAGTATGGATTGCCTTCTGAATTTCCTGTTGAAGTAGAAGATTATGCCAATTCGTTGGATACGTCAATAAAACAGGAAGAAATTTTAAAAAGAAAAGACGTAAGAAAACTTCTTACGTTTACCATAGACCCTAAGGATGCTAAAGATTTTGATGATGCTCTATCCTTTGAAGTCTTAGAGAATGGTAATTTCTCAATAGGAATTCATATAGCCGATGTTTCTCATTATCTAAAACCAGATACCATATTGGAACAAGAAGCTTATGAAAGAGCGACCTCGGTCTACCTGGTTGACAGGGTTGTACCAATGTTACCAGAAATTCTTTCCAACAACGCTTGCTCATTACGCCCGCATGAGGATAAATACACGTTTTCTGCAATTTTCGAGATGAATGAACATTGTTTAGTAAAAAACCAATGGTTTGGACGTACGGTTATAAATTCAAATGAACGATTTGCTTATGAGGAAGCCCAACATATTATAGATACCGGAAAAGGATTAATACCTGAGTCTGTTTCAATTCGAAACAAAGCTTATTCAGTTAGCGAAGAAACCGTTTACGCAATTAGCACCTTGAATAGCTTAGCTAAGAAAATGAGAAGTAAAAGGATGGAGTCCGGAGCTATTTCATTTGATAAAGTAGAAGTAAAATTCAATCTTAATTCAAAAAATGAACCAGAGGGAGTATATTTTAAGGAAGCCAAAGACTCAAATAAATTAATCGAGGAGTTTATGTTATTGGCGAATCGCAAAGTAGCATCCTTTATAGGTAAACAAAAACCAACAAAAACGTTTGTATATCGAATTCACGATCAGCCGGATGAAGAAAAATTATTAGCTTTAAACA
>CBDUGN010000198.1:0-5813 GCA_965366915.1 uncultured Eudoraea sp. | reverse complement strand
GGGTAAAAGGATAAGTTGTTTGGTTAAACGGCCCAATTTATCTGATATGACTGTATTTATTGTGCATGACAAGCCCGGATTTTTAGGCTTTGTGTTCAGAAATTAACAAAAGTTTTATGATGTCAAATTTTTTTATGACAAGAACATACATTTTCTTTATAAATTAGATCAGTTTATATACAAGACAGTTACCTATGAATATTAAATTACTTCTCCTTTTCGCTATATTTTGTATTTCAATAGGTAGCTCTCAGGGTGATGAACGTGTTATTTTACGCGGTCAGGTTCTTTACAGAAATTCACTAGTACCCAATGAAAATGTAATTAATAGTACTTCGCAAAGAGCAACAATTACAAATGATAAAGGTGAATTTGAAATTCGGGTAAAATTAAATGATGAAATAGTTTTTACTTCTGTGAATTATCAGATTGAAGTGGTTAAAATAACCCAGCAAATTTTAGATAATAACCGTTTGGTGGTTGAAGTTAACGAAAAGGTTACACAACTCGATGAGGTTGTGGTGAGCCCGGAAAATCAACAGAAATTCCTCGAACTTCAAAATGAAGAGTTTAAAAAATTTGAATACGAAACCGACCAGTCTACCGATATTGTAAATATTGCAGAGGACAAAATAACCCGTGGTATCATGAGAGATGGGATTAATTTTGTGAACATATTTAAGGCCCTTGTGAATACCAAAAAAGACCAGCCAGATGAAGATAAGCAACCTTTAAAGGTCAGCGAAGTCTTACGCCTGGTCTACGACGATGAATTTTTTGTCTTAGATCTCAAAATACCTCAGGATCAAATAGATGCCTTTTTAATTTATTGTGACGAAAAAATTCCTCCCCGCGCCTTATTAAAAAAGGACAATGAGTTTGAACTCATTGAATTTTTGGTTGTGCAGAGTAATATCTTCTTAAAACAGATGAATGCAAAGGAATAAGAAATTTTTCCTGTTTTTTTTTCTGATTGTTACGAGTGCCTCAGCACAAAATGTGTTTTTTTACAAATTAGAAGGAAAAGTCACAAGTACAAATAAGAGCATAGCAGATGTTCATGTTATAAACACCTCTTCAAACAGAGCTACCATAACAGACGAAGAAGGGCTATTTACAATTGCAGCCAGACTTAATGACACCATACTGTTCTCCGCAGTACAATATAAACGTATGACCCTGGTGGTAACCAGGGCAATGCTAGAGAGCAGTTCTATAGTTGTGCCCTTAGAGGAATTTATCAATGAATTGGATGAAGTAGTAGTCCGTCCTTATAATTTATCAGGTGATCTGGGCAGGGACATGAATAGCTTAAAAACGGATAAAGTTTATGTGGCAGCTACTTTAGGGCTGCCAAATGCATATGTTAAGCCCATAACTCAGGCAGAGCGGAAGCTGCATGAAGCTACTACAGGAGGAGGCCTGGTACCGCTGAATCCTATTATGAATGCCATTTCTGGCCGGACAAAATATCTTAAGAAAGTTTTGGCTTCACAAGAAAAATATGCACGTACAATGAGGGTCCGGGAGTATTATGCCGATTCTTTATTTGTTAAATACCTCAAAATACCTGAGAACAAAATAGAGGACTTCATGTATTATTGCGAAGTGGATAATGCTTTCAGTTCAGTGGTAGACAGTCATGATAAACTTAAAATCTGGGAATATCTTAAATTGCGAAGCAATGCTTACTTAAGAGAGGCGATTGAAGAATAATTTTTACTCATGGCACGAAGCTTGCAAAACTATACTATGAATTCTTTTAAAATATGGCTCATGCGCTCAAGCTTATTCCTCATCATATTACCGCTGTTTGCATTTTCAATAATGCACAAGTTTTACGTGAGCGTAACCAATATTCAATATTCCAAAGAGGACAATTCTCTCCAAATTACTAGCCGCATCTTTATTGACGACCTGGAAAATGTACTTGAAGAGCGCTATGGTGTAGAAATGAATCTGGCTACGGCGAAGGAATCAAAAGAGGCAAATCTTTATATTGAAAAATATATGCGGTCGAAATTGGCAATAAGTGCAGATGGCAAAAACAAGGCTTTTGTGTTTTTGGGGAAGAAATATGATAATGACCTAATTATTTGTTATTTGGAAATAGAGGACATTGATCTGTCTAGTCGTAAAACATTAGAGGTTGAAAATGATATTCTTACAGATTTGTTTGAAGAACAACAGAATATAGTGCACTTTAGAATAAGCGGTAAAAAGAAGAGTTTTGTTTTGGTAAAGGAAAATAATAAAGGTATGTTAAACTTGTAACATTTTGAACTGCAAATAGTTGAAAAATTCTAAATTCGCAAATTCTAATAAGAATTCAGCTACATGAAAAAACTACATTGTTCCCTCACAGGTTTATTGTGTTTTGTTGTCACTTTGAGTTTTGCACAACAGGATATCACAAAAGAAAGAGAACCTGGTCATACCAATCAAAGTAAATTTAAACAGCTCTACGAGGAATTTGCCACTCCCAATACGTACAGGTCGGCTTCCGGAACTCCTGGCCCCGATTATTATCAGCAACAGGCAGATTATAAGATCGATATTGAATTAGATGACACGAACGCCAAAATTTATGGAGAAGAAACCATTACCTATTTTAACAATTCTCCGGATGATTTGGAATACCTATGGCTTCAATTAGATCAGAATGTACGAGCCAAAGACTCGAAAGCTCCTCTGAGAGATGAAAGTGAACTGTCCATAGCCTACAGCACGGATAAATTTGTTGAGAATCTAATGCCAACAACATTTGACGGCGGATTTAATATTGAATTTGTTAAAGATGCCAATGGCAGAAGCTTACCCTTCACCATAAATGAGACAATGATGAGAATTGATCTTCCTCAGCATCTTAAAAGTGGTGCACAGGTTTCATTTTCAATAAAATGGTGGTATAATATAGTAGATCATACCATAGACCGGGCCAGATCTGGCTATGAGTATTTTGCCAAAGACGGTAACAGGTCCTATGTAATAGCTCAGTTTTTTCCAAGGATGGCTGTTTATAGTGATGTAGAAGGATGGCAGAATTATCAATTTTGGGGCAAGGGAGAGTTTGCCTTACCTTTTGGGAATTATGAGGTAAATATCACGGTTCCTGCAGATCATATATTAGATGCAACCGGAGAACTTACGAACAGAAAGGAAGTATTTTCCAGGGAAATGATGCGGCGCTTTGAACAGGCCAAAAAGTCTTATGACAAACCGGTTCTGATTATAACACAGGAGGAGGCGGAACAGGCCGAAAAAGGGTTTTCCCAGGAGAAAAAGACCTGGAAATTCAAAGCCGAGAATGTCAGAGATTTTGGGTTTGCCACTTCCAGAAAATTTATTTGGGATATGCAAGCCGTAAAAATTGGTAATAAGGATGTCATGGCCGTTTCATTATATCCCAAAGAGGGGAATCCGTTATGGGAAGAATTTTCCACTAAGGCTGTGGCAAGTACCTTAAAATCATATTCTGCACACACATTTGATTATCCCTATCACAAGGCTATCTCTGTGCACGCAAAAAGACAGGGGATGGAATATCCAATGATCTGTTGGAATTATGGAAGGCCTGAGGAAGATGGAACGTATTCTGACCGTGTAAAATTTGGGATGATCAGTGTTATTATTCACGAGGTTGGCCATAATTTTTTCCCAATGATCGTCAATTCAGATGAGCGTCAGTGGGGTTGGATGGATGAAGGCCTCGATACCTTTATGCAGTATATTGCCGAACAGGAATTTGGAGAAGAAAACCCCGAGGTTATAGCACCTAACAAAACGTATCCCTCCAGAAGGGGAGCTCCTTCAAAGATAGTGCCTTATATGAGTGGCGATCAGTCTACGATATCTCCTATTATGTCTAATCCGGAAAATGTATACCAATTGGGACCAAACGCCTATGCTAAACCTGCCACGGCACTCAATATTCTTCGTGAAACCATAATGGGGAAGGAATTATTCGATCACGCTTTCAAAACGTATGCCCGGAGATGGAAGTTTAAGCATCCCACACCTGAGGATTTCTTCAGGACTATGGAAGATGCTTCGGCCGTTGATCTTGACTGGTATTGGAGAAGTTGGTTTTATACTACTGATTATGTTGATATTGGTATAAAAGGAGTTAAAAAGTACTATGTAAGTGATAAGCCTTCAAAGAAAATGAAGGATTATATGGCTTCGAGAGGTTTATCAGAAGCAAATTTTCCACCATTGGTTTACCTTGTGGATGAAGAGAGCGAAGATTTTGAAGAAGACCTTAAGGGTAAAGCACCTTCAGAAACAGACTTTAAAGGAATATATGATGGATAATATGACAGCACAGGAACGCGCTGAGATCGAAGAGCCCAAATATTTTTATGAGGTTGTTTTTAATAAACCAGGGGGAATACCAATGCCGATAATTGTTGAATATACCTATGCAGACGGTTCTAAGGAGAATGTAACGTATCCACCGCAAATTTGGAGGAAAAATGATCAGGAATTTAAACGGGTTATTTCTTCTGAAAAAGAACTTGTTGGAATTGTTGTCGATCCAAAATCAGAAACAGCAGATATTGACTCAAGTAACAATTCCTGGCCTAAAAAGGAACAGCGATCTGAATTTGAACAGTTTAAACAAGATATCAAAGGAAAATAATTTTTGCACTTCAAGAGTGAAATAAGCCTGGAAAGTTAAAATAAAAACAGATGCTTTGGTCTAATTAAATGGCCAGGGCATTTTTTTTTCAGAGATCCGAATTTAGATATTCAATAAGTTTCATAAGATCTTCCTTGTGCGTTAATTTAATTTTATTCTGCTTCATAAAGTCTTTGATCTCTGAGGCTTTCTCCTGACCAAAAAGTTCGGCTAATTCCTTTTTTGAAGGTTTAAAATAAACCGGGAACTCATTGTCAATCGAAAGATAATATTCATACTTATCCTCAAATTTTGGTGGATAGCTTGGGTGCATTGAGGTAGCTGCCTTTTTACCTTCTTTATAAATCTTGGACTTTTTTTGATATAGAATATATTTTTGTAATGAATTCAATCTAATCAAATAGCCCTCTTGTATTATGCCTTTCTGGTTGAGGTATTTGGCATATATAAATTTTTCACTATCAATATCACAACTAAGTGACATGCTTTTGTACACAGATTCCATCTTATTACTTCCGGTTCTTTGAATTTCTACCTCATCGCTGAAAGCATTGTAGCGCATTGGATAGTTGCCATATATTTTGTTTAAATAATATATGTTGCCCGGGATGAATTCTACATTGAAATAAGGAGAGCCCTCGATACTTGAAACATCCAGGCTTTGGTTGCTTTTTGAGGATTGAGAATTATCTGCGTCATTTAACCATTTAAGCACAGCATCGCGGTCGAGAGGGCTTCCGGAAGCGCGTATAGTGCCCGGAGAATTTCTTTGAGCCATAAGAATTGGAGTATTTAGAAGGAGACTGAAGATAACGATGAAGACTATTTTCATTTATTAAATATTTTATTGTTGCGAAAATTACAAAGAAGTGTTTAACAATTAAAGAATATTAACTGCTCATAAGTGAAATAGCTATAATTTCTGGTGATCATGGGGCAGAAAGTCCACTTCTATTGATGAATAGGTTTTTAATTGAGCACCACAAAATGTTAACCTTTGCGTTAAAATTATCAATATATGACTTACTCATGATCTTCATTAGTTACTTCGAAATAGTTTTAATAAGTCTATGGGTAGAAACACTTTTTTTGGTTATCCAACAAAAATCAATACCTTTTCGTTGTATCATATAAGAAAACTAAATAAAGTTCTTTGTCGTTAATATTAAAT
>CBDUGN010000197.1:0-5841 GCA_965366915.1 uncultured Eudoraea sp. | reverse complement strand
AATCTACTTCGGCCAGAGAACTTGCATAGTTTTCCCGCAATGTAATAGACCCAAACCAGGGAAGCATCTGTTTCACCGAAAACCGCGCTTTTTGTGCGCCCGTTCTCGTTTCAGGTTCGCTTACAAAAACACCTGCGCTTACTTCCGTTTTGGGGAAGGCATCTGCTTCTTCCACTTTCTCCTTCGAAATATTGTACCTGAGTTCAAATGCCTGCACTTCGGGATTGTTGTTTTCAGCCTCCTGAATATAGGCGTCCAGGGTTTGGGCTTTTAGAGCCGTAACCATTAATAATCCTATTACTATGTTTATTATATTTTTCATGAATTTATTCTTTTAAGTTGCCACTCGCTTTTCCAACTAAACAATACCGGAACCACCAAGAGGGTTATCAGGGCAATCAACATACCCCCGAAAGAGGGTATTGCCATAGGAATCATAATATCACTTCCCCGACCTGTAGAAGTCAACACTGGCAATAAAGCCAGTATGGTCGTTGCCGTGGTCATCAGGCATGGACGTATCCTTTTTTCTCCTGCTTCCACAACCGATGCCCTAACGGCTTCCAGAGTACTGGGTTTGTTACGGTCAAATGTCTGGGTCAAGTATGTGGCCATGACCACACCATCATCTGTGGCTATCCCAAAAAGTGCAATAAATCCTACCCATACTGCTACACTTAAATTAATAGTCTTCATTTGAAACATATCCCGCAAATTCTCGCCAAAGAAATTGAAATTCAAGAACCAATCCTGTCCATAGAACCAAATCATGATAAAACCTCCGGCAAAAGCCACGGCGATTCCCGTAAAAACCATAAACGAAGTGGATACCGAACGAAACTGGAAATACAGAATCAAAAAGATAATGAGCAAAGCCAATGGCACGACTACAGATAAAGATTTTTCTGCCCGTAGCTGATTTTCATATGTACCTGTAAATTGATAGTTGATGCCATTGGGAACTACCAGTTCTCCGTTGTCTATTTTTTGTTGGATAAGGGCCTGAGAATTCTCTACAACATTGACTTCGGCAAAACCGTCCAACTTATCGAATAACACATAGCCCACTAAAAAAGTATCCTCGCTTTTGATGACCTGAGGCCCTTTTTCATAGCGGATGTTAACCAGTTCACTCAAAGGAACAGAATTGCCCTTTGCCACCGGAACATAAATGTTCTTTATGTCAGTCGGATTTTCCCGGAGTTCCCTTGGGTAGCGTACCCGAACCCCATAGCGTTCTCTGCCCTCTACCGTCTGGGTCAATATCATACCACCAACAGCTACTTCTAAGACCTGCTGCACATCTTCGATACGGATTCCATATCTAACCAGAGCCTCCCTATCAATATCAATCAGCAGGTAAGGTTTGCCAACTATCCTATCAGCATATACTGCTTCATCCTTCACCCCTTCCACCTCTTTCAGGATATTTTCCAGTTGGATGCCAAAGGCCTCAATTTGCTTTAAATCCTGACCCTTGACCTTAATACCCATCGGTGCACGCATTCCTGTTTGGAGCATAACCAACCGGGTTTCGATAGGCTGTAATTTGGGTGCAGAAGTTACCCCGGGCAAACGCGTTAGACGGATAATTTCGTTCCAAATATCATCAGGGGATTGTATTTCTGGCCGCCAATTACGGTAGTACTCCCCATCTGGATCGGGAACCAAATTAGCAAAACCAATTTCGGAGAAATCTTCAATATCGGTTTCCTTGTAATTGCGGACTTTTTCATCAAGTACCGTATTTGGGTTTAAAATAAAATTGCCATCATTCAATACGAATAGTCCATCATCATTAACCTTAAAGCGCTGCGGTTCACCAGCCTCATTCAGAATGTATTCACGTTTGTACTGAATCATATTTTCGTACATGGATAATGGCGCAGGATCCAGTGCGGATTCCGTTCGCCCCGCCTTACCAACAACCGTTTCGATTTCAGGGATAGTGGCTACGGCCATATCCAATTGTTGCAACACCCGTTTATTTTCTTCCACCCCGGCATGGGGAAGGGATGTGGGCATCAACAAAAACGAACCTTCGTTTAAGGAGGGCATAAACTCCTTGCCTGTATTTTGCATGATAAGCACTCCGAAAACGACGATCATTGTTGGAATGAACAGGAACAGCAATTT
Organism: uncultured Eudoraea sp.; assembly: GCA_965366915.1. Lineage (GTDB taxonomy): Bacteria > Bacteroidota > Bacteroidia > Flavobacteriales > Flavobacteriaceae > Eudoraea. The sequence goes on along the minus strand of CBDUGN010000197.1, from coordinate 3,705 downwards.
ATTACGCAAGGCCCAACTCAAGATACTGGTGTAATATTTACGAAAGGTTATGAATACCGCCAAAAGCCCAAAGCAGATTAGCGATACAAAAACCAAATTCCATAAAATATTCTTGTCCAAACCCAAAGGCCGCCAATATTCTGCCAGAAGAAAAATGATGACCAAAACCGAGATAATGATATTGATCAGATTTGCACGTTTTTCGGTTAAAGAGAACCCTTTAAACAAAAGTGATGCCAGTTCAGGATTCTTTAACAGCCCTACTAGTCCAAATGCAATTAATACTAATCCTGGCCAGTAACCATAGACAACGGCAAGAGCCCCTAGAAAGGCAAAAATTCCGTTGATGACATAACCCAAGGTCTTTTTACCACTTTTCTTTCTAAATAGAAAGGCGGCAAAAGGAGGTATGAGAAACAAAGCGACTATTATGGATGCGGTCAAAGCAAAGGTTTTTGTAAAGGCCAACGGTCGGAATAGCTTTCCTTCGGCCCCTATCATCGTAAATACCGGAATGAAACTGATAATGGTGGTCATAACCGCCGTAAGGATAGCACCAGAAACTTCGGCCGAAGCATTATATACAACCGTGTTTATGGGCAGTTTTTCTCCATTCTCGTCCAGATGTCGGATGATATTTTCGGAGAGGATAACACCCACGTCCACCATGGTTCCAATTGCAATTGCAATCCCGGAAAGTGCCACTATATTGGCATCCACACCAAAAAGTTTCATAGCTATGAAAACCATCAAAACCGCTACTGGCAACAATCCTGATATAAGAATTGAAGCCCGCAAGTTGAATACCATGATAATGATGACCAAAATAGTAATCAGTATTTCCAGGGTTAACGCTTCATTGAGCGTTCCCAGGGTTTCCTGTATCAGTTCCGTACGATCATAAAAAGGCACTATGGTCAATTGAGATGTACTGCCGTCTGCCAATTCTTTGGATGGTAAACCCGAACTCAGTTCTTTTATTTTTTCCTTTACATTATTGATAACTTCTAACGGGTTCGCTCCATATCTGGCCACGACAACACCGCCAACAACTTCTGCACCTTCCTTATCGAGAATACCTCGGCGAACTGCCGGGCCCAGGGAAACATTGGCAATATCCTTTATGCGAATGGAAGTATAATCCTCCGAAGTGACTACGGCATTTTTTATATCTTCCAGAGATTCCACATAGCCAAGACCTCTAACCAGGTATTCAGCCTGATTGATTTCCAAGGTCTGGGCACCAATATCACGATTGCTCTTTTTGACCGCATTAACCACATCATGAAGACCTATATTATACTGCTTCATCAATTCAGGATTAACATCAATCTGGTATTCCTTTACGTAACCACCGATAGAAGCTACTTCGGAAACTCCGCTTGCGGCGGAAAGGGTGAATTTCACATAGTAGTCCTGAACACTTCGCAATTCCTGCAAATCCCAGCCGCCTGTAACATTTCCTTCTTTATCCCTACCTTCTAATGTGTACCAGAAAATTTGCCCCAGGCCAGTTGCATCAGGCCCCAGGGCGGGGTTTACTCCCTCCGGCAATAAATTACTCGGTAGCGAGTTCAGTTTTTCAAGAATTCGGCTGCGGCTCCAATAGAATTCCACATCCTCTTCAAAAATTATGTAGATGCTCGAAAACCCGAACATAGAGGAACTGCGTATTGTTCTGACTCCCGGTATACCCAATAAAGATGATGTTAACGGATAGGAAATCTGGTCCTCAATATCCTGGGGAGAACGACCGGGCCATTTAGTAAAAACAATTTGCTGGTTTTCACCTATATCCGGAATAGCATCCACCGCCACGGGGTTACTTGGTAAAAATCCAATGTCCCAGTTAAACGGTGCGTTCACAATTCCCCATCCTACAAAAAGGACAAGCATCAGAACAGCAATCAGTTTATTATTAATGAGAAATTTAATGCCCTTGTTTAGCATAGAATTGATTATTAAACAGTTAGAAACCGAAGTTGACCAATAATTTAATCAACAGCTTAAGCCCAAAAAACAGCAAGAACTGTCGGGCCTTAATTTCAATGCTTAAAAATCAAATGAGAAAAGTCTGATCGAGAATTTGTATATCCCTGATCAGGAGGGGTGGGGAATACTCTTTGAAAAAAATGAGGTTTTTATCAACCGTTTCAAATAAGTTAACATAAGTGTAATAGAATGTTGAGATAAAGATCTGCTGCTCAAAAGTGAATTGATCAAAAGTAATTTTCAGATCATCCTGACCTTCAAGAACTATTTCCAAATCGGTGCAGCAATCCATATCCATTTCCATAACGGAAGTCTCTCCCGTTGCTTTAGAAGAACTGGCCTTCATTGAACAGTTTTCTGCAGTCTTATAAAAACTGAAATCCACCAGCTGGTCACCACAATAATGCATATCTACCGTAAAAGACATAGTAGAGAATAACACCAAAAGTGCCATGGTAAAAGATACTATTTGACGCAAAGTTTCCTTCATTTGTATTACAAAACTACTAAAATTTGTCTTTTATTGCATTGATTAACATAAGTTTAAAAAATATTTCTCTTTAATTCATACTCATAAAGAGATAAGATTTATTATAATCTGCACAATTAAAATTTTCAATTTGAATACTTTTACAAAAAAAAGACATGCTGAGTGAATTACGTCCCAAAATTGTTTCCATATTACATTCGAATACTGAGGTAAGCTTGCGCCTTCAGCAAATTTGTGATCTTCTTCAGGAGTCCATTCCGTATTATGACTGGGTTGGCTTTTACTTTAAAAATGGGAATAAAGCGGAGTTAAAACTCGGGCCATATGCCGGTGCTCCCACAGACCATACTATTATTCCTTTTGGAAAAGGAATTTGTGGCCAGGTAGCCCTTAGCAATGAAAACTTTGTTGTGCCCGATGTTAAAGCACAGGATAATTATATTGCCTGCAGTATTAATGTGAAATCAGAAATCGTTGTTCCGCTTTTTGTTAATGGCGAGAATATTGGCCAAATTGATATCGATTCTAATACCCCTGACCCATTTACACGCGAAGATGAAAATTTTTTAGAATTTATAAATAAAGAGGTAGCGAAAATTCTTTAAAACTTTAGCTCTTTTGTTAATAACACTATCTAAATAATCGCTTCAAAAAAATTACATTTGTTTCCTTTAGCTATTCTATTTAAGCACTACAAAATGAGCACTACAAAAAAAATTAACTCAGCCTTAATTTCAGTATTTCACAAAGATGGTCTTGAACCTATTGTAAGGAAATTTGCGGAGCTCGGAATTTCAATCTACTCCACTGGGGGCACCGAAAAATTTATCAGGGAATTGGGAATTGAAGTAATTCCTGTTGAAGAAGTAACCAGCTATCCTTCTATTTTGGGTGGAAGAGTAAAAACTCTGCATCCAAAAGTTTTTGGCGGTATTTTAAACAGGCAGGATAACGAAGGTGATGTAGCTCAACTGGAAGAGTTTGATATCCCACAATTGGATGTAATAATTGTTGATCTCTACCCCTTTGAAAAAACGGTATCCGGAGGTGCATCTGAACAGGAAATTATAGAAAAGATTGATATTGGTGGAATATCACTCATAAGAGCTGCGGCAAAAAATTATAAAGATGTTTTATGTGTTTCTTCCATGGAAGATTACGGTGAATTCCTGGAATTAATCACTACCACCGGCGGGGAAAGCACTGAGAACGACCGAAGACAT
>CBDUGN010000196.1:0-5966 GCA_965366915.1 uncultured Eudoraea sp. | reverse complement strand
AAGAGAAGACACTAAATATGCCTTACGGCGTATTCGTTGAGGATTTTCTTACTAATGATAAGACAGAACAAGAAACCTTAGATTTTATAAATACTGTTTTGTCTGCTGATGGAACAGATATCTTATATGAGGGCTCCAAAACAAAGATGCAAATTGGCGCCAATTATGATTCAAGAACTAACAAAAAGGTGTTGCAATTTGATTTTTACACTCCTAATGGGCTACTCTACAGCGCAAGAGTACAACCAGAGCATGTTAATACAGTGTTTGAAAAACGAGCGCTAAATGGAAATCTTGGCCTTAGCTTGATTTGTGCAGAAGGGCACGCTTTAAATAAACTTACTACCGATAAGAATAGCACTTATTGCGATGAAGTTAGTTTTGTTTTAAGTACCACTGATGAAGAGGTTAGAAAAATAAGAAAAGGAGTACTACATTTATTAAAATTGAATAATGCACCCTTACTAAACCAAAAATTCCTTAAAGAGAAAAACGAATAATATTGGAACTATCGTAAATCAAAAACCCCCTGCACTCACTAGCTGGCGCGAGCGTCACGCTCGTGACAAATAATCTATTTTCAAAAACCATTTTTTGTAAATACCTGCTCCGCTGACCACCCCATTATTTCTGAAAATTGTTCGAGATGATCACAGGTTAGGATCTTGTTTGTATTAGCCTTTAGGCCTGATATTAGCATTCAATCGAAAGAAATTGTTAGGATCGTATTTGGTCTTTATGGTTACCAGCTTGCTATAATTTGGGCCAAAAGAATCCTTAGCAAGGTTGTCTGAACCACTCATATCGCTATTAAAATTAAAATAGACCTGGCCTTTTGAATGTTGACGAAGCTCTTTAAAGAAATCACGTGTCCATTGCATATTATGATCATTCCTGGCAGCATCTTCCCACATAGTGTCTATACTAACCAGAAACCGTGCACTTCTATCTCCAAAAGCTGTGTCCTCAGCAGGAACTCTGCCAATAGCCCCATGAAGATTCCGAATGGAAATCAATGATTGCGGAGCAGGAGATTGATTGGCCCTGTCAAGAATCAACTTCTGCAAAGACTCAGATAGATCATCTACGTATAGAGATTTCCAATAGCTATACAAAATTCCCTTTTCCAGAAATGGATCGAACATCTGCTGTACCGCACCGTATGGGTAAATATTGCTCAAATCTAAAAATGGTTCTGCCACCTCACGAAAAGGTTGCAGCACTTTTTCACCTTCTTCAGCCGAACCGGCATATAAGGCCGCCATAACAGTTACAGGCGTGCCATGAATTTCCTCAGGGAAAGCAGGATGAGCGGGGACAGCCCAATGGATGCAGTCGCTTGTTACTTCATCGGGAAGTTCTCGTGTATACTCCACCCACCATTTCATCACCTTTTCACCCTCTTCACGCAGATACATACAGGAAACAAACATAACCTCAGGACCTAATTCATAGAGCTTAAACTCAAATGAAGTTACAATACCAAAATTGCCTCCTCCTCCTTTTATGGCCCAAAATAAATCCGGATTTTCAGATTCTGAAACGTAAATATAGCTACCATCCGCGAGGACCATATTAGCCCCCACAATATTGTCGATACTCATTCCAACCTTACGGCGAAGCCAGCTTAGGCCACCACCTAGGGTAAGACCCCCAACGCCGGTCTCAGAGACTACGCCACCCGGGCAAACCAAGCTAAATGCCTGGGTTTCCCGGTCAACATCTGCCCAGGTAGCCCCTCCCTGTATAATGGCAGTTTTGTTTTTTGGGTTAACCAAAACCGTGCGCATATGGGATAGGTCTATGACCAAACCACCATCATTCATTGCATTTCCTGCTACATTATGCCCGGCACCCCGCACCGCCACTAAAAGATTGTTCTTTCGGGCGAAGTTTACTGCTAGAATAACGTCATGCACTCCGATGCACTGAGCTATCAAACCAGGATGCTTGTCAATCATTTTATTCCATAGTTGACGTTCCGATTCGTATTCCGTGTCCTCGGCACTGAATAAGGAACCGGCAAATCTGGCCCTGAATTCATCTAAAATTTCACTATTGATTTCATTGATTTTCGCGCTTACTTGGTTGGTTTCCATACTGTTTTATTTGGTTGATTCACAGACCTTTTCATTTTTTTAATTGAAAAAGAAAGTTCTTATAATTTACAAACAGTTATGGTAATTTACAAGTTGATAAGATTTATCAAAATAGAAGGAAGTAAGATTATCGTAGTGTGGGGTCTGGAAATAATAAGATCTTCAGGCATTTTACTGGGATTGTATAATGCTATTTGCGAGGGCTAACAGCTCCTTAACATCTTTACGATTGTCTATGGCCAAGGAATATTCCTCTGCACTCAAATTACTTTTTAGATCCTCCAATAAAACCTGATATGTATTTTCCTCGCTTTTTCTAATGGGTGTGCTCAGTTCAGCTCTTAATGCCTGGGCATTAAAAAATAAGATAGCAGCAGATTTATATTGCCCTTCATGCGCAGCAATTCTCGCCGCGATCTCAATTCCGGGGATAAAAGCCAGACCACTTTCATGTTCAATTTTATGGGCGAGTAGTTTCCGGCAACAAGACTTTACCATTCCCAGATCTCCAAATTGCCATTCAATGGAGGCCAGGCTGGCTGTTGTTGCATACGTAAAATGCCATTCTCCTTTTGTTATTAGCTTATCTGCTTTGTTTATTAACTCTCTTGCGAGATCAAGATTCCCCTTACCAATTTCTGCCAGGGCCATGCAGGTATATGCCATGCCTTTACCAAACACGATATTTGCTTCCTCTCCAATTTCAATAATTCTAATACATAGCTCCATGCATTTGTCGTAAGCACCATATTCATAGTAAATATAACACAGCCATATAAGAGCTGTTTCTTCAAAAATCAGCGATGAGCTTTTTCTAAAAGTCACCAGGGCTTGTTCTATCTGTCTCTCCGCTAGTTTGTAGTTACCCATTAAATAATTGCAATAAGCAGTATTGAGGACAGACTGTGCATTTCTCCGCTGATCTTGTAATTCTTCAGTAAGTACAAATGTTTGTTCAAAAAAGGGGATGGCTTCGAGCGGCTTTCGTTGCCACATTTTTAACATACCAAGGCTGTTTAAAGATGCCACCAAGCGCTTTTTATTAGATAAACTCTCAAAAAGAACCCTAGCTTCTTCTGTGTAGATCTCACCTTCATAGAAATTCCCAACTACGATGTGGTACCAGCCAATATCATTGAGAATTAATCCTAATTGATTTTTATCATCTTGCTGCCGCCAGTAAGCCAAACACTCTTCAAAAATTATTTCCGATTTATCACGGGAGATTGTATATAAATAGCAAGAAGCCAGGCTTTGCTTTAGTTTTAATCGTTCAACGGTCAAAGATTCCGGGACAGGCACTGCTGTTACTTTTTCTAATTGTTGTACACCTTCTGTGGCGGTCAGCCCCCTTGAACTCCAAAATGGGATCAATGATTTTACAAATCGGTAGGCTTTATCTATTTCTTTGAAATCAATTGCATGGTCTATAGCGGCTCTTATATTGGGTAGTTCCGGAGAAATAATGTTATTCCAAACCTCGGCTTCCGAACTGTAAAAGTGAGGAGAGGCCTCTTCAGACAGCTTAAGATAGTAGTTGATGTAATCCTTTTTTATGGATGCTTGTTCTTTTGATTTCCCCAGCTCCTCACGGGCAAATTCATTTATGGTTTCCAGCATAAAGAATCGGAGTTCATTCCCAGAATCATCGGTAGACAATAAGCTTTTATCTATTAAGGCCATGACTCCTTCCACTATATCCCCATGTATTAACTCATTTTCAGCACAGATCTCTTCGATCGCCTCCAGGGCGAAGCCACCAACAAACAAAGAAATGCACCTAAAAAGTTTTTGTTCTTCCATATCCAGCAGATCATAACTCCAGGAAATGGTTTGGCGAATAGTCTGGTGTCTGGCTGGAAATTGAACGCCCCCTTTTAATACATCAAAAGAGGTGTTTAGTCGTTTAAGTAAAGATTCGGGACTAAAAATCTTGGTTCTGGCCGCCGCCAGTTCAATTCCTAATGGCAAACCATCTAGTCGCACACATATTTCGGCAATAGTTCTTGAATTTTCCTGAGTTAGTGTAAAATTGCTTCTGCTTGCCTGAGCCCTTTGGGTAAACAATGCAACGGAAGGCGTTTCCTTTAATTCATCCAAGGTGTAGACTTCTTGAAGTTTAGGCACTTTAAAAGGAGGCACCTGGTATTCCTTTTCATCCCGAAGCTGCAGAATGATCCTACTACTTACAAGAATTGATAATTCTGTACAAGCTTTATGGAGTTGATCAATTACATGCGCGGCTTTTATAACATGTTCAAAATTGTCTAGTACCAGTAAGGCCCTCTTTTCCTTAAAAAATGCAATGAGCACTTCTTCAGAACTAAGCATAGGGTCTTTATTGAGACCTAAAAATGAAACACACTCTGTGGCTACAGTTTCTGTGTTTTTTACCGAAACTAATGGCATCCAGAAAATACCTCCGGGAAATCTATCCGCGACCTCCCAGGCTACCTTAACGGAAAGACTGGTCTTCCCTGTGCCGCCTGGGCCGGTGAGAGTGATCAGTCTATGGGTATTCAGCAATTCACAGATCTCTTCAACCTCTTTCTCCCTTCCTAAAAAGGTAGTGAGTATTTTTGGAAATTTTTCGTTAGAAGGGACTTCCCGATGTCCTTTCCCTTTTAGCTCTGAGGGATCGGGAACGATCAGTCCAGAGTTAGATACTGCATACACCTCACTCGGTTTCGGGATATTCTTAAAATAAAATTGACCAAGTGACTTACATTGAAAGTGGGGATGATTTTGTAGCTGCTTGTATACTGCTTCGGAGATCAGGATCGCTCCGGGAACGGAAAAAGATTCAATACGGGAAGCAAGATTAACAGCATCTCCCAGAATGTTCCCTTTTTCAAAAACGATATCTCCAACGTCTAAACCAATACGTACGGGAACATTAATGGGTGTTTTTAATTGGCGCTGGATCTCGATGGCGCAATCAACAGCGTTCACAGAGCTGGAAAAGATACTCAGGGTGCCGTCACCGAAATAATTGATGATCTGTCCTTCAAATTTTTTATGTTGTTCTTCAATAACCTGCCGATGCCTATCTATTTTCTTACGAGCCAGGGCCTCATCAGTATTCATCAATGCTGTAAAGCCCACCATATCGGTGAACATAACCGCAGCAAGGATTCGATTAGATTTGTGCATCGTCACTTTCTTTGAATGACCCAACCTTACGTTATCTTAAACCAAGCTTTATGGCATTCATAAAACCAAAATGAAACGCTTCGTGGTAAATAGTGAACTGTATCGCTTCTTCAATATTATGCAAGGTAATTCCAAAATATTCGGAAGTATACTCTTTGTATGTCTTGAAGAGACCATAGTTGTAATCGCCAATGAATTGCTCAATTGAGCTGTTCAGATGGTCTGTGATCAGATCACATTCTGCCTGGGAGGCCTTGCCATCCGGAATGGTACCTGAGCCGTATTTAGGCCCTAATTCCTTTACGTACTCGGGCATTGACAGGCCTGAAAAGTGATATAGAAGATATTGATGGCTCAAAAGTAAATGTCCGGCGTTCCACAATAGATTATTATTAAACCCGGGGGGAATTGTATTTACCTGCCCCAAGCTATGTTCTCCCAGAAGGGAAACGATATTTTTTCTGTTTTGTTTAAAAGTATGAAGTACAGATTGCATGATGTGAGTATACTTTACAGAAAAGATAGCGTTATTTACTTAATTAACAAAGATTAACGAATTAAGAAAGTGCGCATTGATGGGATATTACATAGCAGATGTGGCAAAATAATATGTATTCAATAACAATTACAATTATAAGTATCTGTGCAAGGGTAAGGCAAAAACAAAAACCCCCTGCACTTTAAAGTGCAGGGGGCTTCTTACTTTTATTCAGA
>CBDUGN010000195.1:0-6020 GCA_965366915.1 uncultured Eudoraea sp. | reverse complement strand
CATAGCCCATGTAGGTTAGTGCAGTACTAAAAGTAGATTTCTTTAAACTTGGATTATTGTAACTAAAAAGCGGAAATTTGGTTTCAAGCTCTGAATACCCCTTCAGCGTCTTTTGCATTATTTCCTTCTGACTATAAGGGATCTCTACAATTTGAGAAGTATCTGAAGTAATTTTATACTGCAACTTATTAGTTCTTTCAATGAGTTTTTCTGTGAACATTATCAAATCATTGTACGTATAACTATCTTTTAACTCAAGCTGTTGAGACAGTGGGATTCTATAATAGTTGAAACCCCACATAATATGAAATGTAAAATAGGCTACAGAAAGTATCATGGCGATATCTCTGAAGAAAAGTTTTAAATTTTTTCTTATCTGGTTTCTCTTGACAATAATATACCAGATTGCAAAAATTATAAGGATTGCATAAATTAGATCGCCCATGGAAAATGGGAGCCATCCAAATACCAGGCGATAAAGTTTTGAAATAAAGGGATATACGCCTTTACTGTAATAATTTTCAATTAACTCTGGGTAACTTCCAAGCCACTTTACGATTATTATTTGGGGGATGATTGATAGCGCAATCCCATTTTTCAACCTATTATTCATGAATTCAAAAATACCAATTATCTGGCTAGGTTAATTTTCAATATGTACTTTTGATCTTTTAAATAAAAATATGAACAAAGAGATAGTACAATTAGAACCAAAAAGAATCTGGAATAATTTCTCGAAACTGAATGCTGTGCCGCGTCCTTCCAAGAAGGAGGGTAGAGTTATTGAGTTTATGCTGAATTTCGGCCGCTCACTGCAATTAGAGACATTTAAGGATGAAGTGGGTAACGTAATAATCAGAAAAGATGCATCAATTGGAATGGAAGATCGAAAACCCATTACACTTCAATCTCACTTGGATATGGTACATCAAAAAAATTCTAGCACGGATTTTAATTTCGATACTCAGGGTATTGAAATGTATATTGATGGCGATTGGGTTAAGGCAAGAGGCACAACTCTGGGAGCAGATAATGGTATGGGTGTAGCGGCGATCATGAGTTTATTAGAGAGCAATGATATTCCACATCCCCCTCTTGAGGCCTTATTCACCATTGATGAAGAAACCGGAATGACTGGGGCTAAAGGGCTAAAAGGCGGTATACTCAAGGGTCAGATTTTATTGAATTTAGATACTGAAGAAGATAACGAGATAGATATTGGATGTGCAGGAGGGATAGATATTACAGCTACAAGAACCTATGAGGTGGAAAATGTCTCCAAGGAGTCTATCGCATATGTAATAGGAGTTAAAGGATTACATGGTGGTCATAGTGGCATGGATATTCACCGCGGTTTTGGAAATGCCAATAAAATAATGAATCGACTTTTATATAAGAGCACAGAAGAATATGGTGTTAGAATATCACAAATTGATGGAGGAAGTCTCAGGAATGCCATTCCTCGCGAAAGTTTTGCAACGGTTGTTTTAAAAACGGATCAAAAAAAGGATTTTGAAAATAAAATATCGGAGTGGATACAGGAAATTAAACAGGAGAATTCTATTATTGAATCGAAGCTTGAAGTTAGCCTGAATGAAGTTGAAGTTTTCGATGAAGTCATGGAGAAATCGGCTCAGGAGAAAATTTTGAAAGCAATATACGCAGCGCATAACGGTGTTTATGCAATGAGTGCTGCAATTCCCGATTTGGTGGAAACTTCCAATAATATTGCGAGAGTTGAAGTAAAATCTGGTAAAATTAGGATAGGTTGTCTTACCAGATCTTCTGTGGATACGGCCAAAATGGATTTGGCAAATTCTCTCAAATGCGTTTTTGAACTTGCAGATTGTACTGTTACTTTAAGCGGTGAATACCCAGGCTGGAGTCCAAATCCAAATTCTGAGATTTTGGAAGTACTTAAAGTTCAGTACGAATCTCTTTTTAATGAAAAACCAGAGGTCGTTGCCTGTCATGCAGGTTTGGAATGTGGTATTCTTGGAAATAATTATCCAGAAATGGATATGATTAGTTTTGGTCCAACTATTAAAGGCGCCCATTCCCCGGATGAAAGAGTAAGTATCTCCTCTGTGAAGAAGTTTTGGACTTTTCTTTTACAGATTTTGATGAATACACCTTAGCTAAAATAAAAAAGGGCCGAAAATTTTCGGCCCTTTTTTTACTCTGCTATACCCAGAATCTCCAGGTCAAAAATGAGATCTGCATTTGGAGGGATAGGCCCCCCTCCTTGTGCTCCATATCCAAGATGGGGTGGAATAAATATCCTTATTTTATCACCAATTTTCATACCTAATAACCCCTCTTTAAAACCAGCCACAAGTCTTGAATCGGGACTGTAATCCATTGGAAAGGCCTCATAACCTCCTCCTTGTTTTCTTTGTTCGTCGAATTTGTCAAACTTAATAGCAACATCTTCATAATTACTGTCGAAAAGAGTACCATCGGTTAACCAGCCGGCATAGTATACCAATACCTTATCACCAATTTTTGGTTTAGCACCTGTTCCTTCCTCCAGGGTAAGAATTTTTAAACCAGAAGGGAGTTCTTCAGCAAGATTTTGCTCCTGATCTTTTATTTCTTCAGCGAAATCGCTTTTAACCTTGGCCATAGCTGCTATAATGGCTTCTTCTTCTGCAAAATAATCCGTCATTACTTTAACCGCATCAAAATTCCTGGCATCTTTCCCATTTCGAACAATGGTCATCGAATTCATTACTACATCTACTACAGGTTTGTCTTTTCTATTGGGTTCAGCATATGTTTTTACATTGGCAATTGAATCAACCACTTCAAGACCTGATACAACTTCACCAAAAACAGTGTGTTTGCCATTCAGAAAAGGCGTTTCTTTATGAGTTATGAAAAACTGGCTGCCATTGGTTTTTGGCCCTGAATTGGCCATAGAAAGAATACCTGCCTTATCATGTACCAAGGAGTCATTGAATTCATCTTTAAACCTATAACCAGGGTTGCCACGACCTGTCCCGGTAGGATCACCCCCCTGAATCATAAAATCTTTTATAACTCTGTGAAAAATTATTCCGTCATAATACTTTCTGTCCTTATACTCTTCACTAACAAAGGGATTATTGCCCTCTGCAAGGGATACAAAATTGGCAACTGTTACAGGTGTTTTTTCCATTTCGAGCTTAATAATGATATCTCCCTGGCTCGTATTTATATCTGCAAATAAGCCATCTCCAAGATCTCGGTATTTACTTGAAGTACAGCTGGTTAAAACTGTTAGGCCAATTAAAGCAATTACAATTATTCTTTTCATATTTTAGATTTTAATTATCAGGAATTTCTTTTTGTTTATCAATTTTTAGAATGCTAATGGTGGACTTAAGTGCTACATTCGGTCCAATTTTGTTGTTATCCCCATGATATCCGTATGCCATGGCAGAAGGAAAAAAGAATGTGGCTGTTTCATTTTCTTTAAGAAGCTTGACGCTATTACGCAAGCCCGGAAATAATTCCTGTTTATCTACTTTATAATTTATCGTCCCGATTTCCTCCATAGTATAAATGGTATCATTTTCAAGACTAACTAAATTATAATTAAGAGTCACCAAATCGTCGGTAAGTGGAGTATAATCACTTTCCTGATTCATTGCGTTGTAAAAGTACCAGGATCCAGAGGCCGATGTCAGATAATCATGAAGCGTATCATTTGCTATGATTTGTTGAATAATTTGCTCTTCCTGTTTTAAAAGTTCTATATTCCGTTGAACAGAAGCTTTAATAAGACTTCCCGACTGGGTTTTAACAGGTCTCCTGGGTTCAGGTTCACCGCAGGCAAAAAGGCATATGAATGGTAATATGTAAATGAAGTTTTTCATCTGGTAAGCTGTTCTTTATAGTTTTCCAATAAGGCTTCAAAATGCTTTATTGTACCCTCCATATTGTTATCGCTTCTTCCTCCTGCCGCATTGGTATGCCCGCCTCCATGAAAGTGGTTTCTGGCAAATTCATTGACTGAAAAATCTCCTTCCGAACGAAAAGAAATTTTAATAATTCCTTCCTCCTTATTCTCAATAAAAATAACAGCAAAACGAATATTCTGAAGTGTCAGACCATAATTTACAAAACCTTCAGTATCTCCTTTTTTATAATTGTGTTCATCCAATTCATCTTGACTCAAACTCATATAGGCCGTATTATAAGTCTTTAGGATAGCCATATTTTTTAATGCACAACTCAGGAGCTTTAACCTATCCGGTGTGTTTGTGTCAAATATTTTATTTTGAACTTCAAAACTATTCGCACCTTTGTTTATAAGATCAGCTGCAACCTCATGTGTTTTGCTTGTTGTTGATGAATACTTAAAAGAACCTGTATCAGTAACAATTCCGGCATATAAACATTCAGCAATTTCACTTGTAATCATGTTGCCATCGCCAAGAAAACTAATAAAATTATATATCATTTCGGCGGTGGAACTCATTTTTGAATCTGAATAGGTTATTTGTGCATAATTATCAGGAGCTTGATGATGGTCTATCATGATAAAAGTAGCGTCTATCCCTTCCAATATTGGGGTCATTTGTCCAACTCTACTGAGATGATTAAAATCCAGGGTAAAACAAAGGTCAGCGCTATTAAGGTATTCCTTTGCTGCTGCATTATCTCTCTCGAAATTAATAACTTCTTCCGTACCGGGTAAAAATTTTAGAAATCTGGGGTAATCATTGGGGACGATAACCCTGGTCTCCTGTCCAATTGCTTTTAGATAATGACATAAACCCAGCGAAGAGCCAATAGCATCGCCATCGGGGTTTTTATGGGGTACAATTACTATCCTTTTCGGCTTTGAGAGCAGTGCTTCTATGGCCTTTACATCCTCAGAATTCATGCGCGCAAAGATACAATTAAATTAGAGATTCCCTATACAGCTAATTTTAAAAGTAAAGTGTTATAAAATACTTTACTGATTCAGCTTTTTAAACCGCCAAAAAGTATTTTGGTACCAGCCTATTATTCCTTTTATAAAAGTTTATTTTAGCGAACAAAATATCAGCCAAATGCATAAACCATTTCTTGTTTTAATCGCCTTCGCTTTCCTTACAGGGTGCACCACGAAAAAAAAATCATTAGAGACATCTGTTCCTGAGTCGGAAATTACAATTGCTTTCGGTTCTTGTAATAAGCATAATTTAGAAAATCTTTTATGGGATGATATAAAAGAAGCAAATCCAATATTATGGATATGGGGTGGGGATATAATATATGCGGACACAGATAATGTATCGAGAATAAAAGAATTATATAACGCACAAAATAAGATTTCAGGCTATAAAAAATTAAAGAAAAATATTCAGGTTATTGGAACATGGGATGATCATGACTATGGCTTAAATGATGGCGGTACAGAATTCGTATCCAAAAGACAAAGCCAACAGGCTTTTTTAGATTTTATCGACGTGCCAGCAGATCATCCGAGACGAATGCAGGAGGGTGTTTATTTTACCTATAATTATAATGGAAGTCTTGGCAAAATAAAAATAATAGTTTTAGATACACGATATTTTAGAACAGCTTTAACCCCAGATACAGAAACAGACAAACGTTATAAACCCAACCCTTATGGTGAGGGGACAGTTCTTGGCGAAATGCAATGGAAATGGCTTGCCAATGAGTTGAACAAAACGGATGCGGATTTTAATCTTGTCGTTAGCAGCATTCAATTCTTGTCTAATGAACACGGTTTTGAGTGTTGGGGAAATTTCCCCCATGAAGTAGATAGATTTAAAAAATTGTTAGTGGATTCACAGGCAAAAGGAGTAATTATTCTCTCAGGGGACCGCCATATTTCAGAATTTTCTAAATTAGATATTCCCGGACTTTCTTACCCTTTGATTGATTTTACAAGTAGCGGACTCACTCACGCATACTCAGATTTTTCAGGCGAGCCCAACCCATATAGAATTGGCAGCGTTATTACCAATGAGAGTTTTGGACTGGTGAAATTGAATTTGATTACCAGGGAAGTTAAATTGCAA
>CBDUGN010000194.1:0-6023 GCA_965366915.1 uncultured Eudoraea sp. | reverse complement strand
GAACCTTCATTTTAGCCTGCGACAAGTACGACTTATAAGTAACCGGAGACATTACCAGTCTTACCAGGATAGTCATTACCACAATGGCAATCCCAAATGGCAAAAATGAACTCAAAAACCCATAAAATGGGGTAAACACAAATCTGTTAATCCAGCCAAAAATTCCCCAGCCGTATGGAATAGAATCAGCCAATGCCAATTCCTTATAATTAGATAATACTTCTATATCTGTTGGCCCGTAATACCAATTCATAGTATAAGAAAGTTCACCACCCTCCGTTTTTAAAGGTGCAACCGTAGCGAATTCTTTAGTTACCCGGGCTTCTTTACTTTCCTCTTCCACTAAATTCTTTGAATTTAAGGCAGCAGTCTCAAAAGGAGTTTTTGTTGCAAGAATAGAACTAAAAAAGTGCTGCCTATAAGAAAGCCAGCTAACCCCATTTTCAATTTCTTCGTCATCACCACTCTCGGATAGTTTGCTAATTTTATCATCTTCATGTCTATAGGTAAGCCTGGTGTACCTATTCTCATATTGGATACTCTTATTATGCCTGATACCTTGTAATTTCCAGTTAAGATTTATGGGCTGAGCATCATTAATAACGCTGCTTAAACCTTGAGAACGTACCGTATAATCTACCAGGTATTCATTTGGTTTCATTTCATAGCGAAATTCCAGAAACTGGTTGGAAGCAACTTTTGCCTTCATTGAAAGCACCTGATTGTCTCCATTCTGTGAAATTGAGGGTTCAAAAAACAGATCCTTTGAATCTAATACCCGATTGTCCGTTGTTGTAAAATTAATTCCAAAAGAAGCATTACCATCTTTAACCAAATAAATAGGTATTGAATCGAAGGTGACAAATTTCTTCATCCTGGCCTCAATTATCTGACCTCCCTTATTACTTACCTCCAGGTAGAGGACTTCATTTTCAAGAACGGTAGTTCCTTCCTTTGCGGAAGTAAATCCGAAACCACCTATGGCACTTTTGTAATCGGCAATCGCAACAGAGTCTTGCAAATCAATCTGTGTTTCCTGTAAAACGGGTTCAGGCGCGCTGGGCTCTTCCTCTGTTACCTGAGATTCTACTTTCGCCTGTTCCGCTTTTTGAGCCTCCAGTTCCTCCGGCGTGGGTTGATTTTGGTAAAACCAAAAAATGAGAATTCCAAAGATCAGTATAAAGCCAATGATGGAATTTATGTCGAGTTTCTTTTCTTCCATTTAATATAATTTAAATACAAATCCGCAATAATTTTGGCTCATGCCTGCGAACGGATAGTTCCAAATGGTTTGCAAATATATATCCAATTGTGGAGTTTATGCCAAACTGGCATTAGTTTGTTGTCTTTTGTGCAACAATACGGCCTTCACAAAGCCTACAAAAAGCGGATGTGGACTGGCTACTGTACTTTTATATTCCGGATGATATTGTACGCCAATAAACCAAGGATGAGAGGGTATTTCTATTATTTCAACCAAACCGGTATCTGTATTTATACCTGAGGCTATCATACCCGCTTTCTCAAATTCCTCCTTGTAATCATTGTTAAATTCATAACGATGCCGATGTCTCTCAGAAATAGAAGTTCTGCCATGGTATGTTTTATGTACAAGCGACCCTTCTTTTATCTGGCACTCCCAGGCTCCAAGACGCATTGTACCCCCTTTATTGGTGATTGACTTTTGTTCTTCCATCAAGCTAATAACAGGATAATCTGTATACTCATCCATTTCAGTAGAATTGGCATCCTTTAACTTTAATACATTTCTTGCAAATTCAATTACGGCCATCTGCATTCCAAGACATATCCCTAAAAATGGAATTTTATTCTCTCTGGCATATCGAACCGCTTTAATTTTACCTTCAATGCCTCGCTCTCCAAAACCCGGAGCAACAAGAATGCCCTGAAGGCCTTTCATTTTCTCTTCAAAGTTTTGGGCCGTGATAAATTCAGAGTGTATAGACCTGACATTTACTTTGACCTCATTAATGGCCCCAGCATGAATAAAAGATTCCAGGATGGATTTATATGAATCCTGCAATTCAACATATTTACCTATAAGCCCAATTGTTACTTCAGACTTTGGATGTTTATGCCTGTCCAGAAACTCATTCCATTGATCCAGGTCTGGTTTCGTATTATCGGGTAAGTTAAGTTTCTGCAATGCAACAGTATCTAAACCTTCATCCTGCATCATCACCGGTACATCATATATTGTTGATGCATCTATTGATTGTATAACGGCTTCTTTTTTAACATTACAGAACAACGCCAGTTTATTCTTGATATCATCCGATAATTCATGCTCTGTCCTGCACACCAGAATATCTGCTTTAATTCCGCTCTCCATGAGGGTTTTAACAGAGTGCTGTGTTGGTTTGGTCTTTAACTCACCGGCGGCAGAAAGATATGGGACCAAAGTAAGATGTACCACAATACCATTATTATCCCCCAGTTCCCAAAGTAATTGTCTTACCGCTTCTATATATGGAAGAGATTCAATATCCCCCACGGTTCCC
This sequence comes from uncultured Eudoraea sp., assembly GCA_965366915.1. Taxonomy (GTDB): domain Bacteria; phylum Bacteroidota; class Bacteroidia; order Flavobacteriales; family Flavobacteriaceae; genus Eudoraea. The sequence goes on along the minus strand of CBDUGN010000194.1, from coordinate 3,501 downwards.
CCGATTTCAGTAATGACAATATCGTATTCACCGCTATTTCCAAGTATTTGAATTCGCTCCTTTATTTCATTAGTAATATGTGGAACTACCTGTACTGTTTTACCCAAAAACTCCCCGCGGCGTTCTTTTTCAATGACACTCTGGTAAATCCTGCCTGTGGTTACATTGTTGGCCTGTGATGTTTTTACATTTAAAAATCGTTCATAATGCCCAAGATCAAGATCGGTTTCTGCACCATCATCGGTAACATAGCACTCCCCATGCTCATATGGATTTAGGGTTCCAGGATCCACATTGATATAAGGATCTAGTTTTTGTATGGTTGTTTTATACCCTCTTGCCTGCAGAAGTTTAGCTAAGGAAGCTGCAATGATTCCTTTTCCAAGTGAAGAAGTTACACCTCCCGTAACGAAAACATATTTAGTATCTGGCATATCGCACTTCTATGTTACGGGATTCAAAGGTACAAAATGCAACTAGAAATTATTGGGTATCTATAGGAAATTCTTCCCTAATTTTTCTAATCATCCCTTCCAAACCATTTATTTTTACCTCAAGAATAGTCCTCATATGTTCCCCGAGTTTGCCCTTAGGAAAACCATTTCTCTGAAACCAAACCAAATATGCCTCGGGTAAATCAATAAGGTAACGCTCTTTAAACTTACCGTATGGCATTTTGTAATGCGCCAATTCTATCAGCTTTTTCCTGTCGGAAATATATTCCATTATTAACTCTAAATAATTTATCTTTAAAAGACTTAAAAGTACGGAAAATGAGACGCAGAACATTTATTGGCTCTTCTGTAGCGGCGACGGCAGGTTTATTAACCACTGCAAAAGCCACTGCCATAGCCAGTCCAAAAGATAAAAACAGCAAGTTCAAAGGAAATATTAACCACAGTGTATGTCGCTGGTGCTATAGCAAGATTCCTATGGAGGATTTTCTCCAAAACCTTAATGAATTAGGTATTACAGCTATGGATTTAACTGGTCCGGATGATTGGCCATTAATGAAAAAGTACGGCATTCACGCATCTATGTGTTGGGGTGCAGGTTTTGGAATTGAAAAGGGCTGGAACGATCCTAAACTGCACGAAGAACTGATAAAAGACTATTTACAAATGATTCCGAAAGTGGCAGAAGCTGGTTACACCAATCTGATTTGTTTTAGTGGAAATCGAAATGGCATGGATGAGGAGGAGGGGCTTAAAAATTCCGCAAAAGGATTGAAACAAATTATGCCTGTGGCAGAAAAACACGGGGTAGTTATTCAGATGGAACTTTTGAACTCCCGGGTAGACCATAAAGATTATATGTGCGATCATGTGGAATGGGGAGTGGCACTATGTAAGGAATTAAACTCCGAGAATTTTAAGTTGCTTTATGATATTTACCACATGCAAATTATGGAGGGAGATATTATCAGGACGATAAGGGATTATCATCAATATTTCGGTCATTATCATACCGGTGGCAATCCGGGCAGACATGAAATTAACGAGACACAAGAGTTGTATTATCCGGCAATAATGAAGGCTATAGTAGAAACCGGATTTAAGGGTCATGTGGCCCAGGAATTTATTCCCAGTTGGGAGGATAAAATTGCCGCCCTAAAGGAAGGAGTGACCATTTGTGATGTTTAATCTGATGGGAAATCTGAATTCCATATTCTATTTTGCCAACGCCTCTTTTATTTTCTCATTCCAGGATAGTTGTTGCTCAATGTTACGAGAGTAGTTAGTCTCACGATCGTAAACCTGCTGAAATTCTGCAAGCTCCTTGTTTATTTCACGATAGATGGCCTTTACTTCGGCCTTAACATTTTTTGTAAAAGTTGTATTATCCATAATTTTGCGCATTTTCCTTGCATACAATTCAGAAATGTCAAAATGCAGCTGTTCATGGCTAAGAATTACCTCATCGCATATATTTGCCTGATACCATGATCTATCCGGATAGAAGTATGTACTCACTATGTAATCCAGTTCATATTTTCCGTTTTTTTCAGTTGTAGAAAATTGATAGCTTAACCCACTTGCCGTTGTGGCGGCTATTTCTGAATTCTTGGGGGGTTCGGCTTTGAAATTTGCCCAGGTCAATCTTTGTTCGGGATTCCAAAGAATTGCCTCTTCCTCCTGTGCCAATAACATGGCGGAAAATAGAAATGCAAAAAGGCCGAATATGAATCTTAGAGATCCCAATGAAATACTAGTTCTTTTTTAATATCCGGATGTAGACTAAAAATTACCGGGCAGGTTCGTGCGGTATGCTCCAGTATCTTTTTTTGCTTTTCCGTAATTGCGGCCGGCAAATGTATCTCTATATCAATCTGCGATATCCTGCGGGGATCTGCGGCCATATGTTTAGTAACCTCTGCCACCGAATTTTTAAGATTTACCTCCATATCTCGGGCCTTAATGCCCATCATGGTAAGCATACAACTGGCTAGGCCGGTAGCAACTGTATCTGTTGGTGAAAAGGCTTGTCCCAAGCCATTATTATCAACGGGTGCATCTGTTATGAATTCATTTCCTGAGCGAAGGTGAACACAATTAGTACGCAATTCACCTGTATATGTAACTTTTGAGGTCATTGTTCTGGTTTAACCCGGGTTATTCGCATTTCCTCGTACATCATTATGTAGGAAGCATTATTGTAATATCCGGAAGTAAGTTCGTTATTATAATCAAATTTATTCCCACAATACTCCGTAATCCCAACAATATTTGAAGCCTCAAACAAATTAAGTTTATAGGCCAATTTTAAAAGAAGGTCAAATGTAAGATCAAAGCCACGGACCGCATACCGGTCGGGATCTGCCCCAAAACGTCTTCTGTATCTTCTCACAAAGGCATTATTATTTGTTTCCTTATATACACTAGGGTATGTAAAATTCAGGTTTGACAAATGTGCTCCTGAGATAACATCATTTTCGAATGCCTTATTCTTGTTTGTAGTGAACATCCGTACTTTGGTAGTATCCGAATTAGATGAATTAAGGATGGAGCTTACACTGGAAACCACTTTGAAATTATCGGTTTCTACAAAAACCCAATTCTCAGTTTCAACGGAAAGAAGACCCGCAAATACCTCTAAATCTAAAGAAATATTTTCTTCATCTTCCTGAAGCTCCACGGATTGGGCTACAGGAAACTTTTCCTTTATCTGTTCACTAACAGCCTTGTTCTTTGCATCGGTTATTACTATAATATTCTCATCCGTAATAGTTTCTTCAATAAAACCAAGCATCCTGTCGCGTAAGACCTGATCAGAAGGAATAGAAAAGAAAACATTTTCCAGTTCAAAATCACTGGTAGAGGCTAAAGGTGCAATTACCGGCACCTTAGCATTTGCTGCGCTAATGGCTACCTCCTTGAGGGAATTCAATTGCAATGGTCCAATTATGGCGTTAACTCCATTCAGGTCCTCGCCCTGAAGTATTTGTCTTGTTCTATCGGGGTTTAATTGGGTGTCAAATGTTTTTACATCGACAGAAATACC
>CBDUGN010000193.1:0-6082 GCA_965366915.1 uncultured Eudoraea sp. | reverse complement strand
TTAAACAGCAGGTAAAAGCCATATACAGACTTATGGCCGGATTATTCGGTTTATTCATTGTGGCTGCAATCGGAATCCTCTTATTGGTGTCCAATCCTGATTGGGCCAGGAAAAAAGCAACAGATATTGAGCCTGAATATGTCGCTATCCCGGAACCTGACGAATTTGACAAGATTGAAAACGGCATTCACGTAAGAACCGGTCTTAAAGAAGCTGATGGCTTAATGGCTGTGGTCAATAATTGTACAAATTGCCATTCTGCAAAACTGGTCACGCAAAACAGAATGAATGAGGAACGTTGGATAGCTACCATAAGATGGATGCAGGAAACACAAAATTTATGGGATTTGGGTAATAATGAGAAAATAATTGTAAACTATCTGGTCACCAATTACCCACCAAAGAAAAAAGGAAGGCGTGAAATATTAACAAATATTCAATGGTATGATCTTGAGGATTAGTCTTTATACAGCTTTATATATTTTTATTTTATCCGTTAAAAAAATCAATGGAACATAAAACATTGTTCTAACAACTTCTGCTTCAACAAAACATCTAATTGAGGCAAAAGAATTAGTAAGAATTTTTAAGATGAAAATACAAAATAGTGGATTTCGGAAATCCGAATAATTATTAAAATCGGTTTAAAAATGTCAGGAATTATGATGAATCCTGAGTAGAATGGAGTTATTTTAATGATTTACCTTATGAAAAAGAAAGTTTAATATTATAAAATAAATAATTATGGAAAAATATATCGATGCTTTTGTCTCAGCTTTTACAGGGAGTGTACAATGGACCTGGAAGTCCATCCTTTTTGATGTGCCCTGGTATACCAACTATTTTTGGGGACTGGTAGCTATTTCTCTTGTAGTCTGGATTCTGGAAATTATTTTTCCTTGGCGGAAGGACCAATCTATTTTTAGAAAAGATTTTTGGCTGGATGCTTTTTACATGTTCTTTAATTTTTTCATGTTCGCCATAGCCATAAGTGGATTCTATAAATTATTGGAAGCCTTGTTCAGCGATTTGGGTATTACTTCCAAAAGTCTTGCTATTGTAGATATTTCGGCATACCCCATGTGGTTGCAATTGCTTTTATTTTTTATTGTTTTAGACTTTGTACAATGGTTTACACATATCCTGCTTCACAAGTATCCGGTTTTATGGAATTTTCATAAAGTACATCATTCTGTCAAAGAAATGGGCTTTGCGGCCCATCTGCGCTATCATTGGATGGAGAATATCTTATACAAACCCCTAAAAGTTTTCGGTGTAATGATTCTGGGTGGATTTGAACCAGAACAGGCATATGTAGTTCACTTTCTAGCCATTACCATTGGACATTTAAATCATGCCAATATTAAAATTACCTATGGCCCATTGAAATATATTTTAAACAACCCGGTAATGCATTTATATCATCATGCAATGGACTTACCAGAAGGTAAATATGGAATCAATTTTGGAATCAGTTTAAGTCTCTGGGATTATATTTTTAAAACTAGTCATGTTCCTGAAGACAGCGGAACAATAGAACTAGGTTTCCCGGGAGATGACAAATTTCCCCATGATTTTGTGCATCAGGAAATCTATGGCTTTAAAAAACCAAAAGATGAATAATAAGTAAAATATCAGTTAATTATTTTCTTTAAAATTTATGGCCCAGATACCTCTGACTTCGTTCACCTGGTAATCTTGGGCCATATCTTTTGGGTAGAGTTTATTTAATATAGCTAAAGTGGATGTTGCGATCTGCTCTTCCGGCGCTCCATGACACTGAAGGCACATGGCATTTGTTGTAATGGGGTAATAGAAGTCTATCTGACCATCTGTGGTATCCAATATTGGCTCTACAGCCTTACCTGATGCCAGCATTTTTTTGAAGTCAGCTATAAATACCAACTCCTTTTCATTGGCTTTATTTAAAGGATTTCTGGGCTTATCAGAAACACGCCTTATTTTAGCTCCTTGAGCTAAAGACAGACTGTCTGTTAGTGGAAGTGCATTTATGTTACAAAATTCAACTGCGCCGTCCGGGCCATTTTTTGTAATGGCTGCCATTAACTTCTTGCCCAATGCTGCTTTTGAGGCAAATGCGTATTTCTTGCCTAACTTTTTAAATTTTTCAAGTGTATCGATAGCTGCCTGCTGCATATGTTTGCACTGCCCTTTAGCTTTACCCATGCAATCTACTGAGCATCCTTCCTTTCCACTTCCTTTCCGCTGTCCTTTTCCCTTTCCCTTGCCCTTGCCCATATGAGTTTGGAACCAAACTGGTGTTTCAATTTCATTATCGTAAATATATTCTGCAATTTGTGAAATTGTCTCTTCAGGAAACGACTGGTAAGGCATTATCCCAAATTTATTTAAGGCACCAGGCATTCTGGTATTTTCTTTGTTGGGATCTTTCACCCAGCTCATAATCTCCTTTACAAATTGGTCTCTGGTAGGAGTTTCCTTTAGATAATGCATTTTAATTGCGATCATAGGTGGTGCAATCAATTCATGCCGAGGGGTTTTGGGATTGTGACAGGTGTAGCATTCTTTTTCCAGTAATTCCTTACCTAAAAGAGATTGATCGGCTAATAATTGTGTTTTTGAGGATTTATCAAAGTCTTGAACGGCTGTTTTTGGAGAGTCTTTGCATGAGGCAAAGCCTAAAAACAGAGAAATTAACAACAAGTATTTCATTATTTCGACATTTTGCCGCTAGCACAACTGACAAATGATCGTGCTTTGGCAGCAACAGTATTTTTATACTCTATAGAAGGGTACCCCAATGACTTTAGTTTATCCTTAACCAGGATAGCATCATCCACATTTTCACAGGTAAAATGAACAGTGGCCGTTTCTGTATCCACATCGATATCGGACAGCGCGTTCATTTCTGATAGCTTACTGGTTATTGTTTTTGCGCAACCACCACATTTAAGGTTTTGAACTATTACCGATGCTTTCATAATTTCTATTGATTTACTTATGTAATTTAAGCACTATTGCCATCTTAAAATCCCTCCTTTAAGATCATAAATCTTTTCAAATCCCATTTCGATAAGTTTTCTTGCCGCCTTTTGACTTCTGTTTCCTGACTGACAATAGAGGTAAACAGGTTTGTCTTTTTGTAATTTTTCAAATGATTTTTGAAAATCTCCTGCATTAAAGAAATCTATATTAATGGCCTTTCCGATATGCCACCGCTGATATTCTTTGGCAGTTCTTACATCAACCAACTGCACTTTAGGGTCTGAAATAGCCTCTTTGTATTTTGAGGCCTCTAAAACTTCAAATTTATCTGATAATTCGGCTTTGGACCCGAAAAGTGATTTAAATAATGACATTAGTAAATATTATTTTTATTCAATATAAAAGTTCTGGTAGGAAAGGGAACGACCAAAAATAATTTGGTCATTCCCGTAACAATCAACCAAAACAAACTTTAAAAAAAAAACGTCTACAACATGGTCGTCGGACATATATAATCCGATTTCTCGACCTTTGTCTTTTTAATTTCATCAAAACCATCAGAGACATCAACGAAATCTTCCCATCCTCTTTGCATTAAGATAGATGCAGCGATCATACTTCTGTAACCTCCTTCACAATACAGCACAAAGGGTTTATCTTTTGGAAACTGAGAAAGATGCTGATTTAATTCGTTTAATGGAATATTAATAGCTCCAACAACGTGTTCGGAATCAAATTCACTTTTTTTCCTTATATCAAAGGCAAGTGGGCCTTCCCCAAAATACGCCTTTTCAAACTGTTCTGCAGTAATCCTTTTAATTCTTTCTACCTGCTTCTTCCCTTTTTGCCATGCATCAAATCCACCTTCCAGGAAACCAATTGTATGGTCGTAACCAACTCTTGAAAGTCTGGTAATAGCCTCTTCTTCCTTCTCCGGGTAGGTGATTAACAAGATTTCCTGTTTGACATCGGGTATCATTTCTCCAACCCATTGCGCAAAATTACCATCGAGACCTATATTTATACTATTAGGAATGTGCCCTTTTGCAAAGTCACTTGGTGTGCGCGTATCGAGCATTAAAGCATTAGTTTCATTTGCGACTACTTCAAAGGCATCAGGTGACAATGGTCTTTCGCCTCTTTCCTTAATAGTGTCTAGACTTTCATACCCTTTAATATTCATCAATACATTCTGCGGGAAATAACGCGGAGGAGCAGTTAAGCCTGTGAGTAGTTCTTTTATAAATTGATCTTTTGTCATATCCGCTCTGAGTGCGTAGTTCACTTTTTTCTGATGCCCCAAAGTATCCGTTGTTTCTTTACTCATCATTTTTCCACAAGCAGAACCGGCCCCATGATTAGGGTAAACAATCAAATTATCATTTAATGGCATTATTTTATTCCGAAGTGAATCGTATAGATGACCCGCCAGTTATTATGCCATGCTCCTCTCCATTATCATCAATTAACAAATAGGTAGTGCTCTCCATAGTATGTCCTGGTGTATGAATCACTTTAACCTGATAATCTCCAACTTTAAAAATTTGATTGTCTTTTGCCACGGTAGCCTCATATCCTGGTTTAGCGGTTGGACCAAAAACAATTTCTGCCCCGGTTTTTTTCTTTAAATCTAAATGACCGCTAACAAAATCTGCATGAAAATGAGTTTCAAAAACATACTTTATAGAAGCATTATCCTTCTTCGCCCTTACAATGTAGGGGTCTACCTCCCTCAAAGGATCGAATATCGCAGCTTCTCCTTTACTCTCCAAATAATAAGCTGCATGCGCTAAACATCCCGTATAAATTTGTTCAATTTTCATTTTTTCTTAATTTTTGTGATTTGGCCATAGTCACATCATAAAAGTATTAAGCAAATAGCACTTCTACAGTAACTAAGGTTACAAAACTCACTTTTTGCTGACTAAAAAAGAATGACTTTTATCATAGTGCCCTACTATTGTCTAAGAGGCTTTATTTGTCCGCAGCTGCTGTTTTGATTATAATTGATATTCTATTTGGAAATTTTGGGTGAATGTAACCTTAGTTACACAACAGGCTTCCTGAGATTACAAGAAATGTTTGTAGTCCTTAACCCCTTATGATACGGCCTTTATCAAGAATTTTCGCCCTGATAATTCATCACTTTATTCGCACTGGTTTAGGTTCTGTTAATCATGGATATGATCTATGATATTTATCATAAATAATTGATAACCTTGAATCTAATTTTGTTTCAAATTTGAGATATTAACCAGCAATTATCAATAAAAAATAACCTTTGATTGAAGCGGTTAGGATTTGTTTTTAGTTGCATAAATCATTTAAACATGAAAGCATATTTTCTAAAACTTTGTTTTCTATTATTTGCAACTGCTGCATTTTCACAGGCAGGCCATATCATGCAGGGTGTGGGTGCCGTAAATATGTCGATGGGTGGAGCCTCAACCGGTCAACCTTTAGATATTTCAGGTGCATTACAATGGAACCCTGCATCTATTTCCACATTCGATGAGAAGACCATAAAGTTTGACCTTGGTTTATTCTTCTCCTCTCCGGAATTGAGTTCTACTGTGCCAGAGTTTGACGGTACTGGTGCGCCCACCGGAAATTTCTTCAGTGGTACAACCAAGGACGACAGGGGTGTTTCTCCTTTACCAGCTTTAGCAATGGTTTGGGGAAAAGAAGGTAGCAAGCATACCTTTGGTGCTTCGGCTTTTGGTATTAGTGGATTTGGGGTTACTTTCCCGGAAAGTACTACCAACCCTATTAATATGCCGCAGAGTATGGGCGGTTTTGGCCGGGTTGAATCAGATTACAGCTTGTTACAATTAGGATTTACTTATGCTTATGAATTATCTGATAAATTCTCCATAGGTGTGCAACCTACTTTTAACTATGCATCACTGAAATTAATACCTAACCCAACTGCCAACCCAACCGCTGCCGGATACCCTTCTGCAGATAAGTCAACCGCCTTTGGTTTTGGTGGTCAATTTGGGTTATACTATGATTCAGGAAACGGATTCTCCGCCGGAGCTTCTTATAAAACGAAGCAGTCTTTTGGCGATTTTACATTAGAAAACGTTTATCTTGATTCAAGCACTGGCGAGAA
>CBDUGN010000192.1:0-6150 GCA_965366915.1 uncultured Eudoraea sp. | reverse complement strand
ATTGCCTCCAGCGAAAAGGCCGGGTTCTGGACACTTCAATCGGGTATTTTTCCTGATAATAAAGCCAGCATCAAACTTCATGAAAAAGCTGGTTTTCGCTTCTTGGGCAGACGTGAACGAGTAGGACAATTAGATGGGGTTTGGAAAGACAACTTGCTATTTGAAAGACGAAGTAAAATTGTTGGTACAGATTAAAGAATTTTAAATCTAAAAATAAAGAAGCAATTGAAATGAAAAATATCTTGGTATTATGTACAGGTAACTCCTGTCGAAGTCAAATGGCGCATGGTTATCTCAAGGCAATGCAAAATGGAAAGGCTAAAATCTACAGTGCAGGAATTGAAACCCACGGGTTGAATCCTGGTGCTGTTGCGATAATGAAAGAAGATGGGATTGATATTTCAAAACATACCTCAAATAATGTAGATGAATACGATGGTATCCCATGGGATTACATAATTACGGTCTGTGACCATGCCAGGGAAAACTGCCCCTATATTCCTTCAAAGATGGCCAAAAGAGTCCACCACAACTTTTTTGACCCTTCAAAAGTTCAAGGCACAGAAGAAGAAAAGCATGCAGCTTTTTTAAAAGCGAGAAATGAGATAAGAGACTTCTGTAAAGGATTCATAGAGAAGGAATTTAATTAAGACGTCTCGTTATTTTCCGTAAGTTTTTTTTCCAGCTCAGCCTGGAATTCCTCCATGACAGGTTTTACAGTACTCTCCGGTAGGTCGGCTATTTTAATGTACATCAAGCCGTCTACAGAATTATTAAATAAGGGATCTACATTAAACGCAACCACTCTTGCATTTTGTTTGATATACTTTTTAATTAGCACAGGAAGCCTCAAACTTCCCGGTTCTACTTCATCGATTAGCCTGTCAAATTTATTGAGATCTGCTTCGGTTTCATCAAAAATAAATTCCTTGTCGGCATCATTTAATTTCACTTTAAATTCTTTCTTCGGCCTTATATATTGCGCCACATAAGGATCCCAATAATTAGATTTCATAAACTCTATCATCAGGGACTTGGAGAAATTGGAAAATTGGTTACTTATACTAACGCCTCCAATTAAATATTTGTGTTCCGGATGCCTGAGCGTTGTATGAACTATCCCTTTCCACAGAAGAAACAAGGGCATAGGCTTCTGCTGATATTCCTTAACAATATATGCTCGCCCCATTTCTATTGATTGTTGCATCATGCCGTATAATTCAGGTTCAAATCCAAACAGATCCTGTAAATAAAATCCGTCAATCCCATATTGCCTGAATATTTCAGATCCCATTCCCATTCTATAGGCACCCACTATTTTCTTCTCGTTATTATCCCATAGGAATAAATGGTGGTAGTAATAATCAAATTTATCAAGGTCAATGGATTTGTTTGTGCCTTCACCTATTGCTCTGAATGTAAGTTCTCTTTGTCTTCCTATTTCTTTCAGAATAAAAGGCATGTCTTTTGCCTGCGCTAAAAACACTTCATAATTCTTGCTTTGTAATAAACGACAATCCTTCTCCCTTAATTTTTCTAATTCTCCCTGTATTACTTCTGTCCGCATTTCACCAGCTATCTTTCTGGGAGTTTTTGGTATTTTTAAAGTAGTTGGGATCTGATCTATTAAACGTTCTTTTTCATAAGCATTCGCCAGTATATACGTTTTTTTGCGCAACAGCTCCGAAAAATCCTCTAAGCTTTCGTGTTCCTTTTGGGATTGCACTCCTATAGGTTGCCCTATTCTTACCTTTATAGCCCTGTTTCTTTGAGTGGTAACTTCCGAAGGTAATTTGGCCGTACGGAAAACATCATTGAACTTCGATAAATGATAGAATAATTTACTATTCTTTGCGTGGAAATAAATAGGTACTATAGGAACTTCGGCTTTTCGGATTAGTTTTAATGCGGATTCTTCCCAGGGTCTGTCAACTATTAGTTTTCCATCTTTATAGGTCGACACCTCTCCTGCCGGGAAAATACCCAGGGGATGACCATCCCTTAAATGGCTCAAAGCGCTTTTAAATCCTGTAATACTGCTTTTGGCATCTTTATGATTTTCAAATGGGTTCACCGGCATTATATAAGGTGCCAGCGGCTCTACCCTATGAAGTAAAAAATTCGCAATAATTTTGAAATCCGGTCTTTGTTGTAGCATTAACTTAAGAAGTAAAACTCCGTCTATGCCTCCAAGCGGATGATTGCTAATAGTAATATATGCTCCCTCTTTAGGCAATCGTTTAAAATCATCTTCCGGTATTTCAAAGTCAATTTCATAGTGTTCCAGAATAGCGTCCAGGAATTTGGGACCTTCCAGTTCCTTATGTTTATCATAAAACTTGTTGATGTCCGACAATTTGGTTAACCTAACCAGAATCCATCCCATGAATGTTCCGAAAAAACCATATCGTTGAAGATTTACGGCCTTGGCTACTTCTTTTACGGTGACTAAACCCATAGAATATCTAAGTATATATAAGTAAATATAGGAAAATAGAGAGGAGAGCCTCCTATTTTAACACTGTAAAATAACGTTTTTGGGTTATTGCTTTACTACCAATTGCAAGGTTTCCTTACCTCGCTGTTCTAAAAGAACCTCTCTTCCATTCTGTAAGGATTCTATAGACTCTGTATTAAAATGTCGGATAGTATACAAAGAAACATCTTCATGGCAGACTACCTTAAACCTGCCGGAAAGTTGATCCAGTAAATCGTTAAGACGGTTAAACTTATTATCCACACAAACAGAAAAACTTATTGCCGAATTCTGAATGAGATCTACCTTCATTTTATAGTCGTGTAACAATTTAAAAAGATCACCAATACTGTCTTCAACAATAAATGAAAAATCCAGCGAAGACAGTTTCATTAACACCTGATTCTTCTTTACAATAAAACAAGGTATCTCGGGTTCAATCCCAACACCCTTGCCAACCGTAGTCCCGGCATCCTTAGGATTATTAAACGATTTTACATGCAGTGGTATTTCCTTTCTCTGTAAAGGCTGCAATGTCTTGGGGTGTATTACAGAAGCCCCATAAAAAGCCAGTTCTATTGCTTCTCTATAGGATATTTGGTTTAATAATTTTGTCTCTTCAAAATACCTCGGATCTGCATTCAGAACTCCGGGAACATCTTTCCATATAGTAACAGAATTGGCATTTAGGCAATAGGCAAGAATCGCGGCAGTATAGTCAGAACCTTCTCTGCCAAGTGTCGTGGTAAAATTGTTATCGTCACTGGCCAAAAATCCCTGGGTGATATATAATTTATTCTTTTCGACCCCCTCTTCAATAGACTGTTGTGTTTTTTCCCAGTTTACCCTGCCGTCTCTGTAATTATCATCAGTCTTTATAAAATCTCGAATATCAATCCAGTAATTTTTTATTCCTACTTCATTAAGATACATGCTCACAATGGTAGTTGAAAGTAATTCCCCATATCCAACTACCTGGTCATAAACAAAACTGTAATTGGGCGATTTGTTCCAGGCTAAAAAGCCATTGACCTCTTCGAATAGAAGGTTAACCTTTTGATAAACCGGATGGTTTTTATCTTTAAATAATTCCTCCAGGATATTCTGGTGATACAACACTACTTCTTCAAGAGTACTTTTTAATCCAATACGGTCATCAAAATATGCTTTAACTACGACCTCCATTGCATTGGTCATTTTTCCCATCGCCGAAACCACTAAAAATGTATTCTGATGTCCTGTCTCCTCAAGAACTCTTACCAAATTTTTGATTCCATTGGCATCTTTAACCGATGCTCCTCCAAACTTAAATACTCTCATAAGTTGTTTAAATATTCTTGAATACCTTTTTCATCTAAATGTACCACATCCCAATCGCGCAATACTTTGGCTCCTTTCTTTTCATAAAACTCAATTGCAGGACTATTCCAGTCGAGCACGTCCCAGGATATACGTTTAACGCCCAATTGTGCTCCATATTTTACAACTTCATTTAACAAGGCCGTGCCCAGGCCGCTTCCACGGAAGCCCTCTGAAACAATCAGATCTTCTAAATGTATTACCGGACCTTTCCAGGTTGAATACCTGGGATATAGCAAGGCCATCCCTTCAACATTCTTATCTATTACCCCTACAAAACAATGAAATAGTTTTTTACTCCCGAATCCATCCTTCACCAGGCGCTCTGTTGTCATCTCAACAGCATGCTCCTCTCTCTCGAAAATTGCCAATTCCTTTATTAATTTCAAAACAGCAGGCATATCCTCCGCTACTGATTCTCTGATTTGATATTTCATATTTGTTACAAATAAAACACAAAGTTATATATTTAAAAAATTATGAGTTTACGAAAACCTTATAGTATAACAAAATAACCGATATTTGTACTTAAATAAAACAACCTTCCTGAATGGATAAAAAAAATACAACACTCGGTGAATTTGTCATAGAAAATCAGGCTTCATTCCAATACTCTTCAGGTGAATTTTCCAGACTGATAAACGCCATAAGACTTGCCTCCAAGGTAGTAAACCATGAAGTTAATAAGGCGGGACTTGTGGATATCCTGGGAGCGGCCGGTGATACTAATATACAGGGTGAAGATCAGCAAAAACTTGACGTGCTCGCGAATGAAAAATTTATTCAGACCTTAATAAACAGGGAAATAGTTTGCGGCATTGCTTCAGAAGAGGAAGACGATTTTATAGCCATTAATAGCCAGGATGAAAAGCATCAAAATAAATATGTGGTCCTTATTGATCCCCTGGATGGTTCTTCTAATATTGACGTAAACGTTTCTGTTGGAACCATCTTTTCTATTTATAGAAGAATTACTCCTGTGGGAACCCCCGTTACCCTTGAAGATTTTCTTCAGCCGGGCATAAATCAGGTAGCTGCAGGCTATGTAGTATATGGAACCTCAACTATGCTCGTATATACTACCGGGCACGGTGTTAACGGTTTTACACTGAATCCGGCTATAGGTACATTTTATCTTTCACATCCTGATATGAAGTATCCGGAAACAGGCAAAATTTATTCGGTTAATGAAGGTAACTACATTCATTTTCCTCAGGGAGTTAAGGATTATATCAAATACTGCCAGTTAGAAGAAGATGACAGGCCATACACTTCAAGATATATTGGTTCTCTGGTTTCAGATTTTCATAGAAATATGATAAAAGGGGGTATTTATATGTATCCTAAAAGCAGCGTTGCATCTAATGGTAAATTGAGACTGCTCTACGAATGCAACCCTATGGCGTTTATTGCAGAACAAGCGAAGGGAAAAGCGAGTGATGGGTTTACAAGAATAATGGAAATTCAACCAAAAGAATTGCACGAACGCGTACCATTCATTTGTGGAAGTCCTAAAATGGTAGAAAAAGCCGAAGAATTTATGGCCAGATACCAAGCCACGTCAAACGGATAAGGCTTCTGTTTTTTTACACTTTCCGCTAATGTTTCAGGATATAGAGATAATCCTCAAAATTAAATCTTCCACTAAATATTGCCACAGACTTTTCTACGATGTGGTTGGCTTTTTTAACTGGAAATCCCAATCCAATGGCATATTTCTTTAGCAAAGCCATTTCCTCATCTTCCACATTATGATCCACATATATTAATCGAAATAGATCATACAAGCGTTCCAGGCGTTCTTCTAAACTGTTTGAAGGAGTAATGGGATATTGGTTAGACTTCTTCATTACTTCCTTATATTCCTTAGGGGTAATATCCAGCTTACGGGCAAAACGGTCTAATAAGCCTTTTTCTCCGGGATTAATCTCGCCATCAACAGCTGCAAGAGATGCTAAAGAAGCGAAATGAGCTAAATTTCGCCTATGTTCACTATGAAAATATAAATCTACTATGGCCATAAAACAGTACTAATTTAAGCTGTAAAGATACTTTTTTTAAAGGTCATATTTTTAATAAACATTCAAAATATTTAACAAATTCCTTCAAATTTACGATCTATAATCCCCATCGGTTTCAAAGAGAAAGTTGTAATTTCACAAAGCTACCGGCAGGGCCATTTTGTGTCTAAAGCCAAATCAAATCCAGGAGAAAAATGACCCTTGATAAAAGAAGATAAGGACACCGATAAGTAATTTATGTAAATACTTAAATAATTGTCTGCAAAAAAAGCCGGAAAGAAAAGAATGACAAAA
>CBDUGN010000191.1:0-6151 GCA_965366915.1 uncultured Eudoraea sp. | reverse complement strand
ACAAGAAAATCTTTATGAAATTTTTTTGTTACCTGGGAGGAGTTTCCTGCATTGGCCTTTACTGGTTTTCATTGGAAAATATTTATTTGGGCCTGATATGTTACTTTTTTGGTCTTGTGGGATTCTGGGTGAGTTTTGCAATCAATAATTCCTACCTTCCGGATATTGCATTCCCTGAGCAACAGGATGGTATTAGTGCCAAAGGATTTTCCATGGGCTATATAGGAAGCGTGCTCTTACTGTTGTTAAACCTCGCAATGGTAATGAAACCCAATATTTTTGGGATTGAGACAGATGCCTCTGAAGTTGCTGAGATAAAAGCTATGAAATATTCATTCGTAACAGTAGGTATTTGGTGGATTTTGTTTAGCCAATATACCTTTTATTATCTTCCTAAGGGGGTAAAAAGGCCTGGAGTGCGGCAAAATATTATTTTCAATGGATTCAAAGAGCTAAAAGGGGTATGGCACCAATTAGGAAATGAGGTAAAACTAAAAAGATATCTGTTAGCCTTTTTTGTTTATAGCATGGCTGTGCAGACTGTTATGCTGATAGCCACTTATTTTGGGGAGCAGGAGATAGACTGGGGTTCAGATAATGAGCGTACTACAGGGTTAATTGTTAGTATTCTGGTTATTCAACTGGTGGCCATTTTCGGAGCAACTATGACAGCGAAGGCATCAAAAAGATTTGGCAATATAAAGACGCTTATGGTGATAAATATTTTATGGCTAATAATCTGTATTTATGCCTATTTCTTGATTACGCCTATTGATTTCTATATAGCGGCGGGTTTTGTGGGAATTGTCATGGGCGGAATACAGGCATTATCGAGATCTACTTATTCCAAATTTATCCCTGAAACAACAGATACAGCTTCCTTTTTTAGTTTTTATGATGTTGCGGAAAAACTGGGAATCGTAATAGGCACATTTTTGTACGGCTTTATTGCCCAGTTTACAGGTAGCATGAGAAACGCTACCATATTTCTGGGACTATTTTTCCTTTGTGGATTGTTTTTGTTGACGAGGGTAGATAAAAAACCCTGACGATTCCGCCAGGGTACTATTGTCGTTGGTTTTTTGATGTAATACTATCCTTTGGTAATATCTCCTGAACCAGAAGTTTTGCTATCTATCTTTTTCGGATCCCCTCTATAATGTATATCTCCGGAACCGGAAACCCTGGCTATTAACTCTTCGTTTGCTGTCACCTTAATATCAGCAGAACCAGAAACACTGGCATCAACTTTATCAGCTATTAATTCATAAGCCTTTATGTCACCAGAACCCGAAATTTGGACCTCAAATACTTCAGTGGAGCCACTTAATTCTATATCACCAGAACCAGACATTGATGCCGTAACCGTTTTAGATTCCAAATCGAGTGTGATATCTCCGGAGCCCGACATACTTGTATTAAATTCTGCAGCGGAAATGGTTTTTTTACCAACAATATCTCCCGACCCTGATAGTGAAACCGAGTTAACACTTTCTACTGGCACGGTTACATAGATTCCTCCATCTTTTTTCCATGAAGAAGGTTGGAGGTTATACCCTTTTTTTACTTTAACAACCAATTTGCCATCTTTTACCTCAGTTTTTATATGCTCAAGTAAATTTTCATCGCCCTCAATACTTAGTTTTCCCTCTTTTCCGTCAACCAGGATAACATCAAACCATCCTGAAACTGATATGGCATCATAATCTTCTGTAGATCTTTCAATGGTAACTACATTTCCGTTTCCTTTTATTTTCTTACCCCATTGTGCATTTGCGAATGCAACCATGCATAGTGTTATTCCAAGTGTTAGTATTTTATTCATGATTATGTGTTTTAGATATTAGTATTTGTCGTTTAAAGGTTTTGTTCAATTTTTAGTAAAACTCACACTACCATAATCACTTGTGATGGAGATCATGTTTTCACTACTTTCACTTCCATAAAATCCTTTGTAATATCGTTCGTTGGATTTTTCTTTACTTATATTGATTTCAAAATCATCTTTCCCGCTAACCCCGGCATATTCAGTTGTAATTTCAAAATTGAAGTTATACATAGGATCGTATCCTATTTTAATACCTGTGTAATCTGATCGGATAGAAACATTTCCTGCATCTTCAGCCATGTTTGTTATACTTACAGAGCCATAATCTGCATTTATATCCACATTACCGTGAATAGTACCCAGTTTTACATTTATATAATCCCCATTGCCTTGAACACTATAGGCTTCTTCTACGTCTAATTTACCATAATCACTGGAATATTCCAGATTTTGCATTTGTCCGATGGCGGAATTCGTATAATCGGCGCTTATAAATAAATCCCCGGCTTTTTGAATGGTAAATCCAGAGTAATCGGCAGAAATTTTAGCACTTCGCACATATTCTATTGTTGATTTCGAAGTGTAATCAAATTTTAATTCATTATTCCTTCCATGCAATTCTCCAATTTCCAACCTTCCATAATCACAACTAATTTTGGCATGGCCATCAATTCTGTCCAGCATAATATTCCCATAGTCATTATTTAGGTGTACGCTATTTTTTACCGGCAGTTTGATAATATAATTGATTTGCATATTCACGTTGTTATTTTTTCCCCAGTTCCAGCCCCAACTCTTATCCTTGTTAAAGATGGTTTTTGCTGAAACTATATCGCTACTGGCATCAAAATCCACAGTGATTTTATCGAGCTTCTCCTGTACTTTGGACTCATTATTCCCACTTGTTTTAATATGAACCTCTATTACAACCCTATTCTCGCTCCAGGAGCTTAAACTTAGATTTCCATAGCTATTTGAAACCTTGAGAAGGGCGTCTGCATTAACATTAAACTCCTTCTTAATCGTTTTCTCCTTGGTATACTTGCCTTTCAGTTTTCCATTGGAGGCCAGACCTGCAACCGGAACTATAAAAAGCGCAAGTAAGATATATTTAAATAGTAATGTTTTCATCATCGTAATTTTTAAAAGTTTTAATATTTTCTATTTTGTCCATAACCTCCTGTAATAAATCAATGCGTGTTTGGAAATTGGTTATCATCGCACTAAGTATCAGTTTGCTATTTCCACCATTAATTAGATCTTGTTCAAGTTTTTTATAATTAATTTCAAGTTTATTTAATTGTAACAAAGTATCATCAACTAATTTTTTGGTTTCGGGTGTGCTTTCATTTACCAGGTCGTTAATTTGCCCCTCAATAAGATTGGCAAAGTAAAACTGAGTCTGCGAAACTTCAGGCGATATTTTAGCCACCTGCTCATCAATTGAAGGTCCACTGGTATAGAGCGATGCACCAACTGCGAAAAGCAACATTATGGAAGCTGCAATCGACAAAGGCCGCCACCAATTGTTCTTTTTATACGCTAATCTTACTACCCCTTTAGAATTGCTTAACTTCTGAAGGAATCTTTCCTCATGACCTTCTCCTGGTTCTTCTGTATCAAAAGAACCTTGCAGGGTCTTAAACAATTCCTCTATTTTTCGATCTTCATTCATAATTAAGCTTTTATCATTTTTTTTCTCAAACTATCCTTTGCCCTTGATATTGTAGTCCTGCAATTCGCATAACTTATACCCATGATTGAACTAATCTCTTCATAATCATAACCTTCAATTAGATGTAAGGTCAAAGAAATTCTGTAATTGTCTTTCAATTGTTTCATGGTTTCCAGTACTTTTTGAGCCATTCGTTCTGTATTCCCATGATCCTCGTCAATTCCGTCATTATCTTCGACCTTGTACAATATTTCATCTAATCCAACCTCATTTTTTTTCTTCTGCTTTCTGTAATGATAGATACTTTTGTTAATAACTATGCGCTTTAACCACGCACCGAAAGTAACATCTCCTTTAAACGTATGCAGTTTCGTAAAAGCATTTAAAAACGATTCCTGCATAACATCTTCAGCTTCTGCACTGTCTTTTACAATCCTAAAAGCCGTATTAAACATGGCTTTGTAATAACGATTGTAAATTTCCATTTGTGCACTTTGCTTACCTTCCAGACACAATTGTAACAAGGCTTCAGTATGTACTTTATTTTGGCTCAAAAAGTAAATGCTTTGTATAATAGATTTCTTAATTTATGAAATGTTACACTTTTTTTTAGAAAAATATTTCTTTGTTGGCACAAGAATTGACTTAATTAAGTTGAAAGGCCTTTATTTATGGCTGTTTAGGCCTAAATACGGGCCATTTAAAAAGGTATAGATAGAATTAACTAATACATAATCTGTCCTTAAATGACAGAATGACCGAATAAAATGATATGGGATATTCTAAGTATTCAAATTTTGACAATATGACGTTTCAGGGAATTGACGAAGATTCTGAATTAATACCGTTATTGACTCCTGAGGATGAAGAGGAGATGAATAACGAAAGCTTACCTGAGGTATTACCTATTTTGCCTCTTCGAAATACTGTACTGTTTCCGGGTGTGGTTATACCTATTACTGCGGGAAGAGATACTTCAATAAATTTAATAAAAGACGCCAATAAAGGATCTAAGGTAATAGGAGTTGTTTCACAGAAAGATGAGGAGACAGAATACCCCGGGATTAAAGACATTAATGTTTTAGGGACTGTTGCCAGAATTTTAAGGGTTTTGAAAATGCCCGATGGTAATACGACTGTTATAATACAGGGTAAAAAACGATTTGAAATAGCTGAGGTTCTCACAGAGAATCCATATATGACTGCTACAATTCGAGAAGCGGACGAGGTAAGGCCCTTGCCTGGCGATCAGGAATTTCTGGCTATCATAGATTCGATAAAAGAACTGGCGTTAAAAATTATCAAAAATAATCCTAACATCCCAAGTGAAGCTTCCTTTGCGATAAAGAACATAGAAAGCAATTCTTTTCTGATAAACTTCGTTTCTTCCAACCTTAATCTTGATGTTAAAGACAAGCAGGACTTACTGGAGATTCCTAATCTGCAAGACAGAGCCCTCGCTACGTTGAAATACATGAATGTGGAGCTTCAGAAATTGAAACTGCAGAAAGATATCCAGTCTAAAGTCCGTAGTGACCTGGATCAGCAGCAGCGGGAGTATTTTTTACATCAGCAGATGAAAACAATTCAGGAAGAATTGGGAGGGGCTTCTTATGATGAAGAGTTTCTTGAAATGCAAGCCAAATCCAAGAACAAGAAATGGGATGCAAAGGTAGCGGAGCATTTTGAAAAGGAATTGGCCAAAATGAAGCGCATGAATCCACAAGTAGCCGAGTATTCTATACAGAGGAATTATCTCGATTTGTTTCTCGAATTGCCTTGGAATGAATATTCCAGGGATAAATTTGATCTTAAGAGGGCTCAGAGAATTTTAGACAGGGACCATTATGGACTTGAAGATGTAAAGCAAAGGATAATAGAGTATTTAGCTGTTCTTAAGCTGCGAAATGATATGAAATCTCCTATTTTATGTCTTTATGGACCTCCTGGGGTTGGAAAGACTTCCCTTGGCAAATCGGTAGCCGAAGCATTAGGCAGGGAATATGTTCGTATGTCTTTAGGTGGTTTGCGGGATGAAGCTGAAATCAGAGGACACCGTAAAACTTATATCGGTGCCATGCCGGGCAGGATTTTACAGAGTATTAAAAAAGCAGGGACTTCGAATCCTGTCTTCATTTTAGATGAAATCGACAAATTAGGGGCTAGTCACCAGGGCGATCCGTCTTCCGCTATGTTAGAGGTATTAGATCCTGAACAAAACAATGAATTTCACGATAATTTCCTTGAGCTCGGCTATGATCTCTCTAAAGTCATGTTTATAGCAACGGCCAATAATCTTTCTACGATTCAACCTGCCTTGCGCGATAGAATGGAGATAATAAATGTTACCGGATATACTATTGAAGAAAAAGTGGAAATTGGGAAACGACATTTGCTACCCAAACAACTTAAAGAGCATGGACTCTCATCGAAAGACTTAAAAATTGCGAAACCCCAGCTGGAGAAAATTGTTGAAGGATATACACGAGAATCCGGTGTAAGAGGACTTGAAAAACAAATAGCGAAAATGGTCCGATATGCCGCTAAATCAATTGCTATTGAGGAGTCATATAACGTGAAGATTAGCAATAAGGATATAGAAAAAGTATTGGGTCCTGCCAGGATGGAACGCGATAAATATGAAAATA
>CBDUGN010000190.1:0-6153 GCA_965366915.1 uncultured Eudoraea sp. | reverse complement strand
ACTCCGGCAAATGCACTATTTATACTATCCCTTCCATTGATACTATTAAACCAGGGTAATGATTTCTTAAGTCAGATAATCTTAAATCCATGGTTTTTGATTAGTATCACGATTCTGAGTTCTTATCTGTTAAATTCGAGAATAGAATTATTTACCTTGAAATTTAAAAACTGGAGTTTTAAGGATAACGCGTTGCGCTATATTTTCGTTATCGTAAGTTTGGTCTTGTTGCTAACGACAAAGTTTTTAGCAGTACCAGCCATCGTATTTTTTTATGTTATTAGCTCTATTGTATACAAGCTTGGTGCTAAATAAATTCTAAAGTTTACAAATTGGGGGAATTAAGGCTGGAGAATTGAACATAATGTTTATTGCTTTGTCATAGAAAAAGTACCACTATCTCCGTTACTTGCAGTCCAGTTTCCTGAAATTTGAGTACTAGAGGTATTATTCCCAAGTAGTTCTATGGCAGTGCCACCACATTCATCTTCACCACTTGCTGTAAATTTTTTATTTGAGACCCACCAGGCTCCCTGAAAGGTGCATAAAACCTGGGAGTCAGTTTCGGCAATTATTTCCCCGTTCATTTGTAATGTGAAGACGAAAATTGCAGTCCCTATTGATCCCTCCATAGTTCCATTCCAGGTGCCCACAAGTTTGGTATCAATGGTCCTCTCAGATGAAACTTCTGCTACCTCAATACCATTATCATCCGATGAACAACTGATATTTATAATTTGTGTCGCAACAATTATAATGATCAGGCAGTTGAGGGTTAAATTTTTCATAACAGCGTGCAATTTTTAACATTACATCTAAATTAAGGAAACCATTAATATTTTCGGCAATATTGGTAAAGGACTCTCTTAATTTATCTTGAGGCTAACTTTAAAAGTCAAGTTTCTTTTTGCGCAATTCAAAGTTCTGTCCCAAATAAACTTTACGAACCATTTCGTCTTCTGCAAGGACTTCGGGAATACCAGATTTTAGTATTCCTCCTTCAAACATCAGGTAGGATCGCTCTGTGATTGCCAGGGTCTCCTGCACATTATGATCTGTAATCAGGATACCTATGTTCTTATCTTTCAATTGTGCTACAATTCGCTGAATATCTTCTACTGCAACCGGATCAACGCCTGCAAACGGTTCATCCAGAAGTATAAACTTTGGGTCAGTGGCCAGGGCTCTTGCTATTTCTGTTCTTCTACGTTCTCCCCCAGATAATAAATCACCTCTGTTCTTTCTGATGTGCCCCAGTCCGAACTCTTCGATTAGTGACTCCATTTTCAAGTGTTGCTCTTTTTTACTCAGTTTAGTAAGTTGTAAAACACTTAAGATATTATCTTCAATACTTAATTTTCTAAATACAGAAGCCTCCTGAGCAAGGTAGCCAATACCATTTTGAGCCCTTTTGTACATTGGAAATTTTGTGATCTCCGTATCATCTAAGAAGATCTGTCCTCCATTGGGTTTTATAAGTCCTACAATCATGTAGAAGCAGGTAGTCTTTCCGGCTCCGTTAGGGCCCAGCAGCCCAACAATTTCTCCCTGGTCTACTTCCAGTGAAATACCCTTTACCACCTTGCGCCCCCTGTAGGCCTTCATTATTTTATCTGCTCTTAATTTCATTCAGAAAAATTATCATCCAAATCTAAGTCATATTACCTTCAGCTGTAGCGAATTATACTTTTTTTAACCTTCCTGTAGCTCAAGTTGTTCCCAAAACTCATAAGCTCTTCGCAAATGTGGAATAACTATTGTGCCCCCAACCAAGGTAGCAATACTTAGGCTTTCCATTACCTCTTCTTTGGTTGCTCCACAATTATAGCTGCTTTGCAAATGGTACTTTATACAATCATCGCATCGTAAAACCGCAGACGCCACGAGGCCCAATAATTCTTTGGTTTTTACATCCAGTACACCCTCACTATAAGCGTTAGTATCAAGATTGAAGATTCTCTTTATTATTTTGTTGTTATCGGCTAACAATTTCCCATTCATTTTAGAACGGTAGGCGTTAAACTCCTCAACGGGATTTGACATTTTTAGTTACTTTTTTGGCTTCTCTTTTTAATACAACTTTTGAAATATAGATGCTGATCTGGTAAAGAATAAGAACAGGTACTGCCACAATAATCTGGCTTGCAACATCCGGAGGCGTAATGACTGCGGAGAGTATAAGTACAATAACGAGGGCTATTTTTCGATATTTTTTAAGTATCTCCGGGGTTACTAATCCAACTTTGGTAAGAAAGAAAATAATTATTGGGAGTTCAAATATTATACCGCATGCTATTACAGCGGCTCTTACTGTTGAAATATAAGAGCTCAGATCAATTTCTCGAACAATTTCATCACTGACCGAATATCCACCTAAAAAGTTAATTGAAAGAGGTGCTACCACATAATAGCCAAATAATACACCAAGGAAAAATAGGGAAGAAGCAATAAATATAAAACCGCGGGAATTGCTACGTTCCTTATCATATAATCCCGGACTGATGAATTTCCAAATTTCATAAAGAATGTAAGGAAAGCCAAGAATAAATCCAGCCCAGATAGATGTCCAGATATGGGCAGAAAACTGCTCAGCCATTTGCCTGCTTTGCACTGTAAATATGGGTTCCGTAACACAAAAGGCTTCACTAAAACCAAGGATCCTCGAAAGTTTGCAGAAAACACCATATGTTGGAAAATCTGGTTTCTTTGGACCGAAAATAACGGTATCAAAAATAAAGTCTTTCATTAAAAAAGCCACAATACCAATAAGAACTACTGCAATAGTTGACCGAATTAGATGCCACCGCAGTTCTTCCAGATGGTCCAAAAAGGACATTTCATTAGGGTCGCTTGTTGTTGCTTTGGCCATTAAAGTATTCCTTCATTAATTAGATTATGCAAATGAACAACGCCTACATATTTCTCTCCATCTACAGCAAGTAATTGTGATACGCTGTTAGCCCGCATCTCTTTCAACGCTTTTATGGCGAGGACGTCTGCACCAATGGTCTTAGGATTAGTTGTCATTATATCTTTGGCCTTAAGGCCATTTATGTTTTCATATTTGTTAAGCATCCGCCTAATATCGCCATCTGTAACAATTCCAACGAGCTTTTCATTGTTCATAACAGCTGTAACCCCTAACATTTTTTCAGAAATTTCAATTATAACCTGTTTTACATCCGCATCTATGCCTACCTGGGGTTTTAAATTATTACTGGAAATATCAGAGACTCGGAGATATAGTTTTTTACCAAGAGTACCCCCGGGATGATATTTGGCAAAATCCTGACTGCTGAATCCTCTCAATTCCAGAAGACAGATAGCTATAGCATCACCCATTACAAGTTGCGCAGTGGTGCTGGTTGTTGGCGCCAGGTTGTTCGGACAAGCTTCTTTTTTGACAAAAGTGTTCAACATAAAATCTGCATTTTCAGCCAGGAATGAATCTGAATTGCCGCACATGCCAATTAACTTATTATTTCCGAGTTTGATAAGCGGAACCAGCATTTTTATTTCAGGCGTATTCCCGCTTTTGGAAATACAAATAACTACATCGTCTTTCTGGATTGTACCCAGATCGCCATGTATGGCATCAGCTGCATGCATAAAAATTGCCGGTGTCCCTGTAGAGTTTAAGGTAGCTACGATTTTTGACGCAATAATAGCACTTTTACCTATACCCGTAATTACTACACGCCCCAACGATTCATAAATGCAGTTAACGGCACTTGCAAACTCTTGGTCTAAAAGTGTAGTCAAATGCGCAATGGCTTCACTTTCAGTTGTTATGGTTTTTTTGGCTGTGGCCAATATAGCTTTGTGATTGCTCAATATGGTTTTGAAAATTATGTGTTTACGGTTTTAGAAATTAACTTAATAAGTAAACAGATTTTAAAAGAATGTATTATATTTAAGAAAACAAAATTACATAAACTTATTTTATAGGAGATTTTAAACTGCGAACAAAATAAATTATCATATTTCACCTACCTAATAACAAGAAGACAAATCTTCATTTTGATTAAGAATATCTATATAATACAGGACTTGATATACTAAATTTGCAATGATTTTGAATGAAATTGAACTACATGCAGCGCTAAAAAAGTATTTTGGTTTTTCCAAATTTAAAGGACTACAGGAAGATGTTATAAGAAACGTCATTCAAAACAAGAACACCTTTGTAATTATGCCTACAGGAGGTGGAAAATCACTTTGTTATCAACTGCCTGCTCTTATAAAAGATGGGACTGCTATAGTAGTATCACCTCTAATTGCCCTGATGAAAAATCAGGTTGACGCTATAAGAGGTGTTTCGGCACATCCGGGTATTGCCCATGTATTGAACTCTTCGTTAACAAAGACCCAGGTTAAGGAGGTAAAACAGGATATTTTAGACGGCATAACCAAATTACTCTATGTAGCGCCGGAATCCCTCACCAAGGAGGAGTATGTAGATTTTTTACAATCTGTACCACTATCTTTTGTTGCTGTTGATGAGGCCCATTGTATTTCTGAATGGGGGCACGATTTCAGGCCGGAATATAGAAATCTAAGAGCTATAATAGACAGGCTTGGAGATAATATCCCAATAGTTGGTTTAACGGCAACAGCCACTCCAAAAGTTCAGGAGGATATCATTAAGAATCTTATGATTACAGATGCAAAGGTTTTTAAAGCATCTTTTAACCGACCCAATTTGTTCTATGAGATAAGGCCTAAGACTAAAAATGTCGATGCTGATATTATTCGTTTTGTAAAGAAAAATGTCGGCAAATCAGGGATAATTTATTGCTTAAGCAGGAAAAGAGTTGAAGAACTAGCCCAGGTATTACAGGTTAATGGCGTTAGCGCGGTACCTTATCATGCTGGGTTTGATGCCAAAACACGTTCTAAGTATCAGGACATGTTTCTAATGGAAGACGTAGATGTAGTAATTGCAACTATTGCTTTTGGAATGGGAATAGACAAGCCAGATGTGCGATTTGTCATTCATCATGACATTCCCAAAAGCATTGAAAGTTATTATCAGGAAACCGGCCGTGCAGGCAGGGATGGGGGTGAAGGTCACTGTCTCGCTTTTTATTCGTACAAAGATGTTGAAAAGTTAGAGAAATTTATGTCGGGCAAACCGGTAGCAGAACAGGAAATTGGAAACGCCCTGCTTCAGGAAATTGTTGCCTATGCTGAAACATCCATGTCCAGAAGAAAATTTATTCTTCATTATTTTGGTGAAGAATTTGATGAAGTCAATGGCGAAGGAGCAGATATGGATGATAACGCCCGAAATCCTAAGGAAAAGGAAGAAGCCAAAGAAAATGTTGTCAAGCTAATCAAGGTAATTCAGGGTACTAAAGAAAAGTTCAGGGCCAAAGAAATTGTGTTTGCTCTTATAGGGTCTAAGAATGCACTTATTGCCTCTCACAAAGCCGATGAAAAACCATTTTTTGGGATTGGATCAGACAAAGATAAAAGTTATTGGATGGCCTTGATTAGGCAGGTATTGGTTGCTGGATTGCTAAGCAAGGAAATTGAACAATACGGAATATTGCATGTTACCAGTGCCGGGGCTTCATTTCTTGAAAATCCGGTGTCTTTTATGATGACCAAGGATCATGTTTATAATGAGGAAAATGACCAGGCAATTGAAACTGCAGCTAAAAGTGCAGGAGGTGCTGCAGATGAAAAATTGCTTCGTTTACTCAAAGATCTTAGAAAAAGTGAAGCTAAAAAGTTAGATATCCCTCCTTTTGTGATTTTCCAGGATCCATCCCTTGATGATATGGCTTTAAAATATCCTATTTCCATGGAGGAATTGGTAAATATTCATGGGGTAGGTGAGGGTAAGGCCAAAAAGTATGGAAAGCCCTTCCTGTCCTTAATTAACAGCTATGTTGAGGAGAATGAAATAATTCGTCCGGATGATCTGGTAGTTAAGAGTACAGGGGCTAATTCGGCATTAAAATTATATATTATTCAGAATGTGGATAGAAAGTTACCCTTGAATGATATTGCATCTGCAAAAGGACTTGAACTGCAAGATTTGGTAAAGGAAATGGAACAAATAGTTTTTAGTGGTACTAAATTGAATATAGGATTTTGGATAGACGAAATCCTTGATGAGGAACAACAGGAAGAAATTCATGATTA
>CBDUGN010000189.1:0-6198 GCA_965366915.1 uncultured Eudoraea sp. | reverse complement strand
CCATATCTACAACAGTAAAATCTGTTTTATTTTTTAAAATACGAGATCCTCTTCCTATCATCTGGAAATACAGGGTCAATGATCTTGTAGCACGGTTTAACATAATAGTCTCAACAGTTGGTTCATCAAAACCTGTTGTTAGAATACTTACTGAGGTTAGAATAGCGTCTTTTGTCTCTTTAAACCATTCTAAAATTTGTTTTCGTTCTGCAGCTGTATTCTTGTTATCCAAATGTTGGATGGGATAACCGGCTTTCTTAAAAGTTTCATAGACGTACCGGGAGGTGTTTATACCGTTATTGAAAATCAACGTTTTCGTACCTTTAGCTATTTCCTCGTAGGCATCTATTAATTTAGAAAGCATATTTTGATTTCCGTAAAGTTCATCGGAAGATTTAACAGTATAATCCCCGTTAATACCGAGCTTTAAGGAACGTAGGCTAACGTCATAACTATACATATTAGCCTTTGCGAGAAACTTTTTCTTAATAAGCGATTCAATAGATTCACCAACGATAAGTTTGCTGTAGTTATCCTTCATCGGAAGCTTAATGTTGGAACTAAGAGGTGTAGCCGTTACACCCAAAATAATTGATTTTTCAAAGTACTTAAATAGCTTCCTGAAAGAGTTATAATGTGCTTCGTCAATGATCACCAAACCTACATCGTTTAGCTCAATCATTTCCTCCTGCAGCCTGTTATTTAAGGTTTCAACCATAGCCACAAAGCACATAAAATTATTTTGGTCTCGTAATTCCTTTACTTCACTATTAATGATCTTGTTATTAACTCCAAAACCATTTAGCATCCTTGAAGTTTGCGTACTTAATTCTATTCTATGGGTCAGAACTACAACCTTTTTTTGGGTTTTAGCAATAAATCTTTTGGCTATCTCAGAAAATACAACCGTCTTACCACCACCTGTCGGTAGCTGATAAAGGAGATTTACGTCTTCAGGGGCTTCTTCCAAATAGGAAAATATTGTATTCAGATCCTGTAATTGGTAATCGTAAAGTTTTTTTTCTATTTGATCTGTTTGTATCTGCAAAAGCGAAA
Source organism: uncultured Eudoraea sp. (assembly GCA_965366915.1). Lineage (GTDB taxonomy): Bacteria > Bacteroidota > Bacteroidia > Flavobacteriales > Flavobacteriaceae > Eudoraea. The sequence continues at coordinate 5,142 of CBDUGN010000189.1, read as the reverse complement.
ATTCATTGAAAGATTTAAGGAAATATATTTATTGAAGTTGTCGTCACTCCAATTTTGCAAAATTATAAGTTTTTTGTACTTAAATGAAATTATAAGACTGAAAACTGCAAATCAATATCCCTTTTCGCGGCTAACTTCATTTATTAGGGGCAGTCCTTCTTTAAGTCTTCTGTAGTTTTCTAATAACTGTGGGATTACCGATTCAATATCTGAAACACTGGCTACATGTGGCGTAATATGTATTTTTGGATGATTCCAAAAGGGATGTTCAACAGGCAGCGGCTCCTGGTGAAATACATCTAATCCTGCTCCGGCCAGATGTCCGTTGTTAACATATTCCAACAGGTCTTTATCCACCAAATGACCACCTCTTGCAACATTAATAACATAAGATTGTTTTGGTAATTCTTTAAATAATTTATTGTTTAATATTCCTGTGGTATCCTTTGTAAGTGGCAACAGGCAAACAAGTATATTACTTCTGGAAAGAAATGTGTTTTTTTGATTACTGCCGGCGTAAACTTCTACTCCGGGAATTATTTTTGGAGAATTTGCCCATCCAATCACTTCAAATCGATTTTTAATCAGGTCTTCTGCCAGTTTCTCACCTAAAGCTCCCATACCCATAATACCTACAGTCACATCTGATATCCTAATATACTCCTGAGGAGACCATATATTTTTTAATTGATCTGTCTTATAGGTATTAAGATTTTTGAAAAAACCAAGTATTAAGGCTAACACAAATTCAGACATATCACTGGCCAGAACCGGATCTACTACCCTGGTAATAGGTAAGTGTTTAGGGACAGACTGGTCTTTGAAAATAAAATCGACCCCCGCACCAAATGAAGCAATACATTTAAGATTGTGATATTGTTTTAAAGTATCTGCAGGCTGTTTCCAAACGCAAGCCATTGTAATTTTTTCTTTTGGATGTTCCTCCAAATAGCTGTAAATAGGGATTTCCGGAGCTTTAGCAAGCAATGCATTTTTCCACGCATCTAACTTATTGTCCTTTCTTATAATTACTATGGCCATTTTTCCTTTAAAATTTTAAAATATTTTAAACATTCAAAACTGTATGGCTTTAAGTCTTCCAGGTTTAATCAATTATATCAAGAGCCCTGGCGAAACCTTCGGAATACTCCCAGTTTTGTTCTAATGTAGTATTGTATACTTTTATAATCCGATCTTTAAAATCCGGGAGCATTCCATATAAGGAAACATGTTGTATTAACTGCGCAAATGAATTTAGCATGCTTTTATAAAATGTATCGGGTACATTGCGCTCTTTGGAAAATGATTGTGCCACTTCCAGATTATAAAGCATAACATCCGCTATTAAATGGGGTGCCATACCTAATTTCAAAAATTGTTTTATATATTTTTGAGCGACTGATCTTCTGGCTCTTGCTTTTTTTCTTTTAAGCGGAAAATACTCATTGGAGATTTTAACTTTTGCTTCTTGAACCCATTTATCTTCTCTGGGATTAAAAACAAAATCATAGTATTGCTTAACAGCAGGAAAACGGTCATATAAATCAACCATTTGTTCTTCCAATTCCTGCTTTTTAAGACCCGTCAAATACTTTTTAAGCGCTCTTTTACTCATTATACGGTTATAAAGATAGTATTGTTAGCTTTAATCAGAACATGAATTGAAGCTAAAAAGTGTTCAAATATCTTAAAAATAGGGCATTCAACGAATGCAGGGAATTATCATAATTTATGTAAAACAATAGTGGAATGAGTTTGGAAAAGACAGAATAAAACATTATACTGAGAAATTATAAACTAATAATTCAGGCAATATATATGAGGCAACTTAAGATTATCAAGCAGGTTACTAACAGAGAATCAAAATCATTAGATAAATACCTGCAGGATATCAGCAAAATAGAATTAATTACAGCAAATGAAGAGGTAGAATTAGCGCAAAAGATCAGAAATGGTGACCAGGCTGCACTTGAAAAATTAACAAATGCCAATTTGAGATTTGTAGTCTCCGTGGCAAAACAATATCAAAATCAGGGATTAAAGCTTCCAGATTTAATAAATGAAGGAAACGTTGGCCTCGTGAAGGCGGCCAAAAGATTTGATGAAACCAGAGGATTTAAATTCATTTCCTATGCGGTTTGGTGGATACGTCAGTCCATTTTACAAGCATTGGCAGAACAATCCAGAGTTGTGCGATTGCCTTTAAACAAGATAGGATCTATAAACAAGATAAAGAAAACCTTCTCCTATTTAGAACAAGCCCATGAAAGACCACCTTCTGCAGAGGAAATTGCGACGGAGCTGGAAATGAGTGTAAGCGAAGTAAAACAGTCTATTAAAAATTCAGGCCGACATGTTTCCATGGATGCCCCGCTTAAAGAAGGGGAAGATTCGAATTTATATGATGTTATGCGATCTGGTGAATCTCCACGACCCGACAGGGACCTGATGCAGCAATCACTCAATACAGAAATAAACAGGGCATTAGAAACCTTATCTCCACGAGAAGCAGATGTAGTTAAACTTTATTACGGTATTGGTGACCAACAGTCAATGACACTTGCAGAGATTGGACAAACTTTTGATCTTACAAGAGAGCGAGTTAGACAAATACGGGAAAAAGCCATTCGTAAATTACGGCATAATTCCCGAAGCAAGCTTCTTAAAACGTATTTAGGTTAAATACAAAAAAGCCCGGATTTTCCGGGCTTTTTATAACAATCTATAAAATAAAAACACTTAAGAACAACTTAGTTTGTGAATATTGTAATCCATAAGAATTTCATTTAGATCTTCAATGAAATTCAAATACGCAGTATTGTCTTGATTCTGGTTTGCCATAATATTTGTTTTTTTGAAAAGAAATAGCCGAGTGGTCTATAAATAGTCCAATTCGGCTAATTCGTTTAAACTTAAAATTTCATTCAAATCTTGGAGGAAATTTAAATACTCCTCCCCGTAGGTGTCGTATAACATGATAAGTTCGGGTTTTAAATCATTGAGATTTGGGAATCAATAATCATATAGTAAACATAAATATTCTAAGTCGTGTACCAAATTAAATGTGGTGAAGTCGGTATTATTTGTTGTAAACTCACAAGTTTTATCGGTCAAACAAAGAATTAAAACTTTGTATGGTACCTGAATCCCGCAGAAATGGCCCAAAAGAATTTTCCCGGATCAAAAATCAATTCCTGTCTTGTAACACCAAGGCTTGCCCTGTAGCTGTTCGTCAAACTTTTGGCCGTAAACTGGTATTCGAAAAGAAGTTGCTGAGATTCCACAAAGAGCAATGTCTGTGCAATAATAATATCACTATCCGATATCAGTTGTTTAATTTCTGGTGAATAACCCAAAATCAGGTTTACACCAAAATAATTTTCGCGATCCTGATAATATTTTCGTGCTAAAAGACTTCCGGAGATGCCTATAGGACCATCAGTTCTTGGGGTAAGGTATGGTCTCAAAGAAAAATAATAATTCCCGCTATAAAGCCCAGCTGAGCCGGTATAAATTATGGCCCTGCTTGTTACGAAGTCTAAATAGCGTATCCCTGCTGATACTTCCAAAGCTTTTGGCAGATTAGCATATAACTCTGCCCCTGCCCTATGGTTCGGAAAAATCTGCGAATTTGAGTACCCGTAATTAGTATAGGCGTAAAACATTTTTGAAATTTTGGGATAGAAATCCATCTCATATTGTAATCCATTAGTATTGAAACGGTTGCTGAAATTTACTCTGGGAATTATCTTACCAATTCCAGTTTCACGAATATACTCTGCACCGGAATAAATCATTGGATCATAAACGATATCAAATACATCAACGGAGTTAATAACCCCTATCCTGTTCTTAAAAGTTTTAGCCTCTTTTTCTTTTAATTCTTTTGCGTCACTCTTTTTCGTAGCATTTTGTTGCTTGTAAATCTCATTTATTATTTCAGTGCGCAAAGCTTGTAAATCCGGGTCGGCCTCTAAAAAAATAAGTGATTTATTCGCCAGACCCAAGGCAATTGTATAATTCTCCGCATAAATTTCATTTTTAATGGCAGCGGTCCACACTTCTTTATTTCTTCTTTCTACTGAAGTTATTTTGTTAAAATGTTTACGCGCTTCATTATGATTACCGTCCCAACTGTATGTTTTGGCAAGAAGGTTTCTGACATCAGTATAATCAGGGTATTTAGAAAGTATTAACTGTAAAGTATCTCTGGCGATACTATGTTGTCCTTCAAAAGCAAGATCCCTTGCAATAAAGAAAGAAGTATCCGGATTACCCTGGTATGCCAATTCCTGGGTTATTCCTTTATGAAGGAAAAATACTAGAAATAAACTTAAAAATATGTTTCGATATAACATTGGTTTCTGTTAGAAATTATAGGTGATTCATCAATTGCGTACTAAACTTTGTTAGCAGTTTCCAGTTCTTTTTTTTCCTCAATTTTCTTCAGTGCACGATTAATTTTATATTGTAATTCTTTGTTCCGAATATTATTCCTTTCTATTATATGTTGAAGAGACAAAGCACGCTGGTCATTATCCGACCAGAAAAAGACGTCTAATAAAGCAGCATAGCCATCTGCATAAATAGGGTACTTTTGAATAGCCCCTTCCAGGATATCAATTGCTATATCATAACGACCTTCCCAGGCATGAATTCTTCCCATTAATATTTCAGTATCTGCATGACCGGGTACCTGAGATAAAATATATCCACTTAAAAGAAGTGCGCGTTGAGTATCTCCCTTAAAGGCTAATTCTTTTGCAGTATCGTAAGCATTATCATAATCAGAGCCATTAAAAACACTGTTTATCCACACCATCTCTTCTTTGGAAGGGTCGCTTTTTAGTTGTGCAAATAAGGTTAATGAGGCGGGAATAATTTTATCTTTGTTTATCACATATTTATTTACTGCTTTAAAATACTTATGATTCTCTTTTACCTTCTGTTTTACGAGCGAGGCATCAGAATCTGTTAAATTCAATTCACTATCAAGGTTATAGAAGTCGCCTCCTGAAAGAAAATGATTACCTTTTACGAAATCCTGAATATTACTATTATGCCTCATAAGAGGAATCTTCTTAGTTGCATCAAATACCCCTTTATGGATAAGCCCTTGGCCAAGCCAGGCCACTTCTTTTG
>CBDUGN010000188.1:0-6303 GCA_965366915.1 uncultured Eudoraea sp. | reverse complement strand
GAGATTTAAACTTTTCAATAACTAATTCGTACAAAGCTTGTTTTGCATGCCCGTAACCATAATTTCCATTTAGATAATTTGTCCGCATTTCGCTAATTTGAGTGTCAGAGGCTAAAATTTTGTACAATTCAAATGTAGTATCTGTCTCCGGGTCTTTAGGATCTTCAAGTGATTTGCTATCGGTAATAATACTCATTACTTGTTTGCGCAGTTTCTTATCGGGTTGAAATATATCAATTAGGTTGCCCTTACTTTTACTCATTTTCGCCCCATCTGTCCCCGGAATATACATGGTATCTTTTTGAACCTGTGCCTCCGGCATTACAAATGTCTCTCCCATTTGGGCCTCGAACCGGGATGCAACATCACGCGTCATTTCTATATGTTGTAACTGATCTTTGCCAACCGGCACAATATTGGCGTCATATAACAAAATATCAGCAGCCATTAACATAGGATAGGTAAATAACCCTGCATTGACATCTCCCAGCCTGTCTGCTTTGTCTTTGAAAGAATGGGCCAGGGTAAGCCGTTGATAAGGATAAAAACAGCTTAAATACCATGCAAGTTGTGTTACTTGCGGAACATCGCTCTGTCTGTAAAACACTGTACTTTCAACGTCAAGCCCGAATGCTAACCAGGTAGCAGCAGTTGCGTAGGTGTTATGCCTTAACTCTTCCCCATTTTTTATTTGAGTAAGTGAGTGCATGTCTGCAATGAACAGAAAAGAGTCATTTTTACGATCTTTAGCCATATTTATCGCAGGTATAATAGCGCCAAGTATATTTCCGAGGTGGGGAGTTCCTGTACTTTGTATACCAGTTAAAATTCTTGCCATTTGATTTATATTACAGGGGCAAAAGTAAAAGAAATACGATTACCCTGCTAAAATTGTTATTTTTGATTTATGCGCTTACTTCTGCAAAAATTGGGGCACGTTCTCTATCGTATTTGGTTTTATATCCTGGTAAGCCTTCCAATTTTTATTTTTTTTCCAATACTTCTGATAGCAACCCTTTCAAACAGGACTTATTCGCAATTTTTTTGGCTGGCTCGAAATATATGGGCAAATTTTATTATTTACGGGATGTTTTGCTTTCCACGAATATCCTATGAGCAAAAGCTGGTAAAAGGTCAAAGTTATATGTTAGTTGCAAATCATACCAGCATGCTGGATATAATGATGATGTTAAAAACCAGTAGGAATCCCTTTGTCTTTGTGGGTAAGAAGGAGTTGGTTAATATTCCGGTTTTTGGATTTTTTTATAAACGTGTTTGTATACTTGTTGACAGGGAAGACAGCCGAAGCAGGAGTGCAGTTTATAGAAGGGCTCAGAAAAGATTAAATCAAGGACTTAGTATTTGCATTTTTCCGGAAGGGGGCGTACCAGACGAAAACATAATACTGGATAAATTTAAAGATGGGGCCTTTAAAATGGCAATTGCCCATAATATTCCCGTAGTTCCAATTACTTTTTATGACAACAAAAAACGATTTCCGTTCACATTTTTTAGCGGAGGCCCGGGAATTTTAAGAGTAAAGGTGCATTCTTTTTTCTGCACAAAAGGACTAAAAGAAAATCAGAAATCCGAATTACGGGAACAAGTGAGAACAATAATGCTAAAGGAGTTGCAAGAGAGGCCAAACAACCCGTAAATAAGACAAATATTACAATATACCAAAAGGTATTTATATTATTACTCAATTTCTTTCGGACTTGTTTAATATTGCCATTATACTCAATAAGAAGAACAGGCTATTCAAATATAAAAGGGCTTAGAATTTAAAATTAAGACCGGTATAGACTCCTATAGAGAATGGTTGAAAATCTCCTGCTGTTTGAGTAAATGTATTTAATTGATACTTGAACATAGGTTCCAGGTTCAATTGTAACATTGGGGAAAATTTATAATTCAATCCAAAACCGATGTTGGTACTTAAATTCAAATCATTAATATTATTTGCCTCACCCATTTCAACAGTATTTCCATTAGCCTCCAGAACAACGGAATTAGAAACAAGGAAAAGAGAGCTTAATCCGCCTATAACGTTTATTCCAAATTTTCTGTCGAGCAAGGCGTAATTTACTTCTAAGGGTAATTCTATATAACCAAAATCCTGAATCATTCTGCCATTACGCGCAGGACTTGGAGCGGTAAATTCCAAACTAATTGTCTGTTCAGAAAGCTTGCTGTCTTCCATATTTCTAACAACTAAATTTCTTGAAGTAGCCGCATAATTTATATTATCTATTTGATCATTCGTCGATGCCGTAAGTGAAGCTGAAAAAGAGATTTCATTTGTGTTATAGCCATAGTCTACCCTATGGAGTCCGGAGCGAACACTTAACTTTTTACTAATATCGTACGAGACCCTTAAGCCGTAACTAAGATTTACGTTACCACTCTTGGAGTTGGACACGAAGTTTGAGTGAATTGGTGAACCATTTCCAAAAGAATTAAAATAAACAGGTCCTATACTTGGTCCAACAGACCATCTGTTGCTAATACTTTCAGCTACTTGTGTTTCCTGAGATTTTTCAATTTCGTCGTAAATAGACTTTTTACCCTCATCTGATTTTACAACTTCCTCCTCTTTTTCCTCAATTAAATTACCTACGCCACTTGCGATTGCAGTTTCTTTAAGACCAGTTTCAGTTTGAATATTAGCATTCTCGCTCTTGGCAGCTATAGGGTCTTTGTCAGGTGAATTTATTTTGGCGGCAATAGCTGTATTTTCATCTTTAGGATTCAGCTGTTCCTTATTTTTTTTGCTGGCTTCATCATTCCTGGTATCCCCTGCTGTTTTTTCTGAAGGATTAGCTGCAATGGTTATTTCTGAGTCTGAAGGCTCAGTTTTGTTTGTTTTTCCTTCTGTTTGCAAATTGTTATTTTCAGTTGTTGCAACTACGGAAGTCTCAACATCTGGTAATTCCTTTGCCGCCCTATCATTGCTGCTTTCTGGAACTGAATTTTTTTCTCCTTTTCGGACATTAGATGAGGTTACAACATTACTTCCATTTTTAGTATTCTCTTCCGGTAAAATCTTTTCAATATCATCAGCTTTTGAATTATCCAGGGAAGGAGAACTTTCAACATCCGTGATTATATGATCTGTCTTTTGAGCGCCTTCAAAAGGAATAAAAACGTAAAATGATATGGCTAAAATTGCCGCTACTCCTCCTAGTTTCCACCAAAGAGGAATAATAATTGGACGTGACTTTTTCTTTTTATCCAGTGAGGTAGCAATAGCTTTCCAGACTTTTTCGTCCGGAACCTCATTGAAGTTTTTCAACTTCTCCTGGAACAATTTATCAATATTTTCTTTTTTCATGGCTTAGGTAATTAAGCAATATTTATGTTTTCTTTCTTTATTTTATCTTTTAAAATCATTCTGGCCCTTGCCAGGTTCGATTTTGATGTTCCCTCTGAAGTCCCTAATTGTTCACTTATCTCTTTGTGTGTAAACCCATCAAGGACGTACATATTAAATGTGAGTCTGTATTTATTAGGAAGTTCCTGAATGTAACGCAGGAGTGTGGGGAGTTCAATATCCAGGTAATCTGAATCAATTTCGGATTCTTCCGCGATATTATCATTCACTACTTTCAGATATTCTTCCTTTCTATATTTCTGCAGTACCGTATTAACGGTAATCCTTTTTATCCAACCTTCAAAAGAGCCCTTAAATTTATACTGACCAATCTTGTCATATATGATCATAAAGCTGTCGTGAAGATTATCCTCGGCCTCCGTTTTATTGCGTGAGTATTTAAGGCAGATACCGAACAATATTTGTGCATAATCTCTATACAATTGTTCCTGCGCTATTCTATCTCCTCTTTTGCAACTATGTATGAGTTCTTTCAGACTCAAAATATTGGTTAGATTAACAGACCTAAAATAGTAGATTATTGGTTTACAGGAACTTCAATTTCCAAATATTCTTGCTCGCCGTTTTCATTTTCTCCTGTCCAGAACCTAAAGAGGTAGGTGTCTGTATAAAGGCAGACAAAGTTAAATGAACCTTCTGCTTCAGCTCCTCCATCCACACATTCCGGATCATCAAACTGAGATCCTATTGGGACTACATTTCTTGTAGTTTCTGCAATTGGAGTTACGTCAAAACCTTCAAAGGAAGCGCAACCATTAGGCAAAACATAAGTTACATTAATTTGATAAGTCTCATGCAACGTGAATGATACAGGCAACTCCGCACTTACTACTTGAAGAGGAATAAAATAAAAATTTGGTTCATCATCGCTCAAACTACAAGAAGACAAAACAAATATGAATAATACGAAAAACAGGGAAACTATTCTTTTCATAATCATCTATTAAAATCTTTAGTATTAGATGATAAGATCAGGTAAAGGTTGCTTAAAATACCAATAATATAGGAAAGACGGAATTCTAAATTATACTTTTACAGCACTAATAGCTTCTTTTATTTTACCTTCCAGTTCTTCGAGTAGTTCCGGATTATCCCCCAAAAGGGATTTAACCGCATCTCTTCCTTGACCAAGCTTTGTGTCTCCGTAGCTAAACCAGGATCCACTCTTTTTAATAATTTCATATTGCACTCCAAGATCCAGAATTTCACCAACCTTGGATATACCTTCACCGTACATTATATCAAATTCCGCAGTTTTAAATGGGGAAGCGACTTTATTTTTGACAACCTTTACCCTGGTTTTATTCCCCAGGACAGCACCTTCTGTATCTTTAATTTGCGTAGATCTGCGAATATCCAATCTCACTGAAGCATAAAACTTTAAGGCGTTTCCTCCGGTAGTGGTTTCTGGATTTCCAAACATAACCCCTATTTTTTCCCTTAATTGATTTATGAAAATAACCGTACAATGTGTTTTGCTGATAGAACCTGTTAATTTTCGAAGTGCCTGTGACATCAATCTGGCATGCAAACCCATTTTGGAGTCTCCCATCTCACCTTCAATTTCACTTTTTGGTGTTAGAGCTGCTACTGAATCTATGACCACTATGTCTATAGCGCCTGATCGAATTAAATTATCGGTAATTTCTAATGCCTGTTCACCGTGATCAGGCTGTGAAATGATAAGGTTGTCAATATCAATGCCTAAATTTTTGGCGTAAAACCTGTCAAATGCATGCTCGGCATCTATAAATGCTGCAATCCCACCATTTTTTTGAGCTTCAGCTATAGCATGTAAAGTAAGTGTGGTTTTACCTGAAGATTCCGGGCCGTATATTTCTATGACTCTTCCACGAGGATATCCTCCAACTCCCAAAGCAATGTCTAAACCAAGTGAACCAGAAGGGATAACCTCTACATCCTCGTCAACATAGTCGCCCATTTTCATGACAGCACCCTTGCCATATGTTTTATCCAGTTTATCTAGTGTAAGTTTTAATGCTTTAAGTTTCGCGTCCTTATTGTTGCTCATTTGTAATTTTCTATGAAATTAGGAGAGCTAAATTACCATTTCTTTTTTCATATAACAATGTCAAAAGCAACCTTTTTAGTATTCCCGCATCTCACGTATAAGTGTTCGTACTTAAACACAAAATATTCCATGGTTCCAATGTACTTTGGGCAATGGTGACCACATCCTTTCAGGTTGATCTATGAAAAAGAAAATTACCAAGGAGTGGTCCTTAAAGAGTCTTGTAAGTTCAAGGCTCTTTTTTATTTGGAGCAGCCTGGCCGCTAATATTTTGGATTATAAGCCTCAAAATCAATTGGTTTTCTCTTGTGCCAAAGAGGAATATGTTTAATTTTGCATACTATTATATTTTTAAACTTAATAATTAGTATAGCATGCAACTGTACAATACATTAAGTGCTAAAGAAAGAGAGACTCTTATTGAGGAAGCCGGAAAAGATCGTCTGACAATTTCTTTTTATAAGTACGCACATATTCTTAATACAAAATTATTCAGGAATCATTTATTTATTCATTGGAATGAACTGGATGTTCTGGGAAGAATCTATGTGGCACCTGAAGGGATTAATGCCCAATTGTCTGTTCCTGCGGATAATTTTGAAAAGTTTAAATCTCATTTAGATTCTATTTCATTTCTTGAAAATGTTCGCCTTAATATTGCCATAGAGCAGGATAATAAGTCCTTTTTGAAACTCAAGATTAAGGTTCGAAAGAAAATTGTCGCGGATGGTTTGAATGATGCCACTTTCGATGTAACCAATAGAGGGATACATGTAGATGCCACACATTTTAACGAGTTAATAGACGACCCGAATACTGTATTGGTTGACATGCGAAATCACTATGAAAGTGAAATTGGCCATTTTAAAAATGCAAT
>CBDUGN010000187.1:0-6316 GCA_965366915.1 uncultured Eudoraea sp. | reverse complement strand
AACCGATTATTAATATTAACCTAAAAAAGATTTATCATGTCAGACAACAGTAGTAATGTTTTGTTAGCTCTGTTAACAGGGGCAGCAATAGGAGCTGGTATAGGAATACTCTATGCTCCTGACGAAGGGATTAAGACCCGAAAAAAAATTAAAGATAAAGCACTTGAAACCAAGCATGATTTAACTGAACGTATTTCTCATGCCAAAGACGAACTCACTAAAGTAGCTGATGAGAGAAAAGAAGTTTTTGAACAAAAACTAGAAGATACTATCTCTACGATGAGTTACAAAGCCGATGAAATAATTGTTCAATTAGAACGCAAGCTTGAAGAGATCAGAAAGAAAAATGCACAATTACAGAAGTAGATTCTTATGGCTTTTGAAGGATTAAGACAAAATATTTCTGAATTAGACGAAAATGTTAGTTCCTATGTGGAGCATAGCATAGAATACGCCAGGCTTAAAAGTTTTAAGATCTCAATGGTTTTGGTCACCTATTTAGCAAAGGTTATTCTGGTAGGTACTATAGCTGTTTTGGCCTTACTGTTTTTGAGCATGGCGGCTTCTTTTGCAATTGGCAATGCAATGGACAACACTATCTATGGATTCGCTATAGTTGGACTTATTTATCTGATTCTTGGAATTATTGGCTACAGATTTAGGGATAAGCTAAATAAACCTCTGCTGAAAATGTTTTCTGAATACTTTTTTGAAGAACCATGAACAAAAAATACAACTCATTTAAGGAAATAGACGAGGATTTAAAAATTCTTGCACTTCAAAGGGAGATTAATAAGGAGTATACAAAACACAGCTTCCAGGAGCTTAAAACGTATTTCTATCCTTTTAATTTAATAAGAAGTTTTGATGGTTTTGTTGCCAGGGTAGTCGTACCCTTTATCTTGACTAAGGTTTTTAAGAGGAAAAGACTGGCTGAATAGCATTAATATAGAGGTTTAAAAAATACCATAAGTGTATAAAAAACATCTATGGTATTTTTTTATGCTGTATTTTATTTTCATGAAATTTTGTTTACTAAATTTTCATCATGAGAAAAGTTACTAATCCTGCTGCAACTGCCTAGTAGATATAGAGTATCTTTGAATTAATAGCCATATTATGAAGATAGGATTAGTTTTGTCTGGAGGTGGATTCAGGGGGATTGCGCATATAGGAGTTCTAAAGGCGCTTGATGAATATGGTTTACAGATTTCCCATATCGCTGGAACAAGTGCTGGGGCAGTTATAGGTGCTTTATATGCCGGCGGGTTGACTTGGAGGCAAATCCTTCAATTCATAAAGGAAGTGGATATTTTTAGTCTTAATAATTATGCAGTTGGCAAACCGGGATTTGTTGATACCGAAAAGTTATATGACCATTTCTCCTTGTTCTTTCCTGATGACAATTTTGAAAGCCTCAATATTCCTATATACATTACGGCCACCGATATTTTGGAAGGGAGTTTAAAAGTATTTACGAAAGGAGAGCTTATCAGACCAATATTAGCCTCTGCGGCTTTTCCGGGAGTTTTTACACCTGTAAAAATAGCCGGGTCCTATTATGTGGACGGCGGAGCGTTGAACAATTTCCCGGTTGATCTGATCAAAGACCATTGTAAAAATATTATAGGTGTTTATGTAAATCCTTTTCTTAAAGTAGAAATAGATCAGTTAAAACGCTCTTATAATGTCCTGGAACGTGCCTATCAGATAAGGGCTGCCAAGGATTCCCTCCCTAAGTTTAGTGATTGCACCCTTGTAATTTCACCCAAGGATTTAATTAATCATAGAACATTTTCCATAAAAGACATGGATACTGTTTTTAATTTAGGATATGAAGCAGCAATAGTGGCTTTGGAGAATTCTTCAAATCTACAGATACCGAAAAAGGCTGGCTTGTAATGTTTTAGTAAGTTACTTTTTAAATTGAAACAAAAAGAATGCCCTCCGGTACGATCTTTTACTACATGGACAAATTTAAGATCGCAAACAGAGGGCATTATAAGCGAAGAATTAGAAATTAACTAATCTCAATAACTTTTGGTTTAGCTTTTACAGCTACTTCTTTTTTTGCTAATTTGAAGCTTAAAATACCGTCATTGTATTTTGCTTTAATTTCCTCTTCTTTAACATTTTCTGGTAAAAGCAAGGATCTTTCAAATGCATTGTAACTAAATTCCTTTCTTGTGTAATCTTCTTCCTTTTCTTCCTTCTTCATCTCTTTTTTTGCCGAAATATTAAGATATCCTTCGTCAATAGTGATCTCGAAATCTTTTTTTGCAAATCCCGGTGCTGCCAATTCAATTTCAAAGTGGTCTTCTTTTTCCATAATATTTAATGCAGGTTCACCAGCTCTTGCATTCCAGAAGCGATCATTTACTAATCCACGATTCCAAAATTTGTCTTCAAAGAAATTCTCCATGTCAAAAAAATCGGAAGTAATTAGGTTTCCAAAAGGCCTTGCCCTTTTTCTAAATTTAACTAGTGTCATGATATTTTTTTTAAGGTTAAACATTATTTGAAATTCGAAGTTAAACTGGAGATTTTAAATTCGGAATGATTTTGATCAGTCGTCACAAATTTTCCTATGACTTAATAATCAAAATGACACCTTTTTAAAAGGAATTGAATATATTAGTGGCCCATGGATTATTTTGTTATTGCCAGCATATTGGTGTTTATTTCTGCATTCTTTGGTTATCTAAATGTAAGATTCATTAAGCTCCCAAACACTATTGGGCTTACTGTGATTACCATTTTATTTACACTTGGGGTTTTTGCCCTTAGTTATTTTGATGATACCTTATTAAATGCAGAACGCTATATCATAACGCATATAGATTTCAGATCAGTACTGCTTGATATTATGTTGAGCTTTTTGCTGTTTGCCGGTGCTCTTCATACCGATTTGCAAAAATTAAGGGAACTAAGATGGCCCATTCTGACTTTTGCAACTTTTGGGGTTTTAGTTTCTACTTTTCTCGTTGGAACAATTATATATTTTATGTTGCAGGGAATTGGATTAGAAGTTCAATTTATTAATTGCCTTCTTTTTGGAGCACTTATATCTCCAACAGACCCTATCGCCGTTTTAGGCATACTAAAAAAGGCTAATGTGCCTAAAAAATTGGAAATTAAAATAGTGGGCGAATCACTTTTCAATGACGGGGTTGGTGTCGTAATTTTTCTAACCATATTCGGAATTGCAAGTGGAAGTTCCGGAGATTTTTCTATGACCAACGTTCTTACGCTGTTTATTCATGAAGTTGGCGGAGGATTACTTTGGGGAGCAATTTTGGGTTGGATTACAGTAAGGCTAATGAAGTCTATTGACGACTATGATATTGAAGTTATTATAACACTGGCAACGGTTATGACCGGCACTATAGTTGCACAATATTTGCACATTTCCGCTCCATTGGCAATGGTGGTTGCGGGATTGATGGTGGGGGGTAATACAGCAAGAAAAATGGCAATGTCCGAGCTTACGGAAAATTATGTGGATAAGTTTTGGGAACTGATAGACATTCTCTTAAATACATTGCTTTTTGTGCTTATTGGAATGGAATTGTTGGTTTTAGACCTGGAGCCGGAATTTGTTTTGGCCGGACTTCTGGCCATACCCATTGCATTAATTTGCAGGTATGCCTCTCTGATTATCCCCGTAAATGTCTTTGCAAAGCGTTTGGATTTTGTTCCAAATACCAATCTCATAATGACTTGGGGTGGTTTACGAGGTGCAATATCAATTGCCCTGGCGCTTGGGTTAACCTATGAAATGCATAGAGAATTATTTTTGGTTATGACCTATGTTGTCGTAATTTTCTCCATAATTGTACAAGGACTAACGGTAGGAAAATTAGTCAAAAAACTCAGGAGAAAAATTGAAGGGCTTTAAGTATTATATATCCACTTCCAAAAGAATAGGGCAGTGGTCAGATCCAAAGAATTCCGGAAGGATTTGGGAAGATTTAACTTTGGATAGTAGTGACTTGCTTATTAAAAAATAGTCTATGCGCCAGCCTGTATTGCGCTCACGCGCTTTAAAACGATAGCTCCAATAGGTATAAGCCACCTCATCCGGATTTAAATTTCTGAATGAGTCGATAAAACCGGAATTTATGAAATTGTCCATTCCATCTATTTCAATTTGGGTGTAGCCTGCTGTTTTATTGTAATTTTTTTTGTCGTTTTTAAGGTCTATGGCCCTATGAGCAACATTGAAATCCCCGCATACTATAAGGGGTTTTATTTTCTCTTTTTCTTTTAAATATTGAAGGAAGTCTGTATCCCACTTGCTGCGATATGGTAATCGTTCTAATTTCTGGCCAGAATTGGGTACATAAACATTTATTAAAAAAAAGTTGGCATATTCAGCACAGATTACCCTTCCTTCTGAATCATGCTCAGATATTCCCATATCATAACTAATATTGTTAGGATTGGATTTACTTAAAATCGCAGTACCGGAATAGCCTTTTTTTTCAGCAGAATTAATATAAAGTTGTTGGTCTTTTAAGGGTAATAAAGCTTTTTCTACTTCAATATCCTGGGCTTTTGTTTCCTGAATACAAAGTATATCAGGATTCAAAACATTTATTGATTCAAAGAATTCCTTTTTGATTATGGCCCGGATACCATTAACATTCCATGAAACTATCCTCATTTTGAACAAAATTAATTTGCATAAAAATAACACACTTTATTCATATAGCTAGAAGGGTTATATAATTCCCCAAAGGACCATGCAACAGAAATATAATTTAAATCTTTGTAATGTGTGATCTTGCTATATAATTTAAGGATGATCGCGATAATTTTACGATATTGCAGCCTGTTTTACTAATTAGTTTGAATAGAACTGATATAATAGCACAAGGAGTGTTAGCTCAGCTGGTTTAGAGCACCGCCTTGACAGGGCGGGGGTCGTTGGTTCGAATCCAATACACTCCACATCAAGTAGAAAATCCACGCAAGTTCGCGTGGATTTTTATACCAGCTAAACAGGAAACTTGTTCCCGAATTTGGCAGGTATAAAATATCAATACCGTTAAAATAAAACCGGGATTGGGTTTTCGATTTGCAGCAGCCGACTTTATTTGGGATAAGCGAGCTTAAGGAGTTAATCCAATACACTCCACAACATACAGGAATTACAGATAATCCAGAATTCTTTCCAGGGCCATGCCCCTGGAACCTTTTATTAGAAGGTTCCCTTTTTTTAATTTATTGCTTTTAAGGAAGTCGGACAAGTCTTCAAAAGTTGCAAATTTTGTGAAGTTTGAATGGGTTTTATAGAAATTTTGTCCTACGAGATAAACGTTATCAAAATTCATTTTTGAAGCCAGATCAACAATATTTTGATGTTCTTCGCTGGCGTCTTTTCCTAATTCAAACATATCCCCCAGAAAAACAACTTTTCCATTCCCTGGAAGATTACTAAAATGTTCCAGGGCCGCTTCCATACTATTCGGATTTGCATTATAGGCGTCAAGGATAATATGATATTCCTTTTTATCTATAATCTGTGAACGGTTGTTTTGAGGAACGTAGGCCTCAATCGCATTTTTTATATCCTCCATGGGGACATTAAAATATTTTCCTATCAGTACAGCGGCACCGCAATTCGTAAAATTATAACTGCCTATGAGCTGAGTGCTGATCACGGTTTCTTCTGTTTCCAGCTTCACAAAGGGATGTGCTCCCAATAAATTTATTTTGTAATGCTTGGTATCTGAAGTACTATACCCAAATTTACCAGGATAATTACTTAACTTTTTCAATTGAATAGGATCGTCTGCATTAAGAAAAATAAATTTTTTATTCGCAATAAGATGGTCGTAGAGTTCACTTTTACCTTTGATAACGCCTTCTACACCTCCAAAGCCTTCCAGATGCGCTTTCCCGAAATTGGTTATATACCCATAATCAGGTTGGGCAATATTGCATAAAAATTCAATTTCTTTGATATGGTTGGCACCCATTTCAATGATGGCAAATTCCGTATCTGCTTTAATGGTGAGTAGCGTGAGGGGTACCCCGATATGATTGTTCAGATTACCTTTGGTGGCAATAGTATTGAATTTTTTGGAGAGGACTGTGGATATTAATTCTTTAGTTGTTGTTTTACCATTGCTTCCTGTTAGAGCAATAATTTTTGCCTTGCAATAATTCCTGTGAAAGTTTGCCAATTCCTGAAGGGTTTTCAAAACATCTTCTACTAACACAAAAGCTTTACCTGCTATATACTTTTCCTCATCTACTATGGCATATACAGCACCATTCCTAATAGCTTCAGACGCAAATTTGTTGCCAT
>CBDUGN010000186.1:0-6326 GCA_965366915.1 uncultured Eudoraea sp. | reverse complement strand
TTAATTCCAAACCTTGTGAACCATCTTCTGCCTCATCTACGTCATATGTTTCACTTTCTTCCGATAAAATTTTAACCAAAACCCTGCGGATAGCCGCCTCATCTTCAATAACCAGTATTTTAGACATACTCTTAATTTTAAAAAATTGAAATTTTAAATCCTGCTTTCCAGTATATACCTCCTGCGTTTTTATCATTTAAGGTATAAACTTTTTCCCTATTATCATTTCTAAGCAAGCCCCGCTGGTTTAACGTAACTCCTCCGATTGTATAAAATGACATTCGCTTGCTAATATTATACTGGTAGCCCACGGCCCAAAGAATCGCCGAGAGTGAAACAGACGATCCGAATTCACCGTCGGGCAAAAGAATATCATTTTGAACATTTACAAAGTAACCATCCAAAAATAATGCCATTTGCAAAGTGTGTTTATCTTTTATGTGGTATCTAACATCAGTTCTGGGAATTCCCAGTGAATAGGACCAGGATCTGTGAAATCGCTTGTGATAATTAATAAGTGGCAAAGGAAAAGGAAGACCGGTAGTACTGTTATAGGTTAGTCCCAATATTAATCTAAATGGTTTATCAATATCCTTTTTCTCCTTCCACATAGTTGCCGTGAGATTTAATAAAAAATCATCTCCCTGCAGCCCATTTACCAAATTAGAAGCGATTCTTGGAGTCAAAATACCAACAAATCGCCAATCTTCATTTACTTTAAAGATATAACCCGCATTAAAATCAATTACATAGAGGGTATTAAGTTCACTGGAATCAAATGGATATTCTTTAGTGATCTCAAAATCTATGAGATTAAACTCGCCTCCCAGAACCAGATATTTATCCAAACCAACTTTAATAGGAACATTTAGTAAAAAGCGGTAACGTGATGCATTGGTGCCCGAATCTCCCTTAGGAAGCGAAGTATATTCAACCCTAAGTATATCTGTACTTTGAGCAAACGAAACTTCACTTAACAAAAGTATAAAGGCTAAAACCCAAATATACCTGATCATATCACCGAAAACGCTTCTTCCATATTAAAATTTTAATTAGGTAATTAATAATTATTTTTTTAATAAATGCACGTCTCGTTGTGGAAACGGGATAACAATATTGTTTTTTCGAAACTCAGCATCAATTCTATATCGAATTTCACTTTTAATCTTTAACGCAAGAAAACTCTCATTGACATAAAAATGGAGTGAAAATAAAAGACCGGAATCTCCAAAATCGTCAAAAAGCACGAAGGGAGCAGGCTCCAGCAAAACATTGGCATTCGATTTTGAGCATGAAATCAATATCTCAGTTACTAAATCGACATTGCTTCCATAGGCTACCTGAACCTTTATTTCTTCTCTTGTTGTTTTATTATTTTGGGTATAGTTATAGACAATATCACTCATAAATTTGTGATTGGGGATAATTATGACCCTTTCATCCCGGGTAAATGCCCTTGTAGTTCGCAATTTAATTTCAACCACCTTACCCACCTTACCCTCAGTCTCTACAATATCCCCGACCTGAACAGATTTATCTGTAATAATGAAAATACCTCCAATAATATCCTGGAATAGCTTTTGAAGTGCCAGGCCCAATCCGACAAATAAAGCTGCTGATGCAGTAATAAGAAGTGTTATATCTATGCCCCCAGCGCGCAGGGTAAGAAGGATTACTATCAGATAAACAAAATACTTAATAAACTTAAAGATGCTGATAAACTTGAGCTTATCATCACCTTCCATTTTGTTAGTATAATATCTTCTTACCGCCTTTAAAACAAAATTGGTTATTACAAAGGTGATAACCAATAAAATTAAAAGTCCAATGGTTATATGAATTGAATTTTTACCCTCACCTCCCAGATGAAGTCCCCAATTTAAAAACTCAGAAATGGAATCCCATATATCTTCCTTAATGAACTTCTCTACTTTATCTGGTTCTTGCACTAACATGATTAGTATTTTAGCCATTTATATAGTTCCTTGTAGGTTGGTTTTTTACCATACATTAAAATTCCCACACGGTAAATTTTAGCAGCGAGCCATACAATTCCTATAAATGTTACAATTAAAAGTACAATAGAAGTAATTATCTGCCACAACGGAACCCCTCCTTCTCCAATACCTCCGGGTAAACGCATAAGCATTACAATGGGGGATGTAAAAGGAAAAAGAGAAAATGCAATGGCTATAGGACCATGTGGGTTGCTAAATACAGAAAAGAATCCAACATAGATAGCCAGCATTAATGGTAGAATTATTGGAAAAATAAATTGCTGAGTATCGGTCTCATTATCTACAGCCGCACCAATAGCTGCATAAATAGAACTATAAATTAAATATCCGAGGATAAAATAAACCAAAAACAGAGAAATGAGTAAAAACCAGGGTATCTGCAATAATTCGAGTGCATACAATTGCATGGTATCTGTTGTTGCTGGCATAGGAGAAATACTAGTCATAGGATTAGACGACATTGCAGATTGATCACTTAATCCTGTAAGATCTATTCCAGATACCAAAAATATTACAAACAAGAGCAAGGAGGCAGATATAATCCAGATTGAAAATTGTGTTATTCCGGCTAAGGAAGTCCCAATAATCTTGCCCAACATTAATTGAAATGGTTTTACAGATGAGATTATTACTTCAATAATACGACTCGTTTTCTCCTCAATAACACTGCGCATTACGAAACCACCATAGATTATAATAAACATCATTATCAAATAACCAAATCCGCCCCCCACAAAGGCTTTCATTTCATTTATTCCTTTTAAATTTTGCTCTCCTGCAAAAGTGGCTATATTTATTTCGAAGCGATTATTAATTGTAGTGAATTCCTCCGAAGAAACCCCAATATCTATTAGCCTGCTTTGTCTTAAGCGTTCCTCGAATATATTCTCTAAAGGATCGAGAACAAGGGTACTCGGAGCTTCTTTTGAATAGAAGAATGAATTTTGGGTTACCTCTTCCAGGTCACTTCCATTAGGAATATGCAACAGACCTGAAAAGCCAAGATTCAGAGTAGAATCTTTTGCTGCTTGCAATGAAATCCCTTTAAAAAAAACATAGGAGGTTCTTTCGGTAGTATTGAAATCTGTAGAGAAATAATCGCTTTCATTAAATACTGCGATTATTCTTTTCTGACTATCATTTACCTTGGTCAGATAAGCAATAAGCACAATCATTCCCACCATTAGAATAGGACTTAGGAAAGTCATGATAACAAATGATTTGTTACGGACTTTGGCCAGATATTCCCGCTTTATAATTAAAGATAATTTATTCATGGCCATTTTTGTTTTGTACGGTTTGAATAAATATCTCATTAGCTGTAGGTATGGTCTCCACAAAATTATTTATGCTTGCTTCTGCAGATAATAGCGACAAAAAATTTCGCGTGTCATCTGAAGGTAATTGGACTGTAAAGTCTAGTTGCTTTCTGCGCAAATCATATGTTGAAGCGGTTATATTGAACTTATCCGAAATCAGTTTTAAAAACTTTTCTCCATTTTCTAATTCCAGGCCAACCCTATACATGTTGTTTTTGTATTGTTTTTTGATATCTTCAAGCTTTCCATCCAAAATCTTTTCTGCATTGTGTAACAGTGCAATATATTCACATAATTCTTCAACAGATTCCATTCTGTGAGTAGAAAAAATGATTGAAGTCCCTTTTTCCTTCAGCTTTATAATCTCATCTTTTATAATGTTGGCATTAATAGGATCAAAACCACTAAAAGGTTCATCAAAAATTAAGAGTTTAGGTTCATGCAAGACTGTTACAATAAACTGAATTTTTTGCGCCATGCCTTTTGAGAGTTCCTGAATTTTTCTGTTCCACCAATCACCTATTTCCAGCTTATCAAACCAATACCTGAGCCTTTTATTTGCATCAGATTTGCTCAATCCTTTAAGCTGGGCAAGATATAATGCCTGCTCACCAACTTTCATGCTTTTATAAAGACCTCTCTCTTCAGGAAGATAACCTATTTGAGCTATATGGTGCGGTTGCAGTAACTCCCCATTAAACAGAACTTCACCAGAATCAGGATATGTAATTTGATTAATAATCCTTATCAAGGTTGTTTTGCCAGCGCCATTGGGGCCTAAGAGCCCATAAATACAATTCTTTGGTATCACCAGTGAAACATTATTTAGTGCAATTTGGTCACCAAACTTTTTAGTAACATTATTAGCAACTAGGATATTTTTCATGCAGGCAATATTTTTTAAAATCTGAATGCATCCGTAAATTATTCAAACCGAGTTTTGGACTTAGACAGAACAAATAGCGCAAATTCTTAATTACAACTTTTGCAATATTATTGATTTCAGAACTTAGCGTCTATTATCATTACTTTTTATAGGGTACCAAAGATATAGAAATGCATTAAAATCGTTTTGCATTCCACAGTATTTTGTTTCTAACCTAAGTGATTTAGGACATAAAGCCTAATTCAATACAAAATATTAAACAATACCAGCGTAGATAAAGACAAAAACAAATAGATCTAAAGTTTCTGACAGGATAAAAGATAATCATTATTTATCCCGGGAAATAATCGATTTAAAGTCATTTTTGTATAAATACAGGAGCTTTGATTTATTATGCCCTAAGGTATAAAAAACAAAACCCACCCTTAAAAAGATTAAGGATGGGAAAAAAATTGCTATGAAAAAGAAAATTAATATTGGTTTCCCAATATTGATTCAAATATACGTTTTTTATTTAAAAAGAAAAGTTTAATTCGTTAAGAGAACATATCTTTCACTTTTTCAAAAAAGGATTTATCAGATTTTTCTGGCTTTGGTTCAAAGTTCTCACTATTTCGCATCTTCTCAAAAAATTCACGTTGTTCCTTATTAAGTTCCTTTGGTGTCCATACATTTACATGAACCAATAGGTCGCCTTTACCATAACCATTAATACTGGTAATTCCTTTTCCTCTCAATCTTAGAATTTTACCCGATTGAATCCCTGCTTCCAATTTAATACGAACCTGACCCGTTACCGTATCAATCTCCTTTGTTGTACCTAAAATGGCATCCGAAATACTTATGTATAAATCATAATGAAGATTATCCCCTTCTCGCTTTAAGGTAGCGTGTTCCTTAGTTTCTATGGCAACCAGCAGATCTCCAGAAATTCCATTGCCAGGAGCTTCATTACCCTTGCCGGATACTTTTAGCTGCATCCCCTGCTCTACTCCTGGGGGTATTTTAATAGAAACTGTCTCTTCAACTATTTTCAAGCCCTGAGCATCAGCATCATTTGGTCTTTTATCTATTATTTGACCACTTCCGCCACAACTATTACAGGTGGCTGCTGTTTGCATCCTACCCAAAATTGTATTGGTTATTTTTGTCACCTGCCCTGCACCATTACATGTAGTACAGGTTTTATAGGTCACCCCAGCCGCTTGCTTTTTACGCTTTACTTTAACCTTTTTCTCAACACCATGGGCAATCTCTTCAAGGGTTAAGCTAACACGAATTCTTAAATTGCTGCCTTTCATCCTGCGTTGACCCCCGCTAAAGCCTCCAAAGCCTCCAAAGCCCCCACCAAATGCACCGCCGAAAATATCCCCAAATTGACTAAAGATATCGTCCATATTCATTCCTCCGCCACCAAAACCACCACCTTCAAACGCAGCATGCCCATATTGATCGTATCGGGCTTTCTTGTCAGGATCACTCAAAACTTCATAAGCTTCAGCCGCCTTTTTAAACATTTCTTCTGCCTCTGCGTCTCCCGGGTTTTTATCCGGGTGAAATTCTATAGCTTTTTTCCGATAAGCTTTTTTAATCTCAGCTGCTGTGGCGCTTTTGGAAATACCCAATATTTCATAGAAATCCTGCTTCATAAGTCTATTATATGTTTAATTCCCAACAACCACTTTTGGATGTCGTATAATTTTATCTCCAAGTTTAAAACCCTTTTCAACAACATCTATGATTTTACCTTTTAGTTTTTTATTTGGAGCAGGAATCTGGGTAATTGCGTCATGGACTTCGGCGTCAAAAGCATCACCTTCTTTGGTTATTATCTCCTGTAAACCCTTAGATTTCAGTGTTTCTTTTAATTTATTACTGATAAGATCAACACCTTTAAACAATTCTTTATCGGTAGATTTCGAGATCTCTTTTAGGGCTCTATCAAAATCATCCATGATCGGCAATAGAGCTACCATAACCTCCTGTCCGGCAGTTTTAAAAAGGTCCATACGTTCCTTGGTAGTGCGTTTTTTGTAATTTTCAAACTCTGCAAATAGCCTTAAAAACTTATCTTTTTCTTTGTCCAGATCCTCCTGCAATTGT
>CBDUGN010000185.1:0-6358 GCA_965366915.1 uncultured Eudoraea sp. | reverse complement strand
CAAATAATTTTAAAATTTGCAGGGAAGAATTCTTTGTAATTACAGGTGCCAATATGGCTGGTAAGAGTACATTCCTGCGTACCATCTCCCTTCAGATTATAATGGCGAATATTGGTTTGCCTGTATGCGCAACTTCGGTACAATACCAGCCAATAAAACTTATTACCAGTATGCGTACGGTAGATTCTTTAACGGCACATGAATCTTACTTTTTTTCTGAACTCAAACGCTTAAAGTTTATTATTGATAACATAAAGGAAGATAAATACTTTATCGTTTTGGATGAAATCCTAAAAGGCACCAACAGTACGGACAAGGCAATTGGGTCCAAAAAGTTTATTGAAAAATTAGTTAGTTCAAATTCCACCGGACTTATAGCTACCCATGACTTAAGTCTTTGTGAAGTTGCTGATAGTCTGAAAAAAGTAGAAAACTATTATTTTGATGCCGAAATTATAAAGGATGAATTGAATTTTGATTACAAATTTAAAAAGGGGATTTGTAAGAATATGAATGCTTCATTTTTGTTGAAGAAAATGAATATAGTTGAATAATATATGGATTCATTAACACAAATAGTTTTAGGAGCCTCCGTAGGAGAAGTGGTACTTGGCAAGAAGGTGGGTAATAAAGCTATGCTTTATGGCGCCATTGCCGGAACTATACCGGATCTTGATGTTTTGAGTCGTTATTTTGTAGATACCGTTACGGCTACAGAATGGCACCGGGGTTTTAGCCATTCTATTCTGTTTAGCCTTCTTTTTGCGCCTGTTTTCGGCTGGATGATTTCAAAAATCGAAAAAAATTCTGGAGTGAGCTGGCAGGAATGGTCTAAACTTATGTTCTGGGGTTTGTTCACCCACCCTATTTTGGATTCCTTTACTACCTGGGGTACCCAACTTTTTTGGCCTTTTGATCTTCGTCTGGCCTTTCAGAATATTTTTGTTATAGATCCTTTGTATACTTTTCCATTTCTGTTTTTTCTGATTTTAAGTATGAGAATGCACAGACTGTCCCCGGCCAGAAGAAAGTACAATAGAATTGGGCTTATGGTTAGTAGTGGTTATTTGGCAGTAACATTATTTTTAAAAGGAATCACCTATATGCAGTTTACCGACAATTTGGAGGAGCAGGACATTGCTTTTGAGCAGATAGAGACAAGGCCTACACCTTTTAATTCAATACTGTGGACGGCCAATGTAGACGCTGGTAAAGAATACCTGATAGGGGAATATTCCCTGTTCGATACCAAGCCAATTTCATTCAGGGCATATCCTAAAAACCAACATTTATTGGGAGAACTCGCTGGTGAGGACAAAATTCATCGCCTAATAAAAATAGCAGAAGGTTGGTATACCATATCGCTTAATGAGCAATCCTTACTCTTCAATGACCTTCGTTTTGGCTTGATAAGCCTTAATCCTATTGATCCCAAATTTGCTTTTAGCTACAAGCTCCTTAAAGTAAACAATGAGGTCATCGTTGAAGAAACTCCAAAATTCAAAGAGGACGCACAAAACGTTTTAATAGAATTGTGGGCACGGATCTGGGGTAATTAACCTCAGATGCCTCATCTTTTTAATGTACAATAACCTTACAAGCTTTTTATCTGCAAATCATGGAAAGTATCTGCCTGTAGTCGAAGTAATTCTTCTGCTTTCTGTTTTTTATATGCATAAACGGCTTCCTCCTCTGCTATTTCACCATATATTTTCTCATTCAGTGAAGTGTCTGTAGACAAGATTTTTTGACGTTGTAGTACCTTTTGCATCACCCAGGTCTCTACGGCACTTTCCTCATCTTGCAATTTAAGGTCATAGGGCCCTTTTGGAGAGAGGAGTTTTACAATTATTGGAGAGGTTTCTATGGCAAGGAAAAGTAGGAAAATAAAAAAAGAGGGAAACCATGGTAATTCTCCCAGGGCATTTATACGGGCCATAAGGCCGTCAAATCCATCAATGATGGGTTGAGAATCATTAACTGCCTGAGAATATTCCGTATCTAAAGCAGCAATCTGAGATTCTTTATCTGCAATCTTTATTGCATTGGCCTCCTTTAATTGTCTTAATTCCAATAAAGCCGCATCGTGCTTTTCCCGTTTTTCTTTGTATACCGGTCCTTTGCCCAAAAGCATTGTGCCCGCTCTGCCTTCTGCTTCGGAAATATAGGTGTCGTAAAGGGCATTTGTCTCGGCCTCCTTTATATTTATTTCATTTTTAAGTGAAGCAATATCTTCATTAAGGCTTGCAACCACAGGGGTATATTGTTGAGCGATTTGCGCTTTGTTTGCAAGGGTGAGTTCATTTTTTTGTTCTAATAAAACCTGATTGATTTCCTTTTCGAAAATTTTCATTTCCAAAGGTTTAGAGATCACCACGGCTATAATAACTGCCAAAATTATCCTTGGAGTTGCCTGTAGAAATTCACTTTTAAAACTGTCTCTTTTTTTAATAGTAGAAACTATAAACCGGTCCAGGTTAAATATCAAAAGGCCCCAAATAAGACCAAAAAAGATAGCTGTGTAAACGTTATCAAATACCGTATAGAGGGCATAAGCACTGGCAATAAATGCCATTACGGCCGTAAAAAAAACAGTGGCTCCAATGCCTGCGTATTTGTTTTGCTCTCCTGAAGAACAGGATTCAAGAATGCCGGTGTCTGCTCCGGAACAGAGGATAAAAAATCGTCGTATCATAATAGTGTTCGTTTTTGATTCTACTGGTTAGAACGCAATTTGATATGATTTGTTACACTATTGTGAAATAAAAACTACTCATTAAGAGGGTTTTATGATTTACAGGAATATATACTCAGCATTTTGAATAATTCGGGATGCTTCTAAAATCTAAATTCTTCAAGAAAAGAGTTCGGTATAGTATTTATAAAAATAAGGAATTGTCTCAATTCCTTTTAAGTAGTTCCAAACACCGTAATGTTCGTTGGGGGAATGGATTGCATTACTGTCCAGACCAAAACCCATAAGAATTGATTTACTGCCCAATTCGTCTTCAAACAGGGGTACAATTGGGATACTCCCACCATTCCTTTTAGGTACCGGAACTTTGCCAAAAGTGGTTTCAAAAGCTTTACTCGCTGCCTTATAGCCAATACTGTCTATAGGCGTCACATAACTCTCGCCACCATGATGTGGAGTAACTTTTATACTTACTCCGGAAGGGGCTATATTCTCAAAATGCTTTTTAAACAAGTGAGTTATTTCCTTCCAGTCCTGATGAGGTACCAGACGCATGGATATTTTTGCGTAGGCCTTACTCGGGATGACTGTTTTAGCACCTTCACCTGTATATCCTCCCCAAATACCGTTTACATCAAGAGTTGGACGGATAGAGTTCCTTTCATTGGTGGTATAGGATTTTTCTCCATAGACATCCTGGATATCAAGTGCTTTTTTATAATTGTCAAGATCAAAAGGGGCTTTGGCCATGGCCGTTCTTTCCTCCTTGGTAAGCTCATCTACCTTATCGTAAAATCCCGGTATGGTAATATGGTTATTTTCGTCATGCAAAGAAGCAATCATTTTTGCCAGAATGTTAATTGGATTGGCGACAGCTCCACCGTAAAGTCCTGAATGAAGGTCTCGGTTTGGACCCGTAACTTCTACTTCTACATAACTTAATCCTCTTAATCCGGTTGTAATGGATGGAATATCATTGGCGATTAGTCCGGTATCTGAAATAAGAATAATATCATTTGAAAGTTTTTCATGATGCTCTTTAACAAATGTGGACAAGCTTACACTTCCAACTTCTTCTTCACCTTCGATCATGAATTTGACGTTACAGGGAAGCGTATTGCTCGCAACCATAAACTCCAGGGCTTTTACATGCATATATACCTGTCCTTTATCATCTGAAGCTCCACGTGCATAAATGGCACCGTCAGGGTGGAGTTCTGTTTTTTTGATCACAGGTTCAAATGGCGGTGAATCCCACAGATCTATTGGATCTGGTGGCTGTACATCATAATGGCCATAAACAAGAACCGTTGGTAATTTCTCATCAATAATTTTTTCGCCATATACGATGGGATATCCGTCAGTTTCACAAATTTCCACAACATCACAGCCCGCATTCTTTAAAGAAGTGGCAAAAGCCTCAGCAGTTTCCAGCACGTCATGAGAATAAGCTGAATCAGCACTAACAGAGGGCATTTTCAGAAGCGCTATAAGCTCATTGATAAAACGTTCTTTGTTTTGATCCAGGTAAGCCTTTATGTTTTGCATTATCGAAAGTTTGTAGAAAGTTTAAATTTACAAAAAGAAGGCAGATAAAATTGAAGTTCGATTATTTTTAAATTGAAATTTTGCTTTATATTTGCATCCCCGTTTAACCGATAGCTATCGGTACGGAAAATGCAGGCGTGGTGGAATTGGTAGACACGCTAGACTTAGGATCTAGTGCCGAAAGGTGTGAGAGTTCGAGTCTCTCCGCCTGTACAATTTAAAAACCTCCGTTGATCGGAGGTTTTTTGTTTTCAGAAAAGTAGATATTGGGGAGAGACGAGAAGTCTATCCCGCCATAGGCGGGAAGTCTCTCCGCCTTTACTATGTAAAGGCCCATCCAGTATTGGATGGGCTTTTTAATTATGGAACGTTTTTTCGGAAACAAATGTTTTCTTTCCTGCTCTTAGATATGTTTTAGACATTAAAGTTCTAAGGAGTTCAATTCTATCCAAAAAGTCTAAATCCCTAACTTTACCCAATCGATCGAAAAAGATCAGACAACCAAAAATTGATTTCATTAATCAACTAACTTTTTTCCGAACAAGAAAACTATTTCGCAAAAGATTTCTAGTAAAGTTGTGTAGCAGGGTGTAACCGAATCTAAAGACTAAAGGATGCAAAAAACCACAAAGGAGCTAATAGACGGACAGGCTCTGTCAAAATTACAATACACCACCTTTTTTGTGTGCTTTGTTATGAATATTCTAGACGGTATGGACGTCATGGTTATTTCCTATTGTGCATCCGCAATTGCAAAATCCTGGCAGGTGGGCCCTGAGGAGTTGGGCATTGTTTTCAGTTCAGGACTTGCGGGGATGATGATTGGGGCTATGTTTTTGGCACCTTTTGCCGATAAGATTGGAAGAAAGAAAATGATACTGATCAGTGCGCTTTTAATGGGTGCCAGTATGCTCATGACTGCCTGGTCACATAATGTTTCCGAATTGATATTGTTACGGTTTTTAAGTGGTATTGGCATAGGAAGCATGCTCGCAAGTACGGCCACACTGACTGCAGAATATGCACCCGATCGTAAAAAGGACTTTTGGGTCAGTTTAGTTTTATCGGGTTATCCGGTTGGAGCGGTTTTAACTGGTATAGTGTCAGCAAATTTAGTGCCTGTGTATGGATGGCCCATTATGTTCAAACTGGCCGGATTAGCTTCCTTTATCTGCTTGCCACTTATCTATTTTTTATTGGCGGAGTCTATTTATTATTATCTAAAAAAGCAGCCCAAAGGAGCATTGCAACGTTTGAATACGATTTTGGGGAAAATGCAGCATGAGGCATTAGTGAGACTTCCGGAACTAGAGCCGAACTCTTCAGGTATTCCCATAAACAAGCTACTCAACAAAGAGTACAGAACACCTACACTCCAGTTATGGACGGCCTTGTTCATGGCATTTGGATGTTTGTACTTTCTAATAAGCTGGATACCAAAACTCACCGAGGCTGCGGGTCTTTCAATGTCATTGGCAATCTATGCCGGCACGGTTTTCAATGCAGGTGCCTTTTTTGGGATCATTATCCAGGGCTATTTTTCCTCACGAAAAGGATTAAAGAAGACAGTGGCTGTTTTTTTTGTGGTAACAGGCATTTTGATGGCCACTTTTAAATTGTTTGCTGGCTCCAGTTCCTTACTCTTTGTAATTGGTTTGCTCGGTTTTACGCTGCAAGGTGGATTTGTTGGCTTGTATGTTGTGGCTGCAAGGATATATCCAACAGAATTCAGGACCACCGGGCTGGGCTGGGCTATCGGTATTGGCAGATTCGGCGCTGTGATTGGGCCGGCTCTGGGTGGTGTCCTTATAGGGATCGGGCTTTCGATGGCAGAGAATTTTATGATTTTTTCCATACCGGCCATAATTGCGGGAGTGATAACTTTTTACTTAGCTTCAACAAAGCTTGTACGACTACAAATCAAATAAACCTGGTAGCCAAAGGCTTAGTTGAGGTAAATAAGTGATCAGGAACAGCGCAATGATCATTACCACAAACAAGGGCAGGAGGGGTTTTATTACTTTTTCGATAGTGGTATTGGCGATTCCTACACCTACAAATAACACTGAGCCTACCGGTGGTGTGCATAAGCCAATACAGAGGTTTAAAATCATA
>CBDUGN010000184.1:0-6382 GCA_965366915.1 uncultured Eudoraea sp. | reverse complement strand
AGCAAATAAGATGAATGGATTGATACAATTTATTAGTGATAATCTACAAATTATTTACATCCTTATCCTTGCAATATTTGTAGGAGTAGAGGTTATAAAAAATATTCCGGCCGTTTTGCATACGCCTCTAATGTCAGGTGCAAATGCTTTAAGTGGGGTGGTAGTCATAGGTGCTATATTGGTGATGTTACAATCTGACCCTGATGATTATTTTTCGCTGGCCTTAGGTTTTATAGGAGTGGTGCTGGGAATTATAAATGTAGTTGGTGGGTTTGCTGTAACCGGAAGAATGCTTCAAATGTTTAAAAAGAAAAATTAATGAGCATATCATTAAGTATTATCTATCTGATAGCTACTGTAGCTTTTATACTTGGATTAAAAAAGTTGGCGCACCCTGCTACAGCAAAAAATGGAAATTTAATTGCGGCTTCCGGAATGGCCCTTGCCATTGCAGCCACAATTTTTATACATGATCTCCAAATTCCAGCCTCAGTATACATCCTAATTGGTTTAGCCTTATTAATAGGTTCTGCTATTGGTGGTTGGATGGCCATTAAAGTGAAAATGACGAAGATGCCCGAACTGGTTTCTTTGTTTAACGGTTTTGGAGGAGCAAGTGCGGCATTGATTGGTTTGGTAGAATTCAGTAAAAATGTTGATGACAAGATGCAGGCCACAACAATTGTTTCCGGCATAATAATAGGTGCTATTACATTTTCAGGAAGTCTTATAGCCTGGGGTAAGTTAAACGGCTCAATAAAAAGCGTTGTGGCTATCCCAAAGTACAATACCATTAATAATTTGTTTTTCCTCGCAATTATTGCGTTCGCGGTATTTACAGTAAGTACTGGCACAAGCGATCAGGCAATAATATTTGGCTTACTTGGGGCAGGTTTGGTTTATGGAATATTATTTGTGCTACCTATAGGAGGTGCAGATATGCCAGTGGTAATTTCGTTACTGAATTCGTTAACAGGTATTGCCGCTGCTATCACAGGGATTTTATATTCTAATATGGTAATGTTGGTAGGAGGTATTCTTGTTGGTTCATCCGGCATTATACTTACAATTGCAATGTGTAAGGGTATGAACAGAACCCTGGTAGCAGTAATATTTGGCGCTTTCGGAGGAACCGATTCAGTCGCCGGTGCAGATAAACGGCTTGGGTCTATCAAAAAGACGAACCCCAGTGATGCTGCAATAATGATGAACTATGCAAACAATGTAATTATAGTTCCGGGTTACGGGTTGGCCGTTGCCCAGGCACAACATGTCATTCATGAATTAGAAGAATTGCTGACTGAGAAAGGTGTCGATGTTAAATATGCTATTCACCCCGTTGCAGGTCGTATGCCCGGGCATATGAATGTTTTATTGGCAGAGAGCAATGTAGATTATTCCTTATTGGTAGAAATGGAGGATATTAATTCTCACTTTAAAAATACCGATGTTGTTCTGGTGGTAGGAGCCAATGATGTGGTAAATCCGGCGGCACATAATGATCCTTCAAGCCCAATATATGGGATGCCCATACTAGATGTTGAACATGCGAAGCATATCATCGTTAATAAGCGTACCATGAATGCCGGATACGCGGGAATTGAAAATGAATTATTCTATAATTCCAAAACGGTAATGCTCTTTGGCGATGCCAAAGATGCCCTTACAGATTTAGTAAGTGAATTAAAGAATATGTAATTCGCTAGCAAGTGTTCCCAATTAGGAGCTCAGGCTAACCTTATTCTGTAAAATTAGTTTTTAACTGGTTTTTTTATAGCTCCAAACGGCCAATCCATTCATAATAATGGCATAGACCAGGGTCTTCGCAAATTGAGGCAGTATATCTGTGAAAGACGACCCTTTGAGCATTACCATACGCATTACTTCAACAAAATATTTGATGGGGTTGAACTCTGTAATTGCCTGTGCCCATTTTGGCATACTCTCTATAGGGGTAAATAACCCACTCATTAAAATAAAAATAACCATAAAAAACCAGGCTATAAACATGGCCTGTTGCTGGGTATCTGTAAAATTGGAAATAAATAATCCTATCCCCAAAACAACAAAAATATAAATGGATGTATATGCATACATCAAGGCCAGGCTCCCTACAATTGGGATGTCAAAAACTAACTTTGCAATAATAAGCCCTATAGTCAGCAATCCCATACCAATGATCCAGAAGGGAAACAATTTGCCAATAATAAATTGCTTTTTTAGTATTGGAGTAACATTGATTTGTTCGAGCGTGCCAATTTCTTTTTCACGTACAATATTCATCCCTGATAAAAACAAGGTAATCATCGTAACCAGTAATACTAATATTCCCGGTACCATAAACGTTTTATAATTCAAAGTTTCATTGTACCAAAAAGAAGGAATTGTTGTGATCTGAACTGGTTTTACTAAATTATCTGAAAACTGCATCAACTCAGTTCTTATATTTTTATTAAAACTTTGCACAATCTGACTTACATATACGCTTTCTACACCAGCCGTTGCCCCGTCTATTGCGTTAATAGTAAGACCCAATTGGTTGTGTTTATCATTTATTAAATCCTTTTCAAAGTAGGGTGGTATTTCCAGAACTACATCTACATCACCTTTTAGCATCGCAGAATTTGCCAGTTTTCCGGAGGCATAATCTGTAAGCACATTGAAATAAGCAGATGCATTAAATTTTTCCAACAAGGCACGGGAAGTTGGTGAGCGATCATTGTCCAGGTACGCAAATTTGATGTTCTTAATTTCAAAAGTTGCAGCATTTGCTAAAATCAGGAGTTGAACCATAGGCATAACAAAAATGATAGGCAGCATACCCTTATTCCTGAAGATCTGCTTAAACTCCTTTTGTATGATGAATCCAATAGTCCTCATTACTCTAACCGGATTTTATACTTCTTAACACTCAACCCAATAAAAAAGACAGTCATTCCCAACAATATCCGGGTTTCCTTCCATATGAACCAAAGCCCGACACCTTTGAGCATTATTCCCTTTATGATGATGATAAACCATTTAGCAGGTACTATGTTACTGATAATTTGTAGGATGACAGGCATACTGGAAATAGGAAAAATAAATCCGGATAACAGGATAACAGGAAGCATGAGCCCCATTAAACTAATCATCATAGCTGTTTGCTGTGTTTGGGCAATTGAAGAGATTAAAATTCCCAGGGCCAGGGCAGTGATAATAAATAAAACACTTTCCATACCCAATAAAAACAGACTTCCTTCCACAGGCATTTTAAAAATAAAAATGCTTAGAACAACAATAACAATAGCATTGATTACTGAGAGAAATATATAGGGTACTACTTTGCCGACAATAACCTGGAAGGGCTTTAAAGGTGAAACCAATAATATTTCCATGGTGCCCAATTCTTTTTCCCTCGTGATGGAAATTGAGGTCATCATTGCCGAAACCAGCATTAAAATAATGGTCATAACACCGGGCACAAACATAAAAACGCTTTTTAATTCCGGGTTGTAAACCATTCGCGTTTGTGCTACTATTTGATAGGGAAATTCAGCCGAATTGTTCTTACTGCTCTGAAATTTTTGAAGAATTGAAGTCACATAATTAAAAATCGTATTAGCCGTATTAGGATCTGTAGCATCTGTGATTATCTGCACATGTGCTTTGCCTTCTTTGATTAACTTCTGACTGAAATCTTTTTCGATATTTAGGACAGCCTTTACCTTCCCTTGCTTAAAAACAGTTTCTATATCAGCTTCTCTCTCAATAAACTGATCAATACTAAAGTATTCAGACGCCGCAATACTGTTGATCATTTCTTCGGTTGTGGCATCTTTGGAATGGTCCAGGACAGCAATGTCTACATTGTTTATTTCATTGGTAATAGCAAAACCAAATAGCAAAATTTGAGCAATTGGCATTCCAAATAATATAAACAGTGATCGCTTATCCCGGAAAATGTGATAAAACTCTTTAATGACGAATCCTCTAAACTGTTTCATATCAACTCCTGTCTTATCCTCTTGCTAATTTTAAAAACACATCATTCATTGTCTCTGCACCGTATTGCTCTTTTAGATTCTTAGGAGAATCCAGTGCTTCTATTTTACCGTTAACCATAATTGAAACCCTGTCGCAATATTCAGCTTCATCCATATAGTGTGTTGTCACAAAAATGGTAGTGCCCTTATTTGCCGATTTATAGATCATTTCCCAAAATTGCCTTCTGGTTATGGGATCTACACCCCCCGTTGGTTCATCTAAAAAAACAATTTTTGGCTCGTGTAAGAGCGATACCGAAAAAGCAATTTTTTGCTTCCAACCCAGGGGTAAGGAACCCACCAGTTGATCAGTTAGGTCTTTCAACCCCAATTCTTCAGCCAATTCTCTCGTCTTTTCCTTAATTCTTGCTCTGGTAAGACCATAGATACCGCCGAAAAATGTTATGTTTTCTTTTACCGTCAAATCATCATAAAGGGCAAACTTCTGGCTCATATAACCAATATTTTTCTTAATGTCTTCTGCTTCTGATGCCACGTCAAAACCAGCTACCCTGGCATCTCCGGAAGTAGGCCTGGAAATACCTATCAACATTTTCATAGCTGTGGTTTTACCGGCTCCGTTAGCCCCCAGAAAACCAAATATCTCGCCTTGTTTCACATGAAAAGTAATTGCACTAACTGCTGTGAAATCACCAAACATCTTGGTTAATTCTTTAACTTCTATGACATTGTTATTTTGCATTATATAGCTAATTCCATAAAAGCATCCTCTATGGTTGGTTGTGTAATTTCTATGCTAATACCAGCCAGTTGTTTTTCTTCTAAATAACGCTTCAGCTGTTGCGGGTCAAACCCCTTTCTTTTGTCAGTGTAATGAACAAATTCACCAAAAGGATAAACGCTATGACTATGCTCATAGGCCTTTAAACTTTGGATCAATTGATACATATTATCCGCGCTCACATTATAAATAGCCTTAGGATAATCCTTTATTATAGCTTCAGGAGTATCTATTTGTAATATGGTTCCATCTTGTATTAAAGCGATTCTGTCACACAAGGCCGCCTCATCCATATAAGGCGTAGATACTAAAATTGTAATCCCTTTTTGTTGCAAACGTTTTATCATTTCCCAGAATTCCTTTCTGGAAACCGGATCAACTCCGGTAGTAGGTTCATCTAAAAACAATACTTTTGGTTTGTGGATGAGGGCACAACTCAACGCCAGTTTCTGCTTCATTCCTCCGGATAATTTGCCCGCTCTTCGGGTCTTAAAGGGTTCTATCTGCACATAAATATCTTTGATTAAATCGTAGTTCTCAGCTATGGTTGTCCCAAAAATTGTAGCAAAGAAGTTCAGGTTCTCCTCCACCGTTAAATCCTGATATAAAGAGAATCTTCCGGGCATATACCCAACACTTTCGCGAATGGTCTTATAGTCTTTTATAAGGTCAAAACCTGCAACGGATGCTATCCCTTCGTCCGCAATCAGAAGCGTGGTCAGTACTCTAAACAAAGTGGTCTTACCGGCTCCGTCCGGGCCAATTAAACCAAAGAGTTCACCTTTATTAACTTCAAAAGAGATGTTTTTTAAAGCTTTTACAGTTTTATAGGATTTTGATATGTTAGAAACAACTATACTCATCAGTTGTTATCAGCAGTCATCCATACTTCTGCGGGCATTCCGATTTTAAGACTGCCATCGTTTGGAACATCAACCTTTATGGCATATACAAGAGCAACGCGCTCCTCTTTGGTCTGAATGATTTTTGGCGTAAACTCTGCTTCCGAGGATATCCAACTAATGGTACCACTAAGAGATTGCATACTGTCTGCATCATCAATCTTAACGGTAACTTCCTGCCCAATTTTTAGTCCTGCCAATTGTGTTTCACTAAAATAAGCCCTTAGTTTCATAGTACTCAGATCTGCTATTTTATATAGGGGTCTGCCAAAAGATGTGATCTCGTTGGGCTGGGCATACTTAGTTAGAACTGTGCCATTAACCGGATTTATTATTTTACTTTTTAGAATTTGATCATCAATTTGCCTCAATTGAACATCAATGCTTTTCAGTTCGTTAATCACAGGTGCGTTTTGTATTTCAACACTTACTATTTGTTGTTTAATAACATCTATTTCGCCATTAATATCATCCACTTGCTTTTGCGTTCCCGCATTGTCTGCAATAAGATTTTCTGCCCTTGCTTTGTTTGTATTTGCCGTTTTTAGTTTTGCATTTAAAACTGAAATTTGAGATAAGACACTTTTCGATTGGGAGGAGACCACGGCTCTGGATGACAACAGCTGCTCTCGTTTAAGGGCTAAGGGAATAGTATCTATATACCCTATGAATGCGCCTTTTTCCAGCAGGTCTCCTTCTTTTATATTGAACTG
>CBDUGN010000183.1:0-6507 GCA_965366915.1 uncultured Eudoraea sp. | reverse complement strand
ATGAATCGAGCTTACCATCACAGGTGCCGGTTAAATATGTCCTGGAAGTAAAAGCAGGGTTTAGTGATGTTTGGGGAATTAAAGCCGGGGACAAGATCGCTTTTCAAAGGATAAAATAACAACTGCCCCAAAAATGGGGCAGTTCCTAACAAACATCGTTCTCTTGTTGAGGGGCAATCGAAATAGATGCCTGTACTCATTCTAATCCATAGCAATTTTTAATTCTTTTCGAAAGTGAGCGTATCTGTTCCTCCATTTCCACCACTGATATCGATTAACTCGATGCGCGAAGCAGAACGCGAGACTATGTCCCAATCATCAGACAATTCAGCAAATTCAGGTGGAGCCGAAAACATAATGTTAAAATCTATATCATCATTGCTGTCGTAATCATCATCGTCTGAGCTATCATCGCTGGTAACGGACCAATTTCCTGTGATGGTAGTACTTCCATTAGCGGCCACAAGACTGCCATCTGCATTAAAGGTAAATGTGTATCCGGCAAAATCATTCGTCTCATCCGTGCCGGAATCGATAAAACTACTTATGGTCCAGGAACCAGAAACCGCCAGGTCTGTTACCACTTTTATTGAAACTGAAGGATCTTGCATAGGATCATCATTGTTATCTGATGAACATGAAGTTGCAACTAACCCAACTAGAAGTAATGTAAAAATTAAGACTGTATTTTTCATCTTAGTATTTTATTTAATTATTATTTAGTGTTCACTTTTGAAGAGAATCCAGATTCCCGGTTAAAAAATCTGGGATTCCCTTCTTATTATTTTTCAGATTATGGATTGCAATTGTTTCTAAATTCTAACTCATCATCATTTTCCATTCGCAGATCTACTTGCCTCTCATTTCCTTCCTGTTCCAATTCATGTAACATCCAGTTTGCATTGAAATCTGACAGGTCCGGAATGTTTATTATTACAGTGATATTGTTTCCAGAACCACTACTTTCCCATGTTCCTGTAAAGCTTTCAGTGTCGGTTTCAGCTGTAATGGAGCCGTCTGCCAAAAAGGTAAATGTATATCCTAAATATTGGTCTGTTAGATCCATATCATTTCGTTCCAGATCTTTTACATACCATCCATCACATGCAGTTATGAAATCGGAAAGTTCTTCTGTACTACAGTTGTCACAATCATCGTCATTATAATCATAATCATCGTCTTCATCACAATCATCTTCCGCCTCATCAATAATCTCTTCCAAAGCGTCTAGTCCAGACACAGAAACCTCAGTACCATCCGATAATACTACGGTAATTGGAAAATCGATCTCAACGATATCATCCTCATCCAATTCTTCCAGGAACTCATATAGTTCTTTATCTTTTGTAATAGTAATGGTATCTAATAATTCATTGTTGGCATTAAAAACCGACGCAGAAACAGGATATTGAATGTCAATGCATTCAATGTCATCGTCGTATTCGTTTTCTCCCTCACAATCATCTGCAAAGTTTTCAAATTCATCTAAGGAATTGATTTCCTGTTCGCTGAAATCACTGAAAACTATAGTTACGGGAAAATCGATCTCCAGGGTATCATCATCATCATCAAATTCATCAAAAATGTCCTCTACAGTATCGAGATCCTCCTCTGAAGTAACCGTTATTTCCATACCATTCACAAATACGGTGAACGGAAAATCAAGGGAAAAACAATTGGCATTATCCACAATATTGTCATCAGAACCATCTTTCATTGATGTTCTTCTCAACAAATTGGCAACTGCAGAATTGGCCTTTAAAGTCGCATTCTGTGGTCCTTCAATCAATACAGATTCTTCTTTCCTACATGATGTGGCTACAAGAAAAAAGAGCATTAAAACGGTGATAAAGTTCATTGTGTTTTTCATAGCATACTAAATTTTTAATTATACTGTTTACTAAGAAAACAACTGAAACCTGTTTTCTCCTGAAAAAAATTGTAAAAACATTTTTATATACTTTTAACGGTAAATAGTAAACATTGTCTAAAGAACTATACAACGATATTTGTAAGGAAGATATTTTTAAAAGTGTATACAATAAATACGCTCAGGAATTGAATGATTACTTGTATTACAAATTTGGTGAACAATGCAGCCCAAATGACAAGACCCAGGAAGCCTTCATTAAATTATGGGAAAATTGCAGAAAGGTTGTTCTGAGCAAAGCCCGGGGCTTTTTATACACCGTTGTGAATAATATGGTCTTTAATGATATTAAACACCAGAAGGTTGTCTTGCGATTTAAACAAGAAAAACCTAAAGGACATACCAATGAAAATCCTGAATTTTTAATGGAAAAGGAACAGTATCTGTTACGGTACCAAAAAGCTTTATCCAAACTTTCTGAGGAACAACGTGTAGCCTTTATGCTGAATAAGGTGGAAGGTAAAAAACACCAGGAAATAGCAGAGATACTGGGTGTAACCAAAAAAGTGGTGGAATATCGTATATACTCTGCATTTACCCTGTTAAAAGCAGAATTAGATAATTTTAGAATTTAAATTTCAGGAAAAACTAAGTCTTAGTTGTTATATAGGTAGATAGTCTCCTAATGGATAAAGAATACTTGTTAAAAAAATGGCTGAATGGCACTCTATCTGAGGAAGAAACCACTGCGTTTCAAGAATTGGATGACTATGCTTTACATAAATCAATTGTAGAGGACGCAGCACTTTTTAGGGCAAGTGGGTTTTCTACTGCATCTGATTTTAAATTACTTCAAGATAAACTTCCAAAAAAGACAACAACACGTCCTAAGGTACGGCGCTTTCCATGGTATGCCAAGATTGCCAGTGTCCTTGTTATTGGCGTTTCCGTGTATTTTATGTTCTTCTTAAATGGCACTACAACCATTGAAACAGCGGTGGGTGAAAAAATTACTATTGTTTTACCCGATGCCTCTACTGTTAAATTGAACGCTGCTTCCAAACTGGATTATGTTAAGAAGGGATGGGAAAACAAACGGCAATTAAATTTAAAGGGAGAAGCCTTTTTTGATGTAGCCAAAGGATCGGTTTTTGACGTGCTTACCTCAGAGGGAACTATTTCTGTACTTGGCACCGAGTTTAATGTAAAACAAAGAGAAACATCTCTGGAAGTTATTTGTTTTGAAGGAAAAGTACGTGTAACCGCAAGTGGATTCACAGAAATTCTCGAAGTGGGGGACCAACTCTTCCTGCGCAAGGGAAAAATCCAATTCCTAAAGACGCAAGAGGTAATACCATCCTGGACCATGAACGTTAGTTCATTTGAACAGGCGCCATTTGAGGAAGTGATCAAAGAACTGGAACGACATTATAAGATACAGGTCAACTATGAAGGAAAGGGACAAGGAGATGCTCTTTTTACCGGAGGTTTCGAACACGATAATTTAGAAAATGCTATTCGATCCATAACAGAACCAATGGACCTAAATTTCACTATTAATAATAATACCGTTACGCTGAGCCATCGTGAAAAGTAATCTCTGGAAAATCCTGGTTCTCCTGTTCGTTATGGGCTCTTTTTCGGCCTTTTCACAGGAAACAAAGGAGACCCGGCCACTGATCAATATACTTGAGGAGGTTAGCACCAATTATGGATATCGATTTAACTATGCGATTTCTACCATCCAAAACATTGAAGTGACCCCTCCAGATGTAAAGTGGACATTAGAAGAAGTGCTACGCTATCTTTCTGAAAAAACCGGCCTTGCATTTTCCATGCTCCCAAATAAATTTATTACCATTAAAAAAGCGGATACCCTCCTATGTGGTTATCTAAAAGATAAGGATACGCAAAACAGTCTTCCTTTTGCCACTATAAGGAGCAATCGCTCGTCAACCATATCAGATGAAAATGGCTATTTTGAGATTACGGTTCAAGGAATGCAAGATTTGCTTACTATTCGCTATCTGGGATATAAGGATCTTCAACGCCAAGCCAGATTTTTTACTCCAGGAAACTGTACTGATATCTACCTGGTGGCGCAACAACAACAACTTCCTGAAATTGTCTTATACGACTACCTTATCCGCGGGATTGATCAGCTGAATGACGGTTCTTACCAAATCGATTTCAGCAGGTTTAGCATTCTTCCAGGACTCACAGAAACGGATGTTTTACAATCTGTACAGGCTCTTCCAGGCATACAGAGTATAAATGAAACGGTATCCGATATCAATATTAGAGGCGGTACCAATGATCAAAATCTTCTGCTTTGGGATGATATTAAAATGTACCAGTCAGGTCATTTTTTTGGTCTTATATCTATGTTTAACCCTATGATCACAAAGAATGTATCCCTACGCAAAAATGGCACCCCTGCATCTTATACAGACGGAGTATCTGGCACCATAGCCATGGAAACAGACGATACACTTACTGAACAAATGGTAGCTTCTCTAGGCGCTAATTTTATCGATTTCAGTGGATTCCTTGACACGCCTTTAGGAAAGCGCTCATCACTTCAGCTAGCCGCACGTAAGGCCATCAGTGATTTTGTTGAAACACCCACCTATTCTGAATATTTTTCAAGGATCTCACAAGATACAGAAGTGGAAACCAATGCTGCCAGTATTGTCAATTCAGATAAAACGTTTGATTTTTACGATACCTCCTTGCGCTGGTTATGGCATCCTACCGATAAAGACCAGCTTAAAGTTAATTTTATCCTTACCAGCAATACGCTGCAGTTTAATGAAAACAGTGCGGTAAATAGTGTCGATGTTAGAAGGGAAAGTAGCCTTACACAGAATACCGTAGGGGCAGGATTGCGGTATCGAAGGAACTGGTCCCAATCTTTTAAAACTACCCTACACCTTTACAATACGGATTATGAACTCAGGGCCATCAATGCTAATATCCAGAATGACCAAAGGTTTTTACAGGAAAACAAAGTGTCTGAAACCGGTGCTAGATTCTCTACTGGCTATTCTATTAATGATAGGCTCCATTGGACCAACGGATATCAGTTTATAGAAACCAAAGTCACTAACCTGGATGATGTAGACAACCCTATTTTTATCAGACTCAACGGGGATGTGTTGCGTATTCATAGTGGATTTACGGAATTGGGGTATTCTTCCAAAAACCGTTCAACTACTGCCAGGGCAGGGTTCAGAGCGAATTACCTGGGCAAATTCGGGCGTTGGCTATGGGAACCCCGCATTAGTTTAAACCAACGCTTTCTTAAATGGATGTCACTACAAATTTTGGGAGAATTTAAACATCAGAATACGTCGCAAATCATCAATTTTCAAAATGATTTCCTGGGTATAGAGAAACGAAGATGGCAATTGTCTAATGATGCCGATGTTCCGGTCATTGAAAGCAGACAGGCTTCGGCCGGACTTAGTTTTAACAAGGCTGGCTGGTTGCTGAATGCCGTAGGATATATAAAGGAAGTAGAAGGGATTACAGCACAAAGTCAGGGGTTCCAGAACCAGTATGAATTTCAAAAGGCTGTAGGTAGTTATAAAGCTAGTGGGATCGATCTTTTGGTTAGGAAACAATTTAAAGGAACCAGTACCTGGCTGAGCTATTCTTATCTTAATGCCGATTATACTTTTGATTCATTTTCTGAAGCATCCTTTCCGAGTAATTACGATATTACTCATGCTGTTACCTTGGGCGCCAGTTATGAACTAGGTCAGGTAAAATTTGGAGCGGGATGGAACTGGCATAGCGGTCGACCTGCTACGGCAACAGATGCTACCAACCCCGTTGTAAATAACCAGGTGAATTACGGGCCCAGCAACGCAGATCGTTTACCAGATTATATGAGGCTTGATCTATCCGCCATTTATCAATTCGCACTAAACCAAGAATTAAAAGCACAGTTGGGATTTTCAATATGGAACCTGCTAGATCGTGAAAATTATATCAATAATTATTACAGACCTGAAATAACAGGCGGAGTCAGAGAATTTCTCCAGCCTTCCCTGGGACTTACTCCAAATGTTGTCCTCAGGGCATTTTTCTAAATCCCTTTCCAGTATTTAAAGTCAATTCATAGTTGCACAAATTGTTATAATTCCAGAAAATCATATGGGGTAGGAAGTTTATATTTGCTTTTAACACCCCTTAAATACTGAATCTTTATAATGCCACACTGGGCTATTTTTACAGAAACTTCCACTCCGGTAAGAGAACTCCTTAATGTCTTACTCAATGGCCCCTATCCTATTGGCTTTGAGGTTCTGAAAACAAAGAAAGGGGTACTTTTTTCCACTACTGAGATCGCCTGGTTTATAGAAGAGGAACTGAGGCACGATAGTAAGATACTTAGCAAAGACAGGAAACAAAGTCTGCAGAGCATGTCTAGTGGGGAACGAAAAAAAGCCTTGTTCTCCTATCTTTTATCACAAAAACCAGATTATATGATCCTGGATAATGCCTTCGACAATCTGGATGCTGCAAGCAGGAAGTATTTTACTGAAACTATTCAAGGGCTTAAAAGTTCAATGAGCATTGTACAGGTACTGAGCCGAAAGTCGGATCTGCTTCCGTTTATAGATCGCTAT
>CBDUGN010000182.1:0-6672 GCA_965366915.1 uncultured Eudoraea sp. | reverse complement strand
GGAATTGAAAACATTTAATATTGATCACGATCGGCAATATCGACTTCCTTTTACCAAAAAAGCAATAGAAGCTGCAGGTGGCAAATTAACCATGTATGCCAGCCCATGGAGTCCACCGGCTTTTATGAAAACGAATAACAATATGTTACAGGGAGGTAAGCTAAAACCTGAATTTTATCAGCCCTGGGCAAACTATTATGTGAAATTTATTGAAGCCTATGAAGCAGAGGGAATCCCATTATGGGGCCTAACCATTCAAAATGAACCAATGGCCGTGCAACGTTGGGAATCTTGTATTTATACCGCAGAGGAAGAACGCGATTTTCTAAAGAATTATCTCGGACCTACTCTGGAAAAAGCAGGTATGGGAGATAAAAAGGTTATTGTTTGGGACCACAACCGCGATCTGTTATTTCAAAGGGCAAGTGTTATTTTGAATGACCCTGAAGCTGCTAAATACGTATGGGGAACTGGTTTTCACTGGTATGAAGACTGGAAAGATGGTATTCCAATGTTCGATAATGTGCAAAATGTTAATGAAGTATTTCCGGATAAGAATTTGATTTTTACAGAAGGCTGTAACGAAGGTTATGATATTTCCAAAATAGAGGAAGAAAGACTTGCCGAGCGTTACGGAAGATCTATGATAAATGACTTTAACAATGGAACTGTCGCGTGGACAGACTGGAATATTCTCCTGGATGAAACCGGGGGTCCCAACCATGTGGGCAATTTATGTTTTGCACCGGCACATGGAGATACAAACACAGGAGAACTTACATTAACCTATTCTTATTATTACATTGGGCATTTTTCAAAATTCATCCGTCCTGGAGCCAAAAGGATTAGCAGTGTTTCAAGTTCAAATTCTTTGCTTTCAACTGCATTCGTAAATGTAGATGGCAGTGTAGTGATTGTTGCAATGAATCAAAGTGATACACCCTTAGAATACAGTATTACGATGAATTCAAAAACAGCTAAAGTTGATATTCCCGGACATGGAATACAAACCATTGTAATGTCAGAATAGTAATTGTTCTTCTTATACCAATAAACCATCTAAATAACCAACCAAATAATATTTAAAATCATGCCAGAAGCCAATGCCGAAGTTAAAATGAACAAATCTTATACCATACTCATAAGCCTCATAGTGGCTCTGGGAGGTTTTTTATTGGGTTTTGACAGTGCTGTGATTTCTGGTGCAGTCAAAGGCATTACCATTTACTTTGAAATGACGGAGTGGATGCTCGGTTTTTCAGTTGGTTGTGTAGTTTTCGGAGCTATGGCCGGAAATTTATTGGCAGGACCAATGAGTGATATGTTCGGCAGAAAGAAGATATTAATTATTGTAGCGGCACTTTTTACTATCTCTGCTTCATGGTCTGCATTAGCAACCGGTTATACAGAGTTTATTATTGCACGGAT
The DNA here is from genome assembly GCA_965366915.1 of uncultured Eudoraea sp. Taxonomy (GTDB): domain Bacteria; phylum Bacteroidota; class Bacteroidia; order Flavobacteriales; family Flavobacteriaceae; genus Eudoraea. Next base: position 5,244 of record CBDUGN010000182.1, on the reverse strand, counting down.
TATAGGTGGTATTGGAATTGGGGGAGCAATCTTAATTGCACCAATTTACATCGCGGAAATAGCACCTCCAAAACTCAGAGGCAGCCTTGTTTCCTTTAACCAATTGAATATAGTAATTGGTATTTCCGTCGCGTATTTTTCCAATTATTTCCTTGTAAATATGGAAGGGGAAAGCTGGCGCTATATGCTGGGTGTTGAAGCCATTCCTGCAGCTATTTATTTTTTGGCACTTTTTACAGTGCCAAGAAGTCCAAGATGGTTGATCAGGAAATTGAATAAAGTTAAACTGGCAGGTAAGATTCTGGCTAAGATAGGCGGTGAAGAGTATGCTGAAGTTACCATAGCAGAGATTCAGCGTGGTATGTCGTCTTCAGAAGAAAAAGGAACCCTTGCAGATCTGTTTAAGTACAGGAATCGTACCATCATGATAATTGCTATCGGGATAGCATTTTTTCAACAGATTACTGGGATTAATGCGGTCTTTTATTACGCCCCTACGATATTTGAACAAGCGGGTGGGAGTACGGATTCCTCATTTTTACAGGCAATTGTTGTTGGACTTACCAACCTGGTGTTTACATTGGTGGCTATATGGTTAATTGATAAGTTAGGCCGGAAACCTCTTTTACTGATAGGGACTACCTTTATGACTATTGCACTTTTGATGGCAGCTTTCGCATTTAATAGTGCAACTTATGATTTTAATGAGAAGACCCTTGCTAAAATAAGTAACGATGAAATTAGAACTGCATTGTCAGATTTCAAAGGGAGGTCGTATGATAGTCAGGCTGCACTTTTTGAAGAGGTTGAGCCTGCAATGAATCAGGAATTGTTCCTGAAGTTTAAACGAAATGAAATCACCAATTTTATTCAAATCAATGCTACTTTGGTATTGATTGCCATCTTGTTGTATGTTGCTTCGTTTGCCATTTCCCTGGGACCGGTTATGTGGACGTTGATTTCTGAGATTTTCCCCAGCAAAATAAAAGGTATTGCAATTTCAGTTGTGGGCTTTTTTAATTCTTTGGTAAGTTTTTCTGTCACCCAGGTGTTTCCATGGGAATTATCCAATCTGGGACCTACGGTAACTTTCGCCCTTTACGCTTTGTTATCCTTCTGTGCCATATTCTTTGTTTATAAATTCGTTATTGAGACCAAAGGACGAACCCTTGAGGAAGTTCAGGAAATATTAATTAGGAAATAGATTAATAAATTCAATATTGAAATATAATAGGAGAAAGGACTTTAAATAAACAACAATCAAATTATCTATAAATGGATCAACGAGAAATATACTTCGGTGATATTAAAGCTCATTTTGAAAAGCCCGAGATAAAAGGAGAACCAGTGCTCCTGCAAAATGAAAGCTTTTATAAAATTTCAAACAGCGATATCATGAGACCTTTTTTCATGAGTATTGTAAGCGATTCAGACCATTGGATGTTTATTTCCAGTAATGGTGCACTGAGTGCTGGAAGAAAGAATAGTGACAGCGCAATTTTTCCATATTATACGGATGATAAAATTACAGAATCGCATGAGATTACTGGCAGTAAGACCATACTCCAAATCCATAAAGATGGCAAGTCTTTACTTTGGGAGCCTTTTTCTGAGCGTTACGAAGGGGTATATGCAATTACCAGAAATTTGTATAAAAACAGTTTTGGCAACAAAATAATCTTTGAAGAAATCAATGAAGATTTGGGTTTAACCTTTCGTTATCAGTGGAATTCATCTGACCTGTATGGATTTGTTAAAAAGTCAACACTCGTAAATGATTCAAAAAATGACGTTCAGCTAACTATTTTAGATGGGATTCAAAATATATTACCCTACGGGATCAATGAGGACTTGCAAAATAACAGAAGCAACCTTGCCGATGCCTATAAAAAAAGTGAACTGGAAGCAGAAATAGGACTAGGTATTTATGCCTTAAGCGCAGTAATTGTAGATAAGGCGGAACCAAGTGAAGCTTTAAAGTCAACTATTGCATGGTCTCAGGGTATGGACAAACCTACCTGTTTAATTTCCTCACTGCAGCTCAATGCTTTTAGGAAAGGATTGCCAATAAATGAAGAAATTGATATCAAAGCAGAAAAGAGCGCTTATTTCATTAGTTCTAAAGTTGAACTTAGTCCAAATTCGGATAAAGATTGGATAATTGTAGCTAACTTAAATCAGGGACCATCCGATGTACAAGCAATAGCTTCATTATTGAAGTCCGAAAAAGGATTGTATAATAAAGTTTTGGAGGATATAGAATTGGGTACACGAAACCTGAAAGAATTGACCTACTCAGCAGATGGTTTGCAAGTCACCACGGATAAACTTCAAAATACAAGACACTTTTCAAACGTACTTTTTAATATAATGCGAGGTGGTATTTTTGATGACGGTTACAATATTGAGAAGGGCGATTTTGTAAAGTATATTGAAAAGGCAAATACTACAGTCTATAAGGATAATAAAAATATATTGGAGGAAATTCCTGTTACTTTTTCATTAAAGGAATTACGAAAAATTGCAGATCAAAGTCCTGATAGTAATTTTAAACGTCTTTGTTTTGAGTACATGCCTTTAAAATTTAGCCGAAGGCACGGCGATCCCAGTAGACCATGGAATAGATTTTCAATAAATACGCGCAGTGAAATTGATGGCTCAAAAGTCCTGGATTATGAGGGTAACTGGCGGGATATTTTCCAAAACTGGGAGGCTCTGGCGCACTCTTATCCCGAATTTATTGATAGTATGATTCACAAGTTTTTAAATGCCACAACATTTGAAGGCTATAATCCATATCGCGTTACCAAAGACGGTTTTGACTGGGAAGTTATAGAACCAGACGATCCCTGGTCATATATTGGCTATTGGGGCGATCACCAAATAATTTATCTGCTGAAATTTTTGGAGATTATTCAAAATTATTATCCCTCCAAATTAGAAGCGTACTTTAACCAGGAACTATTTGTTTATGCGAATGTTCCTTATAAAATTAAAAGTTATCAGGATACCTTAGAAAACCCTAAGGATACTATTGATTATGATCATGATCTTAATGATCAGATAGACAAAAGGAAAAGTGAACTGGGTGCAGATGGGGCTCTATTAACTGTGAAGGATTCTGATATTTATAGCGTAAATCTTCTGGAAAAATTACTGGCTACCGTAATGTCAAAGTGCTCTAATTTTATTCCCGAAGGAGGTATATGGCTTAATACCCAGAGACCAGAATGGAATGATGCCAACAATGCATTGGTTGGCAATGGTGTTTCTATGGTTACTCTTTATTACCTAAGAAGATTTTTGAAATTCTTTCATAACCTACTTTCAAACGCAAAATTTACCGATGCCGCACTCTCAGAAGAATTAATTACATTTTTTGAAGGGTTGGCCTCTACTTTAGAGCAGTATTCTTATACGTTGAAAGGCAAAATATCAGATGCTGATAGAAAGCTTATTCTGGATGGCTTAGGTGAGGCTGGTAGTACCTATAGAACCAATGTTTATGCCAATGGATTTAGCGGGACCAAAAAAGATATTTCCAAAACTGATATACTCAATTTTGTAGAGCTGGCTTTAGAATATCTTGATCATTCCATTGATGCCAACAAAAGAGCGGATAACATGTACCACGCCTATAATCTGATGGCTGTTGAGAATGAAAATGAGATTTCTATTTCATATTTAAGTGAAATGCTGGAAGGACAAGTTGCGGTTCTAAGCGCCGGCTATCTCACTTCAGAATCATGTCTGGCTGTTCTTGATGGCCTAAAGGCAAGTAGTTTGTTCAGAGAAGATCAATATAGCTATATTTTATATCCGGATAAGGAATTACCAAGATTTGTGGATAAGAATAATATAGCTTCAAAAAAAGTAGAACGGTCTGGCTTACTAAAGCAGTTGCTTAAGGATGGAAACAAACAAATTATAGAAAAGGATATTACAGGCAATTACCATTTTAATGGTTCTTTCAATAATGCCAATAGCCTTAAAAATGCGCTTTCTGAACTTCCAAAGGAGCAATACAGTAAGCTTGTTGAACTGGATGAGGAATACCTATTAAATATTTTTGAAGAAGTATTTGATCACAAATCATTTACTGGAAGATCAGGTACTTTCTTTGGTTACGAAGGCCTTGGCTCTATTTATTGGCATATGGTGTCAAAACTACTGTTGGCCGTTCAGGAATGTTGCTTAAAGGCTATAGAAGACAATGAAAATGATGAAATAGTTGGCAGACTATTAGATCATTATTATGAAATTAACGAGGGCATTGGAGTACATAAATCCCCTGAACTTTATGGAGCATTCCCGACGGATCCTTATTCACATACTCCGGCAGGAAAAGGCGCACAGCAACCTGGTATGACGGGTCAGGTAAAAGAGGATATATTGAGCAGAATTGGCGAATTGGGAGTGATGGTGAATAAAGGAAAGCTTCAATTTAAACCTGATCTTTTAAGAAAAGAAGAATTTTTACAAAAGGTTGGATCATTGACATATATCGACCTAAATAAGCAACAAAAAGAATTGAAGCTGGAAGAAAATTCACTTGGTTTTACCTATTGCCAAATACCAATAATTTATAAATTGTCAGAAAAGGAAAATTTGAAGGTTGTCTTTAGTGAAGATTCAATTCTGGAATATGATGAATTGATACTTGATTCCGCGACAAGTAAAAAAGTTTTTGAACGAACCGGAGAAATCAATCGAATAATAGTTTCCATCCAGAAATAAATATAGTGACATGAAAAAATATATAAAAACAATGATTTACCTGCTATTGGTGATGATAGTTTTTTCTTGTAAAAACAATACCAATAAGGAGATTAAAACCAATTCAGTGAAGGAAGTATCAAGTTTAAGCGCAAAGGACATTCTGGGTAACCCGGATTTTTTAGCAATGTCATATGGAGGTTACAGGCATGTTGATCATGATATTGAACCGGCAATTGATGAACTCAAGGAAGATATGAAACTATTGGCTGCAATAGGCGTTAAAATTGTGCGCACCTATAAAGTGCATTTACCACAAGCGACTAATTTATTAAAAGCTATTAGCGAATTAAAAGAAGAAGATCCTGATTTTGAAATGTATGTGATGTTGGGAGCATGGATAGATTGTAAAGATGCGTGGACGGCAATGCCTCCTGATCACGAACAAGAAAGTGAAGCTAATGCAAATCAAATTTTAGTAGCGGGATATTTGGCAAATCAATATCCGGATATTGTAAAAATAATTGC
>CBDUGN010000181.1:0-6681 GCA_965366915.1 uncultured Eudoraea sp. | reverse complement strand
TCGTTTTTTGAGAAGTGGCATCACTGCCTGCTTCTGGTTCTGAAAGGCAAAAAGCCCCAATAATTTCGCCGGTTGCCAATTTTTTCAGGTATTTTTCTTTTTGCTCTTGTGATCCAAAAGTCTCTATGCCCCAACATACCAATGAATTATTAACGGACACAATAACTGATGAGGATGCATCTATTTTTGAAAGTTCCTCCATGGTTAATACATAGGATAATGTATCCAGACCACTACCGCCATATTCCGGATCTACCATCATCCCTAGAAAACCAAGTTCTCCCATTTTTTTCACTTGTTCGGAAGGGAATTGCTGCGTCTCATCACGCTCAATTACACCTGGCAACAATTCCGTATGGGCGAAATCTCTGGCCGCCTGTTTAATCATTTCCTGTTCTTCTGTTAGCGTAAAATTCATGGCAATAAATTTTTGTAGAAAGCATTACAAAGATACAAGTCTGTGGGAAAATATGAAGGGTTACTATGGCTTATTTGCAATACGGAAGTCTTCATAAGAGACTTGTTTTTTTTGCGACCAAGTATGCTCTAAAAAACTTTCAAAGTAGTACAATATTTTTATATTTGTCAGAGGGCTACCTATTTCTAAGAATATCAAATAAATCATGAGACAACACTAGCTTCATTTGGATTATTATTAGTTAAATACAGATTTATTATTCAGGTCACTTAATTAATTGATTAACAAATGAAAGAGCTATTAAAAAAATATGAAAACAAACCTCCGGAGATAATCTTTAACTGGAAAGATCCGGAGACTGAAGCTGAAGGATGGACCGTTATTAATTCTCTCAGGGGAGGTGCGGCCGGAGGTGGAACAAGAATGCGGGAGGGGTTGGATTTGAATGAAGTGTTATCTCTTGCAAAGACCATGGAAGTTAAGTTTACAGTCTCGGGCCCGCCTATTGGGGGAGCAAAGTCGGGAATTAATTTTAACCCACATGACCCAAGAAAAAGGGGCGTATTGGAAAGGTGGTATGCCGCAGTTTCACCGCTGCTTAAGAGTTACTATGGAACGGGTGGAGATTTAAATGTAGATGAAATTCATGAGGTAATTCCTATTACAGAAAATGTAGGTGTTTGGCACCCTCAGGAAGGCGTATTTAATGGACATTTTAGGCCCACAGAAGCCGATAAAATTAATAGAATAGGGCAACTGAGACTTGGTGTTATTAAGGTTTTAGAAAGCGATCACTATTCGCCTGATATCAGAATGAAATACACCGTAGCCGATATGATTACCGGATTTGGTGTGGCCGAAGCAATAAGGCACTATTATGATATCTTTGGAGGAACTGTTATTGGTAAGCGGGCTATTGTACAGGGATTTGGAAATGTAGGAGCAGCAGCAGCATTCTATTTGGCCCAGATGGGAGCCAGGATTGTTGGAATTATTGATCGTGTTGGTGGTGTTATTAATGAAGATGGTTTTTCATTTGAAGAAATAAAAACTTTTTTCTTACATAAAAAAGGAAATACATTAATAGCAGACGCTGATAAAATGATTCCTTTTGATGAAATGAACGCGCGCATCTGGGGTTTGCCTACAGAAATTTTTGCACCTTGTGCGGCGTCCAGATTAATTACCCAGGAGCAAATCGCTGAAATGATTGATACAGGCCTTGAGGTTATTTCATGCGGTGCAAACGTGCCATTTGCAGATCCTGAAATATTTTTTGGTTCAATTATGGAGTATACAGATGAAAGGGTAAGCCTTATTCCGGACTTTGTTTCCAACTGTGGAATGGCCAGATTATTTGCCTATTTCATGGAGCGAAGAGTGGGTATGGATGACGAATTAATTTTTAATGATACTTCAGATACCATTCGAAAAGCAATTTTGAATATCTTTAAAGAAAATGTAACAAAAAAGAACATGAGCAAGACGGCATTTGAAATTGCCCTCAAACAATTAATCTAAAAACCAACCAATATGGAGAGCATTATTATTATCGTATTCTTAGCAGGTTATTTGGCAATTACCCTTGAGCACAATCTAAAAATAGATAAACTCATTCCGGCTTTGGCAATGATGGCCATTTTATGGGCAGTCATTGCTTTGGCTCATATGCCTGTTTTTGAGGTAAACACCGACTTAAAAGAACTGGAACCCTCACACATAGATGAAATGCTGTTACATCATCTGGGTAAAACGGCAGAAATTCTTGTGTTCTTACTAGGGGCAATGACCATTGTGGAAATCATAGATTATTTTGACGGATTTGCAACCATTAAGGGCTATATACGCACCAGGAAGAAATCAAAATTATTGTGGCTTTTTTCAATATTGGCCTTTATTCTGTCCGCAATTATTGACAATTTAACGGCTACCATCGTTCTCGTAACTATACTGCAGAAAGTTATCAAGGAACGAGAGGTAAGGCTTTGGTTTGCAGGGATGATTATCATTGCCGCTAATGCCGGTGGTGCCTGGTCACCTATTGGCGATGTTACCACAACAATGCTCTGGATTGGGAATAAGGTAACCGCGTTTGAACTTATTAAACATGTACTATTACCATCAATAGTTTGTATGATTATTCCTGTTCTTGTTGCATTGAGGTACAAGGTTTTTAAAGGGAATATTAAAGCGGAACTGGAAGAGGAAAAGCCAAAATCACCCTATGGAGCTACAATGTTATACCTCGGTTTAGGTTCTATTGTTTTCGTTCCATTTTTTAAAACCATTACCCATTTGCCGCCTTACGTAGGGATGATGCTTTCGCTGGCAGTTGTAGCCGCGTTTGCAGAAATATATACCAGCGCAAAATTCAGTATTTCCAGTGTGGATGGCGCAGAGAGTCAGGAAGGAGCTCATCATAGTGCGGTGCATTCTTCCCTCTCTAAAATTGAACTTCCAAGTATACTCTTTTTCCTTGGAATACTTTTGGCTGTAGCTGCTCTTGAATCTTTAGGGATGTTATTTCATTTTGCGGGGACACTAGATTCTACTATGCCGTTTCTTGGAACTGAAATGGTTAGTGGTTCTGTGTCAGATTTAGTAATACTAATATTAGGTATAGGTTCAGCGGTTATAGACAACGTGCCTTTGGTTGCTGCGAGTATGGGTATGTTCTCAATATCAATTGATGATCCTGTATGGCATTTTATTGCCTATTCAGCAGGAACAGGTGGTAGCATGTTAATTATAGGTTCTGCAGCCGGCGTTGTAGCCATGGGAATGGAGAAAATTGATTTTTTCTGGTACTTCAAAAAAATAGCATGGCTGGCATTCCTTGGTTTTATTGCCGGTGCGGTAGCATTTGCAGCTTTGCGAAATTTAGTATTACACGCATAATTTAATTGAGAATCTACCGTTATAAGGGCAACTTTTAATAGGGAAAAATATGGTATTGTTTCAGGATCTTGTTGATGAAACACAAGTTGGGGAACTGGTTTCAGAAGAAAAAACACTTTCAGTAATAGATCTTATCTTTAATGGGGGGACAGGCAGTATAATTATTATATCTGTTCTTTTTGTAATGCTGGCGGTTGGATTATATATTTATTTTGAACGTTTACTGGCCATAAAAGCCGCGTCGCAAATAGATAAGAATTTCATGAACCAAATACGTGATCATGTTATGACTGGCAAGCTGGAATCCGCCAAAATATTATGCGCCCAAACAGATTCACCCGTGGCCAGGTTAACAGAAAAAGGGATATCAAGAATAGGTAAACCCCTCGATGATATTAATACAGCCATCGAGAATGCAGGTACCCTGGAGGTTTATAAATTAGAGAAAAATGTAAATGTCCTTGCTACTATTGCTGGTGCAGGCCCCATGATTGGGTTCTTAGGAACCGTTATTGGTATGATTATAGCATTCCATCAAATGGCAAGCAGTGGGGGTCAGGCAGAGATGGGTGCCCTGGCATCTGGTATATACACTGCCATGACTACTACGGTTGCTGGCTTAATTGTAGGTATTGTTGCTTATATGGGCTACAATCATCTTGTCAATAGAACCGATAAGGTAGTTCATAAAATGGAAGCAAATGCCGTGGAATTTCTCGATTTACTGAACGAACCTGTTTAAGACAGACCTATGAAAATTAAAGGAAGAAATAAGATCAGTCCGGAATTCAGTATGTCCTCAATGACCGACATAGTATTTCTGTTGCTGATATTCTTTATGCTAACGGCTAATTCGCCCAATGCTTTGGATCTGCTTTTGCCAAAGGCCAAGGGAAAATCTACGAATACTCAAAATGTGTCAGTGACAATTAATAAGAATCTGGAATATTTTGTGAACAGCGAGAGAATTAACGGAGAATACATAGAAATTGAATTAAAAAAAGCACTTGAGGGTCAGGAGAAGCCCACAATTATTCTAAGGGCAGAAGAAAGCGTAGCCATTAAGGAAGCGGTTAACGTTATGGATATTGCCAATAGAAATAGTTATAAAGTGATCCTGGCTGTGCGGCCAAATTAATGCCATTTTTAGACACGAGACACAAGAAAAAATCATTTACGCTTACAACTATTTTGTTAAGTGTACTCCTCCTTTTACTTTTTTATATTGGCCTCACTTATATGGACCCTCCCATTGAGAATGGGATCACTGTGAATTTTGGGACGATGGAATTTGGGATGGGAGAGGAGCAGCCGGTAAAAAAGATAAAATCCCAACCTGCAGAGCCAGTGGAAGAGCTGGAGGAGGAAGTAGTTGAAGAAAAACCTGCAGCTCAACCTGAAGAAGTAGCTGAGGAAGATCTTACCGAGAAAGCTACTGAGAAAGTACTTACTCAGGAAGACGAAGAATCTATAAGAATTAAACAACAGGAGGCTGCCAAGAGAGAGGCCGAAGAAGCTGCGAGGAAAGCGCAGGCGAAAGCCGAACAATTGGCCAGGGAACAAAAAGCTGCAGAGGAAAAAGCTCAAAGAGAAAAAGAAGCCAAAAAGAAAAAGCTGGATGAACTTATGGGAGGCCTAAATAAATCTGATGGTGAAGTTCAGGGCAGTGAGGGTGATGATAACAGAGCAGGTGATAAGGGGCAACCCGATGGAGATCCTTATGCTACCAGCTATTATGGTAGTCCCGGATCGGGAAGCGGAACCGGCGGATATGGCCTAAGTGGCCGCTCTTTGGTAAGCAAGGGTAAAGTACAACAAGATTGTAATGAAGAGGGAAGAGTAGTTGTTAAAATTACTGTAGATAGAAATGGTAAGGTAATCGATGCCACTCCGGGAGTAAAGGGTACGACCAATAATGATCCCTGCTTGTTGGAGCCTGCAAGGAAAACGGCATTTTTGCATAAATGGAATCTGGATTCCAAGGCACCTAACCAACAGATAGGTTTTGTTGTAGTGAACTTTAAATTAGGGGAATAATACATGACCTACAAGGAGACCCTGGATTGGATGTTTGCACAGCTTCCAATGTTTCAGGAAAAGGGACCAATAGCTTACAACGGTAAATTGCAAAATAGCCTGTCTTTGGCTGCCCACTTAAAAAATCCACATTTAAATTTTAAAAGTATACATGTAGCAGGAACAAATGGCAAAGGTTCCAGCAGCCACATGCTGGCGTCCATATTGCAGGAAGCAGGATATGAAGTGGGGCTGTATACTTCTCCTCATATGAAGGACTTCCGGGAACGGATTAAAATAAATGGAATACCTATTAGTCATACTGATGTCATAGAATTCATTGAAAAGAATAAACCATTTCTGGAAACGAATAAACTGTCTTTTTTTGAAATGTCTGTTGGAATGGCATTTGATTATTTTTCCAGAAAGAAGGTCTCCATAGCGGTAATTGAAGTAGGTCTGGGGGGACGTTTAGATGCCACGAATATAATTACTCCTGTAGCTTCACTTATTACGAATATTGGTTTAGATCATACAGATTTACTGGGTCATACAATTGAGCTGATATCAAGGGAAAAAGCCGGAATTATAAAAGCTAATGTCCCATTGGTAATTAGTGAGTATCAGGAGGAGATTGCCCCTGTTTTTGAAGAAATTGCCAAAGAAAGAAATTCAGTTCTGGTCTATGCTGATAAGGAAGACCTAAAGGAGTATAAAACCTCTCTTTTCGGCAGTTATCAAAAAAGGAATATTAAAGGGGTGCTTGCCATTATTAACTTGCTTAAGGGGTTTTCGATAAGTCAGGAGCATATAAGAAAAGGTCTTATGAATGTGGTTGAGAATACCGGACTGCTGGGGAGGTGGCAGATCCTGCAGGAAAACCCAAAAGTCATGTGTGATACGGCTCATAACAGTGAGGGCCTTACTTTGGTGCTGGAACAGGTAAAACTGCAGGAATTTAAAACCTTACATATTGTTCTCGGTTTTGTAAAAGAGAAAAACCTGGATGTGATATTGCCATTATTCCCGAAAGATGCCATCTATTATTTTGCCAGACCCGATATTCCGAGAGGTTTAGATGTGGAAATTCTAGAGAAGAAAGCCACTGAAGTCGGTTTAAAAGGGTCAATCTATGATTCCATACCGAATGCGTATAAAGCAGCGTTAAGCAAAGCAGTTAAAGATGATTTTATCTATATAGGCGGGAGTACATTTACGGTTGCCGAGGTACTGTGATTTTTTCTTATTTTTTGTTTTAGGTAACAAAAAACTATTCTATATTTGCATCCCCTTAGGGGCTCTTAGCTCAGTTGGTTCAGAGCACCTGCCTTACAAGCAGGGGGTCACTG
>CBDUGN010000180.1:0-6690 GCA_965366915.1 uncultured Eudoraea sp. | reverse complement strand
AACCGGTGCAATTGTGGAATATTTTGGAGAAGGCGCAAAGAATCTTTCCTGTACAGGTAAAGGTACAATCTGCAATATGGGGGCAGAAATAGGCGCTACAACATCAACATTTGGTTATGATGATTCAATGGAACGATATCTTCGTGCAACAGACAGAAGTGATATTGCCGATGCAGCAAATGAAGTGAAAGAGTATCTTACAGCAGATTCGGAAGTTTATTCAGAACCGGAGAAGTACTTTGATGAACTCATAGAAATAAATCTGGATGATCTGAGACCACACCTAAATGGTCCTTTTACACCAGACTTGGCAACACCAGTTGGTGAATTAGGTGCCAAAGCCAGGACAAATGACTGGCCTATTCAGGTAGACTGGGGGCTTATAGGGTCTTGTACCAATTCTTCTTATGAAGATTTAACAAGGGCGGCATCTATTGCAAAACAAGCCGTGGATAATAACATAAAACCCAAATCGGATTTTGGAATAAATCCGGGATCAGAACAAATAAGATATACCGCTGAACGTGACGGATTATTGCAGATATTTGAAAATCTGGGGGCAACGATATTTACCAATGCGTGTGGACCTTGTATTGGACAATGGGACAGAAGTGATCTCAAAGGGGATGAGAAAAATACTATTGTACATTCTTTTAACCGAAATTTTTCTAAACGAGCCGACGGTAATCCAAACACACATGCCTTTGTAGGTTCTCCCGAAATGGTAGCTGCCATTGCACTTTCCGGAAGGTTAGATTTTGACCCTATGAACGATACACTACTAAGTGAAGATGGAAAAGAAGTTAAATTACAGGAACCCGCGGGAATTGAATTACCCCCGAAAGGTTTTGAGGTGGAGGATGCAGGTTACCTGGCACCCGATGAAGATGGCAGTGGGGTAGAAGTTGTCGTAGCGAAAGATTCTGAAAGGCTGCAGGTTTTAGAGCCTTTTGAACCTATTTCTGCGGATAGTCTTCAAAGCATGAAGCTTCTTATTAAAGCATTTGGTAAATGTACAACGGACCATATTTCTATGGCCGGTCCATGGCTCAGATACAGGGGGCATCTTGATAATATTGCCAATAATACATTGATAGGCGCTGTAAATGCCTTTAATAAAAAAACCAATTTTGTAAAAAACCAATTAAGTGGAGAATATGGCGGTGTACCGGATACGCAGAGAGCGTATAAAGCCAGGGGTATTAAGACCATTGTAGTTGGTGATCACAATTATGGTGAAGGATCTTCGCGTGAACATGCTGCTATGCAACCAAGACATTTAGGAGTAGCTGCGGTCCTTGTAAAGTCTTTTGCGCGTATACATGAAACCAATCTTAAAAAACAAGGGATGTTAGCCTTAACCTTTGCTCGGGAAAGTGACTATGACCTTATCCAGGAAGATGACACTTTCAACTTTATAGATATTAAGGAATTTGCTCCTGACAAACCTTTGACTATTGAGGCTGTTCATGCGGATGGAACAAAGGATCTGATCGAAGCTAAACACACTTATAATCTTCAACAGATTGAATGGTTTCACGAAGGTTCTGCTCTAAATGTAATAAAGAAAGAAAATGCGGCATAATTTACATCTGAAATCAAATAATATAACTCCCGATATTCCTCGGGAGTTATTTAGTTTTGATAAACCATATTAAATGAAAATAAATAAGAAGACCGTACTCAATATACTATTCATGGCTTTTGTGCTTTCTTTTTTTGTTACTCCATTGGGGTATTATGGTAAAATTTTATTGAATCAAATATTTTCATTTCGCCCGAAGGTAATTGAAGTTGGTGAACTACAACAAATAGAAGATTATAACTGGAAGTTAAAAAATGCGAATTGGGAGTTTTTCAATTTTGAAAAATCCAAAGGGAATGTGGTTTTTATAAATTTCTGGGCTTCATGGCGATTGCCCTGTGCGGCAGAACTTAAAAGTATACAGAATTTATATGATAAATATAAGAATAAGGTCGATTTCTATATAATAACAGATGAGGAAAGGCTTCCGGTAGAAGAATTCATGAAGGAAAATAAATTTACTTTCCCGGTAACCTATCTAATTATTGGAGAGAGGACTCCCCTGACTCTTCTTGAGCCGCCTTCATCATATATAATTGATAAAAAAGGCTATATTAGGGTAAAACAAGAAGGAATAGCCGATTGGGATAACAAAAAAATCTACAACCTCTTAAATGAACTAACAGAATAGAAGTGAAAATAAAAAGGACACAACTAATTAATATTGCTATTATTTTATTGTTGGCGCTTTATTTTTTTACGCCGATAGGTTTTCATGCCAAAGTATACCTTAACAGGTTAATATCTCACAATCCTGTACCTGTTGCAGAGAGAACCCGGCAGGTTCTGGAGGATTATGATTTTAAATTGGTGGATGCAAAAGGTAATAAGGTAAATCTTTTAGATTACAAGGGGGAGGTTATATTTATAAATTTCTGGGCGTCCTGGTGTCCGCCATGTGTTGCGGAAATGCCGGATTTGCAACTACTATATGACGTGTACGGAGAGAAGGTTACATTTTTGTTTATTGCAAGGGATAAAGAAGAAAGGGTGTCTAACTTCATAATGAAGAAAAATTATAGTATGCCAGTTTATTTCGAATCCGGATTTACACCAAAATCCCTTTATTCGGGGGCTTTACCCACGACATTTATAATTGATAAAGAGGGCAATATTGTTGTAGCAGAGACAGGTTCTGCTGATTGGAATGCTGAAAGCGTACATAATTTATTGGATGGACTGTTGAAATAATTATAGCACTTCTGAAATACTTTTGCAGATCAGATCATCTCAAATTAAGTATATGAAACTAATTATTTCTTAAAATACTTAAAAGGAACGATCAACATACCAAAACACTCCCCCTCTTCTTTGCCTATATGCTTATGGTGCATTTTATGCGCCCTCCGTACACCCCTTGCATACCAATTATTGGCATTTCTAAACATTTTAAATCTTTGGTGAATAAAAATGTCGTGAACCATGAAGTAAGTTGCTCCATAAGCCATAATTCCAAAGCCCAATGGCCAACCGTACCAAAAGGAAGTGTAGGAAGCCAGGTAAAAAAATGTCATGCTAACAACGGCATAAAAAATAAAGAATGCATCATTGCGTTCAAACCACGAACCGTGATCTTTTTTATGATGATCTTTGTGCAGGCTCCATAAGAAACCATGCATTATGTACTTGTGAGTAAACCAAGCCATAAACTCCATAAAACTAAATGTACCAAGGAAAATTAAGATCCAGATTACAGTTTTCATGTTAATATAAGTTCAGTTTATAATTTACATAGGACTTTGCAAGAAGTCCGAATTTTTGATAGTTAGGTACCCGTATTCGGGCATTTTTAATTTCCATCGACGGTGTTTTTTGCAATTTACGAAGCAATTTATAGTAATATTTATAGGCAGTATAAACACCAAATTTTGCTTCGTTTGGAAGCTGAACTATTCCTTCATATCCCCTTTTAAAATCTGCTTTTATTTCTTCAACAATTCTCAGTTTAGACGCTTCATCCAACTCCAGGAGGTTCGTATTTGGAAAATAGGAACGGTTTAAATGCTCATAATCTGCCTTAAGGTCCCGTAGAAAATTCACCTTTTGAAACGCAGACCCTAAAGCCATAGCGGAATCTTTTAAGGATTCATATCGTTCATCATTCCCATTAACAAAAACACGAAGACACATTAAACCAACTACATCTGCAGATCCGTAAATGTATTCTTTAAATTCTGCTTCTGTACTGTAGACACTCTTGTTCAGATCCATTCTCATACTTTTCATAAATGAATTAACCAAATGACGCGGAATTTTGTATTTATGGTACGTATGTTGAAAGGCGTTTAATATAGGATTAAGACTTATCTTATCTACCAGGCTCCTCTCAAGATCCTCTTCAAAATTATTGAATAAGGTCTCTTTATCATAATCGTGAAAGGCGTCGACTATTTCGTCCGCACATCGAACAAAACCATATATGTTGTATATATCACTCCTTATGGAGGAAGATAACATTTTTGTAGCGAGTGAAAACGATGTGCTGTAAGATTGGGTCACATTTTTGCTACATTCAAAGGAAATTTGATCGAAAATTGCTTTCATTTACTATCAATTAAATTTTTTCTCCATTAATTCAGAAACTAATTTTCCTGAAATTAAAGAAGGAGGAACTCCTGGCCCGGGTACCGTTAATTGGCCGGTGAAAAATAAATTATTAATTTTTTTACTCTTCAATCCGGGTCTCATAAAAGCTGTTTGCGATAATGTATTTGCCATACCATAAGCATTTCCCTTATATGAGTTGTACTGTTCTTTAAAGTCGTTGACACAAAAAGATTTTTTAAATATAATATTATTTTCAACACTCTGCCCGGTGCGTTCCTGGAATCTTTTTAAGATTATATCAAAGTATTGGTCCCTGAGTTCTGGTGTATCTTCTAATCCCGGGGCTATTGGAATCAGGAAAAAACCGGTTTCATTATTAGCCGGTGCCATGCTTTTGTCCGTGACTGAAGGGAAGTTTGCATAAAACAAAGGCCTGGATGGCCATTTTGGTTTATCATAAATCTCAGTGGCGTGCTCGCCGAAATCGGTATCAAAAAATAGATTATGATGTAGAATATTATCTAATTTTTTGTCAAAGCCAATAAAGAAGAGCAAGGAGGAAGGAGCAAAGGTTTTTCTTTGCCAATATTTTTCGGAATATTGCCTATATTCTTTATCCAACAGGGTTTCTGTATGATGATAATCGGCTCCACTTAATACCATGTCGGCATCTATTTTCTCAGAATTTACCCTAATCCCGGTAGCCTTACCGTCCTTAACAAGGATTTTATCTACGGCACTTTCTGTATGAATGGTAACACCCAATTCCTGAGCCAAACTTTTCATTGCAATGATTATCTGGTACATTCCACCTTTGGGATGCCATGTGCCGAGTCCAAAATCGGCAAAGTTCATAAAACTATAAAAGGCTGGGGTTTTATTGGGTTTCGCTCCAAGAAATAACACCGGAAATTCCAATGTGGAAATGAGTTTCGGGTTTTTAAATTTTTTTCGAACCTCCTGGCTTATCGTTTTAAAGAATTGGTCTACTCTTATTACAGTATCCTTGGTTACCAACTCCAAAGGAGATAACCCGGGGCGATAGACAATTTCGTTAATGGCAATATCATAATTTCTTTGGGCCTTGGCTATAAATTTTTTAAGATGTTTAGAACTGCCTTTTTCAATTCGTTCAAATTCCTCACAAATTTTATCCATACTGTCCCCAATTGTGATAATATCATCATCAAAGAAAATTTTATAAGCTGGACTTAATTTATCCAATTGGTAATAGTCTGAGGTTTTTTTTCCAAAATCAGCAAAGAAGCGATCAAAAATATCAGGCATCCAGTACCAACTTGGACCAATATCAAAGGTAAATCCATCTTTAGAAAGTTGCCGGGCCCTTCCACCCACAGTATCGTTCTTTTCAAAAAGACTTACATCAAAGCCTTTTTTGGCAAGATAGCAGGAGGCCGAGAGTGAGGAAAACCCAGATCCAATGATTACAACTTTTTTTTTGTTGCTATTCATGGTATAACAGTTAATGGAAATTTATAATGCTTTAGACAATTGTTCAACAGATTCAAAGGTACGAATGTGCGACGGAAGTTTTTCTTTATTTATATGACGAATTTGCCTACCTAAAATCCATAATTTAGAATTGCTGTTTTTTACAATTTCTGTAAAATCATCAATATATTTCCCCAATCTGTCTTTATTTGGTACAACAGTGAAGTAGGACACATAATGTATATTAGTGTAATAGCTCTCCAGGTCTATAAGGTTTTCCAAAGGCATTGTCTGCCCCAAATAAATTGTTTTGTAACCGTGCAGAAGTATTTCATAATTAATAAATAACAGTCCAATTTCATGAATTTCGTTTTCAGGTAGAAAAAGAACGAATACCTTTTCATTATTGGTTGGCTCCATCAATTGCAATTTTTCGGTACTCGTGTATATCTTCTGTTTAATCAAATTGGTAATAAAATGCTCATGCGCCGGGCTAATTGTATCTGTCTGCCAGAGCAACCCAAGCTCATTTAACAAAGGAATGAAGTACTCCCAAAAGATTTCCCGAAAAGATTTTTCCGCAAGCAAGCTGTTATAGGTATTTTGGAATAAAGAGAGGTCAAAGTTAATCATGGACAGTTTGAAGGCATTAATTGCATGATTTTTAGTGCTGCTTTTGGCAACGATCTCTCTCACGACAAGTGGAATATCTGTCTCCTGAAGTTTTGCAATCTTGGATATTTTGTATCCATTATTATAGAGAAGGGTGATATTCAGTAATTTCTGAAGACTAGACAGACTGTACGTCCTAATGTTCGTGCTGGTTCTCTCAGGTGACAATAGCTCGTATCTTTTTTCCCAGATTCGAATTGTATGCGCTTTTATACCGGACAGGTTTTCCAAATCCCGGATACTAAAAGATTTTTTTACATTGTTCATTATTTATACATAATCGTTAAACAAATCTACAATTTTAAAAGCAGAAGTACTTAATAGTTCCGTTAATTTTTTCAGAAGGAATCAGTAAAAAATTGATTTTTTTGGTTTATATAACTATATTTTGAAAAAATCTATTATAAATAGATATATTTAGACTTGTTAATCCA
>CBDUGN010000179.1:0-6690 GCA_965366915.1 uncultured Eudoraea sp. | reverse complement strand
CAATAAACCGGTTCTTTTCTTAAAGTATTTAGTAAAAGAATCTGGACTTTTATATCCTATTTCTTCTGAAATAGATTGTACTGAATAGGACCTAAATCTAGTATCTTCTTTTAATTTTAAAACTTCAAAGTGATAACTTGCCCAATTCAAGGAGTAACTTAATCCCCCTTTTAGACTTTGTTGTCCCATAATACCGCATTCCATGTTGCCGTATCTCGCAACTGTAGGGGTTTGAAAGTAATATTCCATTTTTAATTTAGTTTTTTCACTTAAAGAGTCTCCATCTGTGATAATAGACTCAATGTTAAGATCTTCAAGTGGAAGTGCCTTTATGGAATCTAAATAATTTACCAGTATTTCGCACATAGAGGCAAAACACACAATATGCTTTTTAGACCTATCGCGCTTTAATTGAGAAAGGAAGTTTTCCATATCTTTATCCCCATACTCTAAAATTGCATATGGAATTATATTCTTCTTCCAATAAAGAGCTCTGGTCTTAGTATTCTTTTTATGCCAGGCGCGAATAAGATATAGTCTACCACCTAATTTATAACCTCCCTGATTAGCGTAAAATAGATTATCTGCAATATGTCTTACTCGTTTATTATAGTTGTGGAGAAGTTTAAGTGGTGCACCTGTTGATCCTCCTGTGAAGACTGCTGTACTATTTTTATTATGAAATAACGAAGATTTAAATTCTTCATAATTTGATCGCACAACGTTTTTATTGATTACAGGAAAATTTTGTAAGCCGTTATTCCCGGCAATATTTTTATAAAAAGAAGTGGTTTGAATAGCATGCTTAACTAAATTATCTATGTTTTTTGCTATTTCTTCTTGTGCTTTTTTACTGTAGTAATTATTATTTATAAAAGATATTTCATTTATGTGGTTTTTAATTTTACGTCCTTTTAGAGCATCAACTGTCCAAAAATATTTTTCTCTAAATGAAGCTAATAAATTCATGCTATGAGTTCTTAATTTTTAAAATTAAAGGCACGATTTAGGAATGGGCATTAAATTATCATATTTAGAAAAAGCTAGATCCTCTTTATAGTTATTATGCTTAGAAACGTCACTTATTTGTCTTAACCAATCGATATAAATACCAGGAATATTAATTCCTGCTTCATGAGAGAATGGATATCCACCTCCGAATCTCGGATTCATTTCCAAAAAGTAAATTTTATTTTTAGATACAAAAAAATCACAATCCATATTGCCAATATGTCTTGTGTGATTACTGATCTTTTTGGCAATATCAGAATATGTTGTATTAATAACAGAAATTGCCTTATCTGTTTCCCCGCATCGCATACTTAACTTTTTACGAATGAACGAATCGTAATACGTACCGTTAAAATCATTTAGGATATCTACCCCATACTCTTCTCCATTAATTTTTTCCTGAATAATAATACACTGTTCTTCTGTGGAAGTGCTTACTTCTTTTAAAATGGATCTCATGATTTTCATATGCTGTAATTTGTAAACCAAAAGTAATTCTTCTTCCGATTCTACAATATCTATTGCTATAGAAGCACTACCCCATCTAGGTTTAACAACTAAGGGGAACGAAATTTCTTTCTTATTGATAGCTTCTAAGGCCAAATTTACATCCAAATAAGTCTTGGGTGTATGAACTCCTATTCTATTAAAAAACTTAAATGTTTCCCATTTATCAAAACAGGTGTTAATAGTATCAGTATCTGAGATAATAATTTTTGTGCCAAGATTTTCTAAGCGCGTTTTATTGGCGGCTAAAAAAGGAAGTTCAATGTCGTTCAGGGAAATAAGGGCATTTACGGAATACTTCTTTATGATTTTTTCTAATGTTGATATATAATTTTTAGAATGAATGGAGGGGACTTTTAATGCAATATCAGCATCTACCAAAGCAGGAGCAGATAGGTCACTATCAATGGCAATTACCTTCCCTGTAGTGCCTAGTGCCTTCTTGAAATAGTTTATTAGATAATTCCTGCGACCGGCGCATGTGAATAATATATTCATATTAGTTATCGCCATAATTTAAAAGTTTATACTCTGTATTTGGGGAAATATCCATTGTCTGTTAAATTTTGCTCAGGGGTGATTAATCCCTTATATATATGTTCACTAACAACGTATTTCCAAACTTTAAAATATTTTATGCTTTTGCTAAATGACAGTTTGAATTTCATGAGTGATCCCTCAATGCCACCAGTACCACCTCCAAGATTCAAATACTTTATTTCTTCATTTTTATAATACTTTCTGGTATAATCAAAAATAATTCTAAGAGGGCTTTTTTGATAATAATTATAATTTGTAAAGGCCAATTCTATATGAACAATATTTTGACTTTTAATACAAAGGGCACCCGCCATTATTTCTTTTGTCTCGTTATGAATAGCTAGAAATATTTTAGATTCAAACATATTGGAGTTAAATAATGTTTTAAAATAATCATCAGTAAAGTAAAATAGTTCTTTTGCCTTTAATCTATCTAAACTTTCATAATAACTTATTTTGAATTTAGATATGTCAATATCAGAATTAACAGTCTTAACAGTACAAATCTTCTTTAATTGATTAATTTTTTGCCGTGTATTTCTATTGTAATATTCCGTTTGACTTGTATCATCCATAGACTGATCAAAATAAGCCAAAGGCCCACTCACTGCTGTACTTCCTACATTTTTTATAATTAATTCCTGATGAGTTATAAACGGGTTTAGTTTTGAAAATACGGAAACTATGTTTTCTGATTTTAAAAGTTTATCTAATTCTTTTTTAAATATTTTATTATCAAATGAATCGTCAATATTATAAGAGACCGGACCTACATATCCATGTACAGATGTTAGATCATAGTATTTTGAATTAATTGTACGTTTTATAAATGGAATGCCAATTTTACAATGACCATCATCATAGGCAATCATAATGGGGGTATCGGTATTATTGCTTAGGCTTATATGATATTCAAACGTATGATAGAAATCAAAATTGTCCATTGAATTAAGCCATGAACTCCATTCGGGATTATTGCTTATGATCCTTATCATTTCGATAAAAAATTATACATTCCACCAGTATTCCAAAATAAGATCTTACCAGATAGTTTGTTTTCACTAACTATTTTCTGCATCCCGAAATATGCCTTTGCGGTATAGGTTTTATCCAGTGCAAATCCATAGTTCATTAATGAATCTATGGCAATTTTATCGATAGCTGAATTGTATTTTTCATATCCCCCACATAAGAAGGTGTCATCTACAATAATGTCTGGCACATCACAAATAATGTTATTTTTTTCACATAGCTCATTGTAAAATGATTGCACTTTTTCTTCTGCTTTTGCTCTTAGGCGGCCTACAGAAATACCATAGACTTTAGTGTTTAAATCAAATTTGGTTATCCCGGCCAGAATTCCAGCTTGGGTGGTGCCAGAACCAGAGGCTACAAAAATATAATCGGGAATAAAGTCGGTGTTAATTATCTCTTCAACGGCGTCTATATAGATCCCTCCACCCTGAAGAGTATGCCCACCGCCTTCCAAATAAAAGGGATTGCATCCTGATTTGGCGTATTCATTCATCGCATTATCCATGGTATCAGAGATCATATCAACTTCGGAAAAAATTACTTTTGCATTTGTTTCCCTAATTATTTTTGCGTTTCCTGATTCATCATAAAAACGTTTTTTATCTCCATGGACTACCAATGTACATTTAAGGTTGTATTTCTTACAATATAGAGCTACGGCCCTGCAGTGATTAGATTGAACTCCACCAGTTGTAACTATTGCATTAACATTATTAGTATTCAAATATTTATATAGAGCCATCATTTTACGTGCTTTATTTCCACCTCCAAGAAAAGGAAATACATCATCTCTATATATCGCGAAATCTGAAGTTATTTTTTGTACCAAAGATTTAGGTGTTGAAGTAATTGATTTACCTTCCAATTTTAGGATTTATTTTTTGTTCTATATGTATCCAGGGCATCCATTTCAACGTCAAGAATAATTTCTTTTGAAGAAGCCCCAATTACTTTATAGAAGGTCTTCAATAATATTTTTAAATCTAATATAAATGAGATATTCTCCACGTATTCCACATCATATGCTAATTTTTGGTCCCACGTTAAACTATTTCTGCCAGAAACCTGGGCAAGTCCGGTGACACCCGGCAATACAGTATGCCTTATTTTCTCTATTTCGCTGTAAAACGGAAGATATCGTACCCTTAATGGTCTTGGCCCAACCAAACTCATTTCCCCCTTAATAACATTTAACAGCTGCGGAATTTCGTCTAATGATGTCTTTCTTAAGAAGTTACCTAATTTAGTTAGTCTTTCTTCGTCAGGAAGGTAATCACCATTAGCATCCTTTTCTTCCGTCATGGTTTTGAATTTCATTATGGAAAAAATTTTTTCATCCTTACCCGGTCTTCTCTGATAAAAAATCGGATTTTTATTGGTATGATTATAAAGTAGTATGTATATAATAACAAATAGGGGAGAAAGTACAATGAAACCTGAAAGGGAAAAAATTAGATCTAAAGGTCTTTTTATATATTTTGTGTAAATCATGTTTAAATAAGAAATAGAGGAAGTTACTTATAGAATCTAAGATTGCATTTAATTCGTTTATAAAAATACGGCCATTTTTCATTTAATTATAGAAATCCTTAGAATCCCTTTGTAAAAGCAAAGCCAAATTACTTATCTATTTTAATTCATTTAATAGTATGGTTCTTTTAAAAAAGTGAGTAAGGGGCTAATTTTATAAGTACTCATCAAAATGATCAGAACTATTACAGTTAATTAGTTGTTTTTATAAATAGTTAGTTCCATTCTGAAGAACTCAATCTTTTTAGAATATAGCCCTGACAAAAAAGGATTATGGGTGTTAAGTTTATTAGCACAAGAGATATAACAAACCAAGCCAGTCCCTGTAAGGATATTCTATGTTATTTAAGAAGGTTTTTCACCAGTGTATGATATGCCTGGTTTGCGGTTAAATTGTTTTTCATATACTCATATCCATTTTGTCCCATTTTAATTCTACGTTCATCATCTTCCATAAGATATAACAAAGCTTCTTTTAATTCCTCTGTCTTACCGGCTTCACGCCAAATACCTGCACCACTGATCTCCAGTATAGTTCCGTAATCTGTATTTGTATCAATTGAAGCTAAAATTGGTTTTTTAGCATTGAAATATGACAAGGTTTTTGAAGGGATATTGGGAATTGTAAAATCTTCACTCAAGGAAATAAGTCCAACATCAGCGGCTTGTAAAATTCTGTGATAGTCCTCACTTGTTACCTTACCATGGATTTGGAAATTTTCTAATTTCTCATTATGTACCAAATCTCTTAATTTCTGACTTTCATTCCCTTCACCTACAATGAAAAAACATAGGTTTTCTATATTTGCACAAGATTTTGCAAGCGCCACAATATTTTCTATCTTTTGAGGCCTTCCAATATTTCCTCCAAAAAAAACAATAAACTTATCCATTAAATTATATTTCTTTTTAATGGAGTTTATTTCATTATCACTCAACAACTTCTTCAGGTTTCTGGAATTTGGAAGGATATGTAATTTTTTCTTTTCTATCCATGGATTATGTTGTAATACATAATCTATATTTCCCTGAGACATACATCCTATGGCATCAGCGATGCGGTACATTTTTTTCTCCTTCCTCCGAAAATATGAATAGATGATACTGCTTTTCGACATCATTTTAAGATCTACGGCGTTTTGCGGAAAAATATCTCGCAACATAACATAGATTTGTGAGTTGTATTTTCTTTTGAACCAGGCAGTAAGGACCACTAGCGTAATTGGTGGAGTAGGCATTATTACCAAGTCGTAGGCAAGGTCTAAACCACTTTTTTTCAGTGCCTTTTTAAACTGATAGGGTAGTAGCAAGTTGGCTAGACCCTTCTGAATAAGACCAACATTAAATAATTTCATTGTAGGAACCCTAATTACGTTTATGCCAGCTTCTAATTGCCTTCCGCTGCCGGTACCTTCTAGTTCAGGTGCTACAACATCTATATGATGCCCATTATTGTGAAACTCTGTTACAAGTTCTGTAAACAGATTTGTTGATTTATTCATATTGGCAAAACCCAGCCCTAAAAAGAGAATTTTCATAAACTTAGTGTTTAGACCAAACCACCCTATTTATATAGTCGGTGTAGGATAAAATAATTCGAACTACTTTTTCGCTCACATTCGGCATTGAATAATCTGCAACGTATCTGAAATTTCTTTCAGGATTTCTCTTTTGTTTTTCCAGTACAGATAATGCCTGTAGAATACGTTCCGGATTAAGCCCTACCATCATAACGGAAGCTTCTTCCATGGCCTCAGGTCTTTCATGCGCTTCCCGAATGTTTAGCGCCCTAAAATTTAAAATAGAAGATTCCTCAGAAATGGTGCCGCTATCAGAAAGTACGGCAAAGGAATGGTATTGCAGTGCGTTGTAGTCAGAAAACCCCAAGGGCTTTAAAAACCTGACCAGGTCATGAGTTTTAACGTTTTTGTCATTTAACATATTACGCGTTCTGGGATGCGTTGACACAATGACGGGGTATTGATATTTTTCAGCTATTTTATTTAAAGACCTTATGAGTCCATCAAAATTCTTAGGGTTATTGATGTTTTCCTCCCTGTGGGAAGA
>CBDUGN010000178.1:0-6717 GCA_965366915.1 uncultured Eudoraea sp. | reverse complement strand
CCCAAAAAAGCTGATCTAATAAAAAAGATCTACTGAACTGTAGTTTTAGAATGACTAATTGTAATTTAGCTTCACTTACGACCAGGAAAATTAGCACAAAACCATGTATATACCACAGCATTATCAAAATGAAAACCTTAAAGAGGTTAAAGAATTCATTATAAATAATTCTTTTGGTATTTTAATAAATCATTTTGAAGGTAAACCCTGGGCAACTCATATACCTTTAGAATTAGAAAAGGATAGTAATGGAAAGGATATCCTTTGCGGGCATATTGCTAAAGCAAATCCTCAATGGAAATTTTTTGACGAAGGCAATGAAGTGCTTTGTATTTTTAACGGTCCTCACAGTTATGTTTCTTCGTCCTGGTACAAAGAGGAAGAAGTCCCAACCTGGAACTATATTGCCGTGCATATCTATGGGAAATTAAAAATACAGGATGAGCAAGCACTTATGGCTTCCTTAAATAAACTGGTAGACAAACATGAACGGCAATCAGAAAATCCAATCTCTCTGAATAATTTGTCGAAGAATACCCTTAGACAAGTAAAAGGTGTTGTAGGCTTTGAAATTGAAATAAAGGAAATACAGGCGTCTTATAAGCTATCACAAGGACGTGAACAAGATCATTCCAAAATAATTGAGGAATTAAAAAAAAGGGGTGCTTGTGGCGGGAACGCTATAGCAGAAGCAATAAATAAACAAGCGAACAAAATACCTGAATAGTTAAATTAAAAGTAGAAGACAGGTTTTACACAGTTAAATGGTATGCACTCTACCTAGTAAAAATTCCTTATACGATTTACTAATTGGAATGACCTTTCGGTCTATCTCGAGATGACTGTCGGCTATAACATCCAATTTACAAATATTGACGATAAATGACCTGTGGACTCTTATAAAACAGCTGGCCTTTAGCTCATTTTCAATTGTTTTTAAAGTACTTACTACCAGGTATTTGCCTTGTGTAGTAATGATATTACAGTAATTCCGTTCTGCCTCGATATAAAGAATTTGGTCTAATAATATTTTTACCATTCTCCCATTATACCTAATAAAAATTCGATCTGGCAATACCTGCAAATTAATTTCAGTTTGGAATTGTTTTAAACCGCCTTTATCCTTTATTTTCTCAACAACCAATGCAATTGTGCGCTGAAGATTTAATTTGTTAAATGGTTTGGAGATAAAAGCGTAAGGTTGCGTTTCTTTTGCTTTGGAAAAAGTGCTGTCATCATTATTAGCAGTTAAGTATATTATGGGTATTTCATTTTGCAAATGAATAGCAATAGCTGCATCTATTCCATCAATTGCACCTCTAAGGTTTACGTCCATCAAAATGATATCAGGTCTATTCTGGTTTGCACTACTAATAGCGTCTTCACCCCTGGATACAATTCCAATGACATCGTAACCCAACTTTGTTAATTGCAATGAAATATTCGCTGCGATGATCATATCATCTTCCACAATTAAAATTCTAATTGCTTTATCCATATTTAAGCTGCTTTATGGTTTTGAAATTCAAAAGAAACTGCTGTGCCCTTCTTAATACTTAAAGACATATTACCTTCTAATTGTCTGGTGAGTAAATCTATTAATTGGGTTCCAAAGCCTGTACCCTCAATATTTTCATAATGGTTTTTGCCTACGCCATTGTCCGACACATCGAGATGCAGCTGATTCCCGTATTCTATAAGACTAATTTTTATAAGTCCTTTACGATTTTCCGGAAAGGCATATTTTAAAGAATTGGTAAGTAGCTCATTTACTATTAAACCTATTGGAATGGCAGTATCCACATCCAACTGTAGTTCATTCATATCACATTTAATTTGCACTCTGTCAGAAGCCCCGAAAATATCCACAATATAAGTCCCCAGATTCATGAAATATTCCTTCATTTCTATGGATGAAAAACTTTTACCCTGATAGAGCTTTTGGTGAATCATACTCATACTATGAACCCTATGCTGACTTTTCTGCATTGCGTCAGCAACCTTTGAATCTACCACCTGTTCCGATTGCAGTGATAATAAACTGGAAACAATTTCCAAATTGTTCTTTACACGATGGTGTATTTCTTTCAGTAAAAATTCCTTCTCGTCATTCTGCTTTTTCAACAGTCTGTTTTTCTTCTTATTGGTTTGAATAGTATTATATAACAGTAATAAAATCATGAGCAGCATGCCTCCAATAAGAATCATTAGTGTTTGCCTGGATCTTTGCTTTTTAATTTGATTTTCCTGAACCATGATGGTACTCTCTTTTTGAGCTACATCAAACTCGGTAAGTAATAAAGAAATATGCTGATCTGCTTCGGTAGTAAATATTTCTTTTTCAAGCTTATCATACTCAGCATAGGCCTGATATGCTTCTCTGTAATTATGATTGCCTGCATAAGCCTTACCCAATTCTTCATAGGCCTGACTAAGATAAAAGTCATCTTCAAAATCATCAGTAGCAATGTCAATACTTCTTTCAAGGCTCTCAATTGCGGAAATGTATTTTCCCTGCAAGTTTTGCGAAGTACCTATAGATAACCAGGAACGCATTAACATAAAGTTATTATCCAGTAATTCGCCATATTTAATGGCATTATGGCCTGCGATAACTGCCGCATCAAAATCGTTAAGATAGGCCTTTAGATATACCATAGAAATATAGACGTCGCACAGATTATTAAAAAAACCATATCGTTCGCCAATCGCTATAGAATGTTCATAATAATTAAGTGCTTCTTCATGCTTATTGAGAGCCAGGTAACAATTCCCGACTACATAGAGTGTGAAATCATAATCCAGGTCACTTATCCCTCTTTCTTCAAAAAGAACCAAGGCCTTTAAACCATATTCCAATGCCTTTTCAAAGCGTGATTGTTTCCAAAATAAATTACTCAAATCACTAAAAGCAATAGCCATTGCCCGTTTATCATTTAATTCCTGGCCTAAGAACAAGGTTTCCATGGCAATATCAGCAGCTTTATCCAGCTTTCCCTGTCTTTCAGAAACATAACCCAGCTGAGTATAGACCAATGGCAAGTCTTTCTTTAAAACTTTTTTCATAGCAGATTCTAAAACAAATCTTGCGCTATCCAGTTTTTCCATCCTTAAAAGAATTGCACCCTCAGTAATTTGAAACCTGCCTTCCCATAGGGTATCTTTTTTTTCACGGGTTAATTGCAAGCCTTCTTTTGTAAAGTTTAAGGCCTTTGTCAAATTTCTTGTATGCCAATAATAAGCAAGGTCATTAAGAATATTGAATTGAATTGTATCTATTTTACTCAGAGGGTAAGACCTCTCGAGGATGTCCAGGTAAGAAATTCCAAAATTATCGGTATCTACAAATACTTTCTTGTAGGAATTTTCACTGGCAAAGTCTATAATCTGGGATTGGAGGAGTTCAGGACTCAAAAATGAGCATATGGAGAAAACGAAAACCTTAAAAAATCGGCTTACCATGATAGTTTTTAAATAATCGATGGGGACCCATAATTTTTAAATATACAAATTTTAACATAATAATTGCTTCGTTAAATGAAAATAGCCATTCGGACAGTAAATAGGCCCGTTCGTCCCTACCGACTTTTATTTATGCCGGTATATTCCTTCTTTAGTATATCCAATTGGCATAATAAACGCTTTTTGGGTAATCTGTGTGTAAAATCATGTCCAAATCTGTCATTTATTTTTTCATTTTATCAGTTGTAATTACAGCATGCAAAACAGAAAACAAAAGTGCAGAATTGTCTATGAAAGATACACTTACCAATAATTTAAATGTATTTATTGATTCGTGCTGGAATGACCAAAATGTCTCCAAACTGAATAAATTGGTCGACAAGAACTTTGTGAGAATGCTTAACGGCATTAATGTTGCCAAGAGTGAAAATGAAATGGCGGCTCATATGAATGTATTTTTCACTGGTTTTCCTGACCTAAAAATTCAATATACTGACGCATATATTGAAGGCAATAACATTTTTATGAATTGGGAGTGTACTGGCAGTAATACAGGAGTATTTGGTGAAATGCCCGCTACAGGTAAAAAAATAAAGATTCAGGGACTTTCCCACCTTTATTTCACAAAAGAAGGAAAATTGTATAAGGAGGACGTGTATTATAACGAACTCGACCTTTTACAACAACTGGGTTATAGTCTAAAATCACCAGTACTTGAATAATTTGAATTATATATACTAATAAGTTTAACCAAAATTGAATTAACAATGAGAAGATTAAAGACAGGATTAACAAGTTTATTTTTGCTAGTTCTTACCGGGGCCATAGCTTTGGCCCAGGAAGAGAGTAATACCCAGGCTTATTGGGTGCATGAAGATGTAGTTAAACCCTCTAAGGTAGGTGACTATGAATCTATTTGTAAAGAACTTACAGATAATCTGAAAAAACATAACATTCAGGAAATTAGTACCATCGTTACCAATACGGAAGATGACCGCTATTTATGGGTATCACCTATCGCAAATATGGCAGAGATTGACAAGCCTATTTTCGCAACACTTAGGGAAAAAATGGGACCACAAACCTTTTCCAATATATTTAACCGAATGGATGAATGTTATGATGTTGAACAGGATTATGTCATACATTTAGACAAGTCACTTTCTTATATGCCGGAGGGCATCACTCAAACACCTGAAGGAGAAGATTATCGCAAATTCTTCTACTTCCATATTACGCCCTCAAACCGGGCCGTAGTAAAAAAGACTATGGAAGCCATCACAAATTTATTTGCCAGTAAAGGTTCAAAATTCTATTACAGGGTTTACAAAAGTGGTTTTGGTACCAGAGGTGAATTTTATATGGTAGCAGCGGCTGCAAAGAATGCTGCTGACTATAGTGGGAAAGTAGCCGCCAATAATGAACTTTTGGGTGATGAATGGCCCAAATTATATGGTGAACTAAGAAGTCACTTATTGAAATTTGAAGTATTTTCAGGACGTATGAGACCCGATATGGCTTATAGTCCATCGGAATAAAAATAACTAATATCACCCCAATAGTTGAGATCAACTACTGGGGTTTTTACTTTTCTCTAACCATTAAAAATTAATAAAATGAAAAAAATTCTTTTGATATGCCTGGCAACTACATTTTTTATAAGTTGTAAAAATGCAGAACCAAGATACTTCTCTTCTTCACCGGAAATAGATATGGCAAAAGCTCATATTAAAGCCTATAATGAAGGAGATTGGACTACCTGGATGTCTCACTATGCTGATACTGCCCAATTATCCCACAATACCCTGGACAAGAGTTCACCGGCGGAAGTATTGGAAGGCCTTAAAGGTTTGCTCGCAGGTGCATCGAGTTATGGTTTTACAGACAAGGATATATTCTACGAGATGGTGATTGACGACAAAGAAGAAAAATGGGTAAATTTCTGGGGTACATGGGAAGGAACCCTTGCAGCCAATAACCAGAAACTAATTATTCCGGTTCATCTTACTGTTCAATATGTGGATGGCAAAATAGTAGAAGAACATGCCTACTACGATCTATCCGAATATATGGCGGTAATGCAAAAAATTGAATCTGAGATGGAGGTCGAGGAAGAAGATATGGAAAATTAAACTAAAATAATAATTTGTGTAAATGAAAAAAATATTTTTGATTGGACTTGCTATAGCTCTTTTTGTAGCATGTGAGCAAAAAGAAGAACGATACAGCACATCAGGGCCTGAAATTGACCTTGTAAAAGGATTGCTGGATGATTACGAAAAAGGCGATTGGGACAGCTGGAAGGAAAAATACGCCGATACAGCAAAAGTCTTCTATAACCAATGGGATGACAGTATTACAGTGACCCAGTCTATGGAAGGACATAAAGCCAATATTGCACTTTTGAGTTCATATGGATTTGGTGATAATGTGACTTATGAAAAAATTATAAGTGATAACGGAAATACTTGGATCAATTTCTGGGGGAAATGGGAAGGGACCCTCAAGGAAAATAACAAAACAGTTGTATTGCCGGTACATCTCTCTGTGCGAGTTCTTGATGGCAAGATAGTGCAGGAGAATGGTTTTTGGGATAACTCTATTATGCAAACGGCACTCCGTGAAATTGAGGCAATGAAAAATATGCCTGAAATAGAGAAAACTATTATGGGCAACCACGATAAAATGGTTGAGGCATGGAGTACCAATGATGCGGAATCTTTTAAGGCGCTTTCTGTGGCTAATGTTATAAGAAACTCCAATGGCACAAGACAAGCCAACAATCAGTCTGAATATGCAGACATGATGAACCAATTCCATACCGGATTTCCTGATTTCAAAGTAAAAATGGATTCCTATTTTCTAAAAGACGGAAAGTCTTATATCAACTGGACTTGCACTGGCACCAATACAGGGCCATTTATGGATAATCCTCCCACCGGTAAAAAAATAGAGATCCATGGATTTAGCGTATGGGCTTTTGACAGCAATGGCCTGGCTGTTCAGGAAGATTCCTTTTTTGACAACATGGATCTGTTAAGTCAACTAGGATACACACTAACTCCTCCGAAAGCTAACTAATAATAAATTGTAAAATAAACTTCTAACCCTTAATTAAAATCAAAACACAATGAGAAAATTTCTTTATCTGATGTTACTTATTCCTTTTTTGGTAATGTCTCAAGGCACGGATGAACACGTAGTCCTGGAAAACGTAATGTTAACAGCCATTCCGTCTAAAACTGCGGAATTTGA
>CBDUGN010000177.1:0-6758 GCA_965366915.1 uncultured Eudoraea sp. | reverse complement strand
TTTGATAGCCTCTCTTATAATGAGGTAAACAAGACCATTGCTGGCTTACAAACCGTATCGCCCGAGTACAAAATCCAGGTAAACCCAAGGGAGATCAATTATTTTTATTTAAAGGATGGTTTGCGGGAAAGACTGGTAGAGAAAGAAGGAGCTATTCATGTGAACAATACGGAGATCAGTTTTTCTAAAGATGAATTACTTCAGGAAATTGAGGAGTATCCCGATAGATTCTCACCTAATGTAGTAACCCGCCCATTGTATCAGGAAGTAATACTTCCAAACCTCTGCTATATTGGTGGAGGCGGGGAATTGGCATATTGGCTGGAGTTTAAGTCGACTTTTGATGCTATGAAAGTTTCATTTCCGATCTTACTATTGCGCAATTCGGCCCTTTTAATATCAGAAAAGGAATATAAAAAAATACACAACCTCGGTCTCAAACCTAAGGATCTGTTTTTAAATCAGAATGCTCTTATCAATAAAAGAATACGGGAGATTTCCAATATTGATATCGATTTTTCTAACCAAAGGGAACATCTGAAACAACAATTTGAAGCCTTATACAAGTTGGCTGAAGCAACAGATAAATCCTTTTATGGTGCCGTAAAAGCTCAGGAAGTAAAGCAACTAAACGGACTCGATAGACTGGAAAAGCGCTTATTGAAGGCCCAGAAAATAAAACTAAAAGATCAGGTAATTCGGATGACAGCCCTTCAGAATCAATTATTCCCCAATAAATCCCTTCAGGAGCGATCCTTAAATTTTTCTGAACTTTATATGGAAATGGGTGACAAGCTTATCCCTTTCTTAATAAATGCCCTGAATCCACTGCATCAGGAATTTCTCGTGCTAAAATACTAGGCCAATAAATGGCATAGATTTCTTTTCCATAGTACTTTTACCAAAAATCATCCTCATGCATAATGTAGATATAGGATTGGTAGAAATGACCCTGGATGTCATGAAATATGCTATCAATAGAATAACCAATGAATCACCAGAACTGGGCGCACCGCGCAAAGAGGAGGAATTAAAGAGTATGGTAGGGGAGACCATAACACCGTTGGGCATAGGTGGTGAAAAAGCCTTTCATCTTTTTCGCGATGTTCTGGTTAAAGCAACCGTTCCAATAGATCATCCAAGACATTTGGCCTTTGTTCCTGCAGCACCTACCCGGGCGGCTGTAATGTTTGACCTGGTTACTTCTGCATCTAGTATACACGGTGCTTACTGGATGGAGGGTGCCGGCGGTATTTTTTGTGAGAATGAGGCAATGAAATGGCTGGTATCTCTTACCGGTTTGCCGGAAGGTGCTTTTGGCGTTTTTACAAGTGGTGGTACTGCTGCTAATTTGTCTTCGATTGTAACCGCAAGGGAATATTGGAGGGAAAACAAGTTAAATTTGAATAAAAAAGGTTGCATAATCACTTCGGTGGGGGCTCACTCTTCTATCAAGGCCATGGCAAAAGTTATTGATGCCGATTTGTTATTGGTGGAAACAGATGATCTGATGACGGCTGAAGCCTTGCAGGAAAAAATAAATTCATTGGATAAAAATACGATGGAAAGGGTTTTTGCGGTAGTAGCCACGGGCGGTACAACCAATGCCGGTATTGTAGACGACCTTGAGGGAATTTCAACTATTTGTAAGGAACTCAATCTTTGGTTTCATGTAGATGCTGCCTATGGTGGAGGAGCCCTGGCGGCAGATTCTGTAAGACATTTGTTTAAAGGAATTGAAAAAGCAGATAGTATTACTATTGATCCGCACAAATGGTTATTCTCACCTTATGATTGTGGAGCTGTAATCTATAGAAATCCGGAATTAGCGAAAACAGCACATTCTCAGGAGGGCTCGTACCTGGATATAATAAATGATCCGGGAGCACATGGATTTAATCCGTCGGATTACCAGATACAATTAACAAGAAGGTTACGTGGTTTGCCTTTGTGGTATTCCCTTGCCACTCATGGAACAAAAAAATATAAATGGGCGGTGGAGCGAGGCATTGAACTGGCCAATTTAGCCGGTGAATTAATTACTGCCCAACCAGAGTTAGAATTGATAAGACCTCCAAGCCTCTCATGCGTCCTTTTCAGGCGTAAAGGCTGGTCTGAAGATGATTATAAAAACTGGACCTATACCAATCATCGTGAGGGTCTGGCCCTGGTGACACCTAGTAAATGGAAGACAAAAGAAGGTTTTGAAACTGTCGCCCGTTTTTGTTTTATTAACCCGGATACCAAGGAAGATGATATTAAAATTATCCTGGATACTATGAAATGAGCAGGGACAGCTTTATGGCACCAGGAATTCTCCGCTCCAAAGGTCATTTCGGTTGGAAAACCGAACCCGTATATGTTCTGGCTGTTGTAATTTCAGGTATTCTATTTTAAAAGGGGTAACTTCAACAACACAGAAATGGTTTTCCTCATTCAGGTATTCAAGTGGTGCAGTATCTTTAAGTGGCGTTCCCGGCGCCAGAGCCGTGGTGTATTCCTTTCGTGATTGTTCAGGAATATTTTGCCCGTGTTCTTCTTCTTTTGCCTTTCCTTTAATAATGGTTGCTAAACCTTCAATTTTGATCTGCAATAGTTTTTCAGAATCATAAAATAATAACCCTACCTTATTATTTTCCTTTATATGAATTATTTTTTTTGATCGAAAATCCGTGTAGAAGGAACATTTAAGCTCCTCGGAAAAATCCCTTAAGACTACCGTTCGTAGTCTTACAAAATGGTCCAAACCTACTGTTCCCAGGGTGAAGTAGCGAAAAGGATGAGTTTTCTGAGTGCTCCCTTTTTTTAATTCATCCTTTATTTCTTTAAAAAACTTATCTGTATTTCCTGTGGGTTTCATTAGTATAAAGGTAAAAAAATAAAAAATGAGGTAGGGTATTTTTAAACAAGATTGTTATATATATAAATTGCTATGAAAAAGTAAATTTTTTATAGATAAAATTGTGTCATAACAAGTTCATGTGTTTAGGTTGGTTTTTGATTTGAAAAGCCCTGACGATCGTCGTCGGGGCTTTTTCTTTTTTATGAATTAAGCGATCTTTGATGTAATTATATTTAGAAGGGTAATTGCTAGTCATGTATTCAAGGAAATTCTCCTATTTCACCTTGTATTCCAGTCGCATTGTAATAGATGCAGTCTTCTTTTTAGAAGAGGTATTATAAGCCCCGCCCCAACTGTAATCCTCGTCAGAATTTTGTCCGGTAATTTGAAAAACACCCATCCGGGCAGAAATCAGATCTCCTAAAGCACCCCCGGAATTCTCAGCTATTTTCTCGGCACGGATTCGCGCATCTTCTGTGGCCTTCGAAATCATTTTAATCTTAAGATCTGATAATTTGGTGTAATAATAACGAGGAGGTGAGGAATTAAACTGTACGCCTTTATTTAGCAGTTCCGTTATCTCACGCGATACTTTTTCCACCAGTGCTACATCATTAGATTCTATCTGAACGGATTGAGATAACTCGTACCCCCGGAAGATTGTTCCTACAAAATTCCCGTTTTCGTATTTATTGTCGCGTTGTTCAATAGTTTGTACAGAATTAAAAATTATGTTTTCTTCTTTTATTCCTTTAGATATAAGATAATTTTTTACTATTTCCTTATCATCGTTCAATTGTTCGAAAGCTGTTTTTAAAACTGTATTAAATGCAACAAAACGGCCTTCCCATACAATAAGGTCTGATGTAAAGTTCTCATTTCCCAGGCCCGTTATGGAAATCACCCTGGTAGGATTTGATCTTTTTACATAAGCGTCGCCTAAAAAGTAGGCAGCTATGACAATAGCGATTGCAAAAATTATGGAATTTAAATGTTTCATTCTAACAGCGTTAATAAAGATGTTATAAATATACCTAAAACTTGTATTTCAAAATGCCTTGAATTACTATTTTTGCCCATGCAAAATAACGTCCTCATTTTAGATTTTGGTTCCCAGTATACCCAACTCATCGCCAGAAGGGTAAGAGAACTTAATATTTTCTGCGAAATTAAGCCTTACAATCACCTTCCGGAAGACCTCTCAGAATATAAAGCGGTCATCCTCTCCGGTTCTCCCTTTTCTGTAAGGGCAGATGATGCACCACACCCCGATTTATCTCAGATAAAGGGCAAGAAACCCTTGCTTGCTATTTGCTACGGAGCGCAATACCTGGCGCATTTTCATGGTGGTAATGTTGCACCGTCCAATACCCGTGAATATGGCCGGGCTAAGCTTACAGGGATTGACGGTGAAGAACCTTTTTTCTATGAAATAAGAGAAGGGTCACAGGTCTGGATGAGCCATAGCGATACCATTAAACAATTACCGGAAAATGCGGTAAAGCTCGCTAGCACAAATGATGTTCAAAATGCCGCCTTTAAAATAAATGGTGAATTAACATACGGTATTCAGTTTCACCCCGAGGTATACCATACCAAACAGGGGGCCCTTATTTTAGAAAATTTTTTGGTCCACATTGCTGGCTTAGAACAAACCTGGACCCCGGATGCATTTGTAGAAACTACTGTAGCGGAGTTAAAGACAAAAATAGGCACCGAAAAAGTAATCCTTGGACTTTCAGGAGGAGTAGATTCTACAGTTGCAGCAGTTTTATTGCACAGAGCAATAGGAGATCATCTTCATTGTATTTTTGTTAATAACGGATTGCTAAGGAAAAATGAATTTCAGGAAGTGTTGGATCAATATGAACATATGGGACTCAATGTGAAAGGGGTTGATGCTTCGGCACGCTTTTTGAATGCATTGGCTGGTGAAGCTGATCCTGAAAAGAAAAGAAAAATTATTGGAGGGATTTTCATAGATGTATTTGATGATGAATCACATAAAGTAGAAGATGCTAAATGGCTTGCACAGGGTACAATCTATCCTGATGTGATTGAATCGGTATCTGCGACCGGAGGACCTTCGGCTACTATTAAGAGTCATCATAATGTTGGAGGATTGCCAGATTTTATGAAACTTAAAGTGGTAGAGCCCTTGAAAATGTTGTTCAAAGATGAAGTGAGAAGAGTAGGAGCCACTCTTGGCATAGAAGATGAACGTTTAGGACGTCACCCGTTTCCGGGACCTGGCCTGGCAATACGTATACTGGGGGATGTCACAGAAGAAAAAGTAAATATTTTGCAGGAGGTAGATGCAATTTTTATTAATGGTTTAAAGGAATGGGGGCTTTATAATGAGGTTTGGCAGGCCGGAGCTATGCTTTTGCCCGTAAATAGTGTAGGGGTTATGGGAGATGAACGAACTTATGAAAAATGTGTAGCTTTACGGGCAGTTGAAAGCACAGACGGGATGACTGCAGATTGGGTTAATCTACCCTACGAATTTTTGCAAAAGACCTCCAATGAAATAATAAATAAAGTTCCCGGAGTAAATAGAGTGGTATACGATATCTCTTCAAAACCCCCGGCAACTATAGAATGGGAATAAAACCTACAAGCATGTCTATAAGATTTTTAATTACAACAGCTGCGATTATACTGTTTTCTTGTCAGGCTATGGCACAACAGTTTAGCTCTCATGCAGTTAAAACTGGTGAAACCGTATATAGTATTGCAAGGCAATACAAGGTAAACCCTGCAGATATCCTTAAGTACAATAAAGAAATTGCCGAGGGTGATATACTTAAACCCAATACAATACTCGTCATCCCGTTGGGAGCGAAAATGCTGAGTGCACAGGATTCAATTGCTTTGCAAAAAAAGCAGTTAGAGGAAGAAATGGCAACACCTATAGCGTTTAAAACGCACAAGGTGAAGAAAAGAGAAACAATTTTTAGCATTACGCAACGATATAATATTTCTGAAGAAGAAATTAAACGCTACAATACACAATTGTATGCAAGTCAGTTGAAAAAAGGAATGCGCTTAAAAATTCCTGAGTACCCAAAAATTGAAGTTACCAGTGACAGTATTAATGTTGATGATTTTGAAACGTATACCGTATTGCCAAAAGAGACAAGATGGAGTATAGCCAATAAATACGGAATTACAATAGATAGTATGCTTGCGTTAAATCCTGATTTATCTGTAACTACCAGTTATTTGGCCGAGGGACAGCAGTTAAAGCTCCCTAAAATTGCCGGTAGCAGTATTGAGGAACAAGACGTTCAATTGTATATTTCTTATACCGTTCCACCTAAGCAAACTTTGTACAGCCTTTCACAGGAATATAAAATAAGTTCACAGGATATTGTAAGACTAAATCCGGAAATTGGTGAGCGCGGTGGTTTAAAGGAAGGTATGGTTATTCGGCTACCTGAAATGAAAGTTGCTGAGAATGAGATTAATACTGATAATTATATTTTCTATGAGGTTAAACCCAAACAAA
The DNA here is from genome assembly GCA_965366915.1 of uncultured Eudoraea sp. Classification (GTDB taxonomy): domain Bacteria; phylum Bacteroidota; class Bacteroidia; order Flavobacteriales; family Flavobacteriaceae; genus Eudoraea. The sequence goes on along the minus strand of CBDUGN010000177.1, from coordinate 405 downwards.
CAGTGTATTCTTTAACACGAAATTTGGGGATTGATTATAAAGAATTACTTGACCTCAATCCTGATCTTTCCAAAGGCCTTAAATCCGGTATGGTTTTAAAACTCCCTAAAGATAAGACGGTTAACTTAGAAGTAAAGAATTCATTGATTCTGGATAAGATAAACCTATTGGATAGTGTGAATTCAATAAACAAGCCTAAACTGATCTACTTGCTGCCTTTTCGCACGGATAAAATTAACCTTGGTGATATTGAAAGCGCCACAGACGCAATTTCACGAAGTAATGCCATAAGCTATAGCCTTGGTTTATACAGCGGTGCTCTAATTGCTCTTGATTCTATTTCAGATCTTGGTATTTCTGTCGATGTAAAAACATTTGACACCCAATTAAACCCCGATAGAACAA
>CBDUGN010000176.1:0-6784 GCA_965366915.1 uncultured Eudoraea sp. | reverse complement strand
AATTATGATGAAGACAAGGTCTATGTAAGTGATATAAAGAAAGTTATACAATGGTATAATATTTTACATGATCATGGAATAACAGATTTTACTGAACCTGAAGAGAAATCGGGTACAGAAGCTGAAAAGGAGTAAATTCCCAAATTAGACTAGTCTTTCTCGATCGTTTTATATGTAAATTTACTTTTCTTCCAATCGATTAATTTGGAAGGGTAATACTTTACATTCATTCGGTCTAAATAAGGTGCCTGGTTGGCAAGTCGCACCTTAAAGTCATCCCAGTTTCGGTTTTCTTCCGCGCTCCAACTCAATTCAGAATATCCGATAACCCTTGGAAATGCAAGATATTCTAATTCGTCAATATTGCTAATTGTTTCGGACCAAAGGGGTGCTTCAACACCTAAAATACTTTCCTTTGGAATACCTGCATAACCATCCGGAGACCATACATAAGCGGTATCTACAGGTATATAGGCAGCCCAATGTAGCCCATATTTAGAAAGAGTGTCATATTTCATATCTAAATATGCTTTTGTGGCAGGTGAAAGAATTATTTTCATTCCTTTTTGAACAGCTTCTTCGGCATTTTCCTGGCTGGCCCAAAACTGAGCAATGGAAGTGCTATCAAGATCTGCGGTTGCCACTTCATCCCAGCCTATCATTTTTTTACCGTATTTCTGCACAATCTTTTCTACTTTATTAACAAAGAAGATATAGTCATTCTTTTTTGTAACGTGGCTTTCATCTCCGCCTATATGAATATATGGGCCTGGGGTTATTGCAGAAATCTCGCGCACCACATCATCAACAAAAGAATAAACGGTGTCCTTTCTGGTGTCGAAGGTGCTAAACCCAACAGAAGTGCCCTCATACAATTCGGGTGTTTTTCCATTACCGTTAAGGATAGGGTAGGAGACTGAAGCTGCATTAGTATGTCCGGGCATATCAATTTCAGGAATTATCATCATATATCGTTGCTTTGCATAGGCCACAATATCCTTGTAATCTTCCTGGGTAAAGAAACCGCCAGCTTCTCCACCGACTTCTGTACTGCCACCCACTTCGGTGAGCTTAGGCCATGATTTGATTTCTATCCGCCACCCCTGGTCATCTGTCAGATGGAGGTGCAATACATTGATCTTATAGTATGCCAGAATATCAATATATTTTTTTACATCATCAACACTAAAGAAATGACGTGCAACATCTAACATAGAACCACGGAATTCAAAATTTGGTTCATCTAAAATTTTTCCTGTGGGAATAGGCCATAAGGGCATCTCAGTAAGAGTGTCATTACTGGTTTCAGGGATAAGTTGTCTAAGTGTTTGTATTCCTCGAAATGCACCTTCAGATGTTTTTGCATTAACTATAATTGAATCTTTGGAAATATATAATTGGTATGCTTCCGGGCCTTCAAGTTCCTCACTATCAGATTGGTTTATAAAGATCATTCTGTTTACCTTCCCGGCATCTGCTACGTTTACTGCCAACCTTAAATTTGTTTTTGCTTTTATTTTATCTGCAAGAAAGGAACCTACCTCCTCAAAACTTTTATCGGATTGTGAAGTATAAATCGCCGTTGTATGATCCAATCCAAAGGCATTGTGAGTAGGAATAATTTTAAGTGGTTTTGGGATTAAATTTTCTGAACTCAGATCTGTTGGAGGAAAATTTATTTCTTTCATCTTATTGTCCTGGCATGCGAAAAAAGAGACCATAGTAATAAGTAGAACGAACGATTTAATGAGAGCTGATTTTATCATTATTTAATTTTTATTGAATATAATTACTAATTATTTGATCCCATAACTCATACCCTTTTGAATTCAGGTGCAGACCATCCTCAATGAATATATCATGCCTTAATTTCTTTCTATCAAGCATGATATTCCAAATATTGGCGTAATCAATGTACTGCTCTTTTTTGCATAATCGATTAAACCTGCGATTTAGGTTTTTGTATTTTCCTTTTAGATGCCAGCGGGCCAAACTGGGCTTTGCCGAAATAATTACAATCCATGTGTCTGGATTACTATTTTTAATTTTTAATATAATTTCTTTGAACACCGAAATTATATCCTTAGGTCTTTTATTGGCATTTATATCATTATCCCCCTCGTATATAAATACTTTTTTTGGATTGTATTGTAATATCAATTCTTGTGTATATGTCAATAAATCAGACGCCTCAGAGCCGCCAAACCCTGAATTTACTATTTGGTATTGAGGATAAGTTTGCTGAAGACCTTTCCATAATCTAATGCTGGAGCTGCCTGTAAAGACTATAGTTTCCTTAGTATTGTCCCACAGTGTATCGTACTTTTCCTGAATTTCCAGAATTTCTTCCTGAAAACGAGAAGCGTCCTGTGCCGCAACCGCAATGCTCATTAGTGTAAAGAAAATAACTATGAAAAGTTTCATGTTGTAAAAAAAGGCAAGATACTTTTAATTAGGGGAAAGTTCAACAATTTTGGAATAATAGAAAGTAGCCCTTTCTTCAGAAAAGTGGTCCAGTACAAATACATAAATTGATAAAAGCATTAATGCAATACCAATTGCTCTAATATTAGGGGCATTTGACAACAGCATACACAGCATGCCCAGGATCATAATAGCAAAAAATATTTTTTGCGTAATTGGATACCATTTTATAAACTCTGCTGTTCGCTTTTTCTCACTTTTTATAAACTGTAGTGGATTTTCCTTAGACTGAATTTCATATCTGGGCATACGTTTTTGATTTGTATTCACCAGATAGATTCCCGCACCAATAGCAAGCAAGGCAATTGTCAGCAATGGTATGAACATTGCCCTTGCACCTGGTGTACTTGCCCATTTATAATAAGCCAGGCTTATTAAGAGGATACACACTCCAAATAAAAGACTCATTTTGCCCTCAAAAATTTCACCTTTACACCAGTTGAGTGTATGATTAATGATATCCATTTCTTAAATATTTTAATACCGATTATTCCGATTTTTTGGTATCGATAATACCTTCTGCTAAAGCCCAATCGTAGAATCTTGAAATCCAGGAATCTGAAGGTAAGCCTTGTTTTCTCATCCCAAAGCCATGTCCTCCCTTTGAATACATGTGCAGAGCGATATTCTTTTCTGCTTTAAGATAAGAAGAATAAAGTTCAATACTTCCACTGGCTAAACCCAATGGGTCATCCGTTGCACAAATAATAAGCATGGGTGGTGCATCACCTCTGCATTCCTTTACCGACATAGCCGAAGTCCATGGGTATACTGGTACCAGAAAATCCGGCCTGCTATCCTGAGAATAGTTATAACCTACTCCCATTGTTACCGCACCACCTGCGGAAAACCCCATAAATCCAATCTTTTGAGGATTAATACCTAAGGATTCTGCATTCTTTCTTACATAGCTAACTGCAGCCATACCATCCTCTACAGATAGCGGCAAAACCGGAGCTACATTTTCCATAATTTTTTCTCCAATTTGCATTACCTCCTGTACACCGTCCTCTCCGGTAGGTACAAGCCTGTATTTTAATACAAAAGCGGTTATTCCTTTTTCGTTCAGCCATTTGGCAACATCATTACCTTCACTATTAATGCTCAATGCATAAAGGGCTCCACCGGGAGCAATAATTACAGATGTGCCATTTGTTTTAGCAGTATCGGGTTTAAAAACTTGCATAGTGGGAATGGATACATTGGTTACAACTTGCGTCTGCCAGATCTCTGAAAAATATTCCTTTTCATCTCCAATCCATTTAATTTGCCCATCTTCCTTATAGGGCAATTCAATAATTTCCTGAGAAAAAGCAATTCCTATATGCAAAAAACAAAATAGTATTAAGAGCGAATTTTTCATAAACTATTATTTGAGGTTATAGAACTTTGTTTAGTTTTTATCCACCAGGGCCTGATAAACAAATTGCGGAAATTTTCTGCCATAGTAGTTGCTATATGGCTGAACCTGGGTCATTAAGATGGCTATTAAATCTTCCGTTGGATCTATAAAAAAGTAAGTGCAATAGGCACCGCTCCAGTAAAATGCACCTTTTGAACCAAGAGCTTTACTATTAGCAACATCTGTTGTTATTCCAAAACCAAGACCGAATCCTTGTCCATAATATAAGTCTCCTACCTGGTTCATGGTCATTATTTCTATTGTCTTGGGGCTTAATAATTGTTTACCGTTAGCCTTTCCACCATTGAGCATCATCAGACAAAATTTCATATAGTCATCTGCTGTAGAAAAAAGTCCGTGAGTTCCTCCATACACCAGGTTCCCTTTAATTGGGAGTTGTTGTTCAGAATTTACTAATATACCTTCCTCATTTATATTATGAACAGGAACCCACCTGTCCTGGTCATCAATAGGTATATTATATCCTGTATCATTCATTTCCAAAGGGTCAAAAATTCTTATTTGCAGAAATTCGGCGGTAGTCATTCCGGAAAAATGCTCAATTAGCAGGGACAGAACGTCAGGGGAAGCGCTATAATGCCATTGCTCTCCGGGATGACCGATTAATGGCAAACCTATCAGAGTATTTACCCTGCTTTCAATGGAGCTTTGAGGTTCTACATAAATAGCCTGTGCAATTTCATTGTCTAAAGTTGTACCCCCAATACCATGAGTAAAACCCGCAGTATGCGTTAGCAGTTGATGAATAGTTATTTCAGATTTCGCAGGTTCAGTAACACCATCTAATCCTCTATTTACATCAACGGCCACCTTAAAGTCTTTAAATTGTGGTAGATATTTGGACACAGGGTCTGAGAGGAAAAAGTGTCCTTCCTCATACAACATTAAAAAGGCGGCAGAGATAATTGGTTTGGTCATAGACATAATATGAAATATATTGTCTTGTTGCATTGGTGTTTTTGCTTCCCAACTACTATATCCATAAGCCTTTTTATGTACTGTCTGCCCATTCCGGGTTATATAGGAAACAGCGCCGGGTATTCGTCCTTCCTTTATTTCAGTATTTAAGAATTTTGAATATCTGTCAAGGCGTATTTCTGAGAATCCTGAGATTATTTCATCGGAGGCCGTTGAACTCTGAGCGTAAGTGATTACAAATGAAAATACAAGAAATAGCAATGGAAACCTGGAATAAAGTAGTTTTTTCATGATCAAAATTATATAGTCTTAAATATAGATATTTTAAGTTGGTTTACTCCGGTAATCCATTGTTTTGTCTGCCAAATTAAAAATTCCTTAAGGACAAATAATTCTTAAAAAAGGGTCCTTTTAATTTCTAAAATAGTGTTACATTTAAATAACCAGACTAACCACCGACTCATGCGGGAGACATACTTTTTTTTCATTGCCATATTCATTTTATCAAATACCACATACCTGCATTGCCAGGTTACGGAGTCTACTTATGACACTAAAAATCGTCCTGTAGCCAGAGCGGTTCCAATTAATGTGAAACCGGTCATAGATGGAGAGGTAATGGATGATGAGATATGGAAACAGATACAACCCTTTGGCGACCTTTATCAAGTTCAACCTCATTTGGGAAAGCCTGCAACTGAGAAAACGGAGATTCGAATAGCATATACCCAAGAGACCTTCTTTCTCTCAGTAATTTGCTTTGATTCGCAACCTGACAAGTTGGTGGTCTCTGATCCCAGGAGAGACGCAAATTTGGATAATACTGATGCCTTTATTTTTGTTATAGATACCTATAAAGATGGACAGAATGGTTTTGTATTCGGAACAAACTCCCTCGGAATTGAATATGATGCCCAGGTAGATAATGAAGGACAGGGTAATAGAAATGTAAACAGGCAACAATCAGGTACAATTGGCGGTTTTAACCTTAATTGGGATGCCTCTTTTACGGTAAAGGCTCAAGTTCAAGAATATGGATGGAGTGCAGAATTTGCCATTCCGTTGCGAACAATTCGGTTTCAGGCTGGGAAAGACTGGGGAATAAATTTTCGAAGAAATATTCGCAAGACAAATGAAATTGTCTATTGGGCACAGATGCCAATCGGATTTACATTGTATAGACTTTCACTAGCAGGGACACTAACCGGATTGGAATTAAGGAGTCCTGGCAATCTTAAATTAATACCCTATGTTTTAGGAAGGTTAGATAACGACTATGCTTCTGGCGAGCTTAAATCTGAAGTTACACCAGAGATAGGGGGGGATATAAAATATAGTATTACCCCTAGTCTCACTCTTGATCTTACTTATAATACAGATTTTGCGCAGGTTGAGGTGGATGATCAGCAGGTAAACCTGGATAGGTTTAATTTATTTTTTCCAGAAAAACGACCCTTCTTTTTAGAAAATGCCGGGTTATTCACGGTTGGAAGTCCGGGTGAGGTAGACTTGTTTTTTAGTCGGCGAATAGGGATTGGAGATGATGGAAGTATTGTCCCAATTATAGGTGGTGCAAGACTTTCTGGTAAATTAAACAGAACCAATGTTGGTTTGCTTACTATGTTTACTGATGCGGTGAACGAGGAAGGAATAGAAAAAAATAATTTTAGTGTAGCCAGGGTTAATCATGAATTTAAAGGAAGGACGGCTTTAGGGGGAGTTTTTGTTAATCGCTCAGGCCTGGAATCCGAAAATGACTATAACCGGACCTATTCTATAGACGGAAAACTTGGACTAGGCAGAAAGGCAAGATTATCTGGTTTTTATGCTCAGACTTCAGGGTCATATGACACCATTAATGAACATGCTTTTAAATTCCAGGCTGACTATAATTGGGATAATTGGGAAATGCGCGCCGCTTATACCGAAGTGGGGCAGGGGTTTAATCCGGAGGTAGGG
>CBDUGN010000175.1:0-6794 GCA_965366915.1 uncultured Eudoraea sp. | reverse complement strand
AAAATTAGTGGTAAGCTGTTCCAGATAGGCTGTTCCACCCCGTAAACTCTCTTTTGGATCCCCCCGGTCTTTAATCCCAAGTTCCTGAGCAGTTGATGGCATTATCTGCATTAAGCCTTTTGCTCCTGCCCACGAACTGTCGTTTGGCTCAAATTGCGATTCCTGGTATACTAATGAAGCTAACAGACGCCAATCCCATCCTAATTCCTGAGCATATACTTTGATTAACCTGTCGTAAGCACTAATCTGATTTTTATTTAAACTGTAAAATTCACTTTTTGCTCTCCTCTTAAAGCTTCTTTTATTCTCAAAATACTTGTTGTAAATCACATAATAATCAGAACTCTTTTTTTCTTCATCTATCCAACTATTAATAGCCTCTAACAATACCGGGGAATCTTTTCTAACTGCCCAGGCTATTCGTTGTGAAAAACTTAGGGGTACACTGACATCCAATATAGGGTAGTGTGAGGCGTTTATCCTTGCCAAATTCCCATCGGCCACGGTGTACTTAATTTTTTTATCTACTACCTGTTTAATAATTTCATCAGTGGAAAGAGATCCCTCGAGGGAATCTATAACGATATCACCGCCTATTTCCTTTGATAGATTCAGGAGTCTTTTAAAATAGGAGGAATTTTTTCTCACACTTACAGTATCTCCTATAAGCTCAATGGGGTCCTGTATTGTAGCATCGTTTATATTATCGAGAGTTAGATTTCGCCAATTATCAGGTTTTCTTTGTACCAATACCTGTTTGGTGAGATATAAATAATCTATAAATGCCACTTCCTCTTTTCTTTCCTGGGTAATTGCCAACCCGTGGGCTACAAGGTCTACATTTCCGTTTTTAAGCTCATCCAGCATATCATCCAGATTTCGGGACACCTTTAAATCTAATTCCAGGTTTAAATTCTTGGCGAGACGATTTAGCAATTCGTACTCATAGCCCATGGTTTGTCCTCGGTATAAAAAATAGCTGGTAGCACTATAAGCAATGAGGACCCGGAGTTTGCCATCCGCCATTATTTCATTCAAATCTCTGATTACCACCGGCTCTTTTAAGTCCGGTTTTTTCGTCTGGCAGCCGATCATCCAGAAGGCACAAATCACAAAAATTCCTAAACGATTGGTCATAACGGTTTATCCCTGGAATGTTTAAATATATAAAAGAATTTAGTTACGAAAAACTCCCGGCAAGTTAAAGGCATCCTGAATGAGCTCCCCGCTAATGGGCTTCAGCTAATCCAAGACCGCCTTTTTTCCGGACTTATATTAAGGAAAAGTCTCTTGGTTCCTACTTCGATTAATGTATTTCCACTGTATTGGATGAGTGCGGAAATTTAACCGGCAACACCATCTCCATCTATATCTTTGTTAAGATGAGTCTCCAGGGCCTCCAGAGTTTTTCGGAGCAGTAGCCTTGTGTTCTCCAGTTCGGTTTCCAAAACAGCCACACGATCTTCAACGCTGTCTGCCTGTGCCTGTTGTTTATCCAGTTCTTCCTGTTGCAGTAAATCCCAAAATATTCCCATCCTGATTGTTTTTATTTATAATCGATTTTTAAGGGTCCTCTTTTTCGGAATCCCTTTTATTGTTATTTTTCATTTTATGATAACCTCCCAGTAAACGTATCCCAAGCCTTGCGAAAAGAATAATGGCAATAAGCATAACTACGTCAATACCATCCATAAACTTATACTATCAAAATTATTTTCTGTTAAATCCGGCCTGTTTTGCACCTTGCTCTAAAAAGATCAGGATTTCTTTTCCTCCTCAGGCGGTGGTGGCATTACAAATGGCTCAGGTTGAGGATCCAGAGCTTTTAATTCTTTTCCTTGTAAAGCGGGATGATCTGCCGGCACAAAAGTAGCCCTGAATATGAAATAGGTATCAGGCATAATATCTACAGGATCTCCGTTCGGTTTGTGGATGTTGCCACGATAGGGAACTAAATATTCCCAAACAATATCCCTGTCAGGGGTCACTTCAAACAAACGGCCCTTTGGCCCCTCATTAATAAATGTATTGCCATTTTCCATGCGATGTGCCCCGGAAACAAAACTTCCGTAAAATGAAAGCGTATCCTTGGCTACGTAGTTCCAGGCAAGCTCTTCAGGACCAAAAGTATTGTTGCTCATAAGTTCATAAGTGCCATTCTGTAATAAAGGCGTTTTAATTTCGTATATAGAAGAATAATGAAGACTATCTGGCCCCATGGGGATATCATTGTTATAAATAGTAAGATTTCCTTCCCCTGGCTTTCCCTTCTCAATCCATCGAACATCGTGCTGGTAATAGAGCTTGCGGTCTGTTGAATCGCCCATATGATAATTTTCAGGATTCCCCCAACGGAATAATATATCACCGCCCTTTCCACTATTGCCACCCTCATGAGTTGCAGCTTCTTCTGTGGACACACTGTGGTCAATTATAAATACTTCACTTAACTCTGGGGAACTTAAGGCAATCTGATCTAATTCTTCATTATAGTTAATTGCGTTAATATGAAAGATATCTGAATAGGGGTTATCAAGAGTAAGGTTTCTACCACCCCTTCCCATAGCCTTTAAAATGTCCAGGCTGTCCTGTGTTATACGCGCAGGGATTGAATCTCCCACGTTAAAATTAAATAATTCCGGATGCTCCGCCACATTGCCATAATTGGCTTTGGTTTCATCATAATCCTGAATCAGATGATCTTCAATGCGCCATTCCCATACAATTTTGCCTCCACTGTTACCCTGGGGCTCAATTTCAATGATTTTTTCCATCCACGGTCCTGACCTTGGGATTAGCTCGGGTTTTCTTCCCCGAGTCAGTGCATAGTCATAAGAAGAGGTTTCGTATGCTATGGCCAGAATATTGCCATTGGGCATAACCGCAAAATCGTGATGTAATATTTGTGTAGTATCTGCATATTCATAATCCCACAACATCTTTCCATCCCAGCTAATTTTTTGGATTCGTCCGTAGGGACCTCCAAAACCAAATACAGGGAAATCCGGATCATCCTCACCCAGCACTATGGAACCATCATCCATCAGATAGGCATTGAATGCTCCATATGTGCCTTTCCATTCATGCACTACTTCTCCTTTTCTATTTACAAGATAGGTGTAAGGAGAATTAGCTGCTGAAAACATTGCATAACCAGGACTTAGGCCTTCTGTTGTTTTGGTCAATCCGCGGGGTATATAGTGGCCAAACATATTTCGATCCTTTTTGTCCGCCGTCTCATTGTCGGGTTTAGTATCGCCACAATTAGATAGAAGGGCTACAAATAGAAGTATACTGAAATAACTGAGAATATTTTTCATTGACTTTGGTTTGGTTGATAAAGATTCTTAAAGATTAAAAATACACTATTAATATAATATATAGATTTCAAGGTAAATCAGGGCAGAGGGCGGACCATAATATCTTTATAAAAAACAATACTTCCGGGGTCATGTCCCTGTAAAGCAAATGTCCCTGTACCCAGAACCCTATGCACACCGTCTCCTTCCCGAAAAGGATTCTCGGGTTCTGTATAATCCACGACTACGATATCATTTATTTTTATAATAATGCGCTTGCCTTCTACCTTTATATATTCCGTATACCATTCATTATCTGCCGCATAATTTTCCTTGATATCCACTATTCCATAAAGACTTCCTGTTCTTTTCCAATCGCCTTGTGAATTATTCACCTGCGCTTCATAACCATACAAAGGCCATCCATCTTCCTGATATTTAGTATGGAAATAAATACCGGAATTTGCTCCTGGTTTTGTCATTACCTTTGCTTTGAATTCAAAATTCTGAAACTTGTGATTTTCCACATCGCCCGCATAGAACAAATGTGATCTCTCACCCTCCACTTTAATAGTACCATCCACTACGGAAAAAGTAGAAGCGTTAACACCTGCTTTCCACCCATCAAGGTCTTTCCCATTAAATAGGGAAATCCAGGCGTTGCCATCGTCACTTTTCATTTCCTGGGCGAAAGTGCGATTCAAATTCCCCAGACAAAGAAGGAGAATAATCGCATAGTTTAAACTTAGTTTTATCATTGTTTTATTGATTATCGAATATTATTTGGTCTTCAGGAGGGCTTTTTCAATAACAGCAAACGTCTTCTCATAACTGTTTCTCAGCATGGTCTCCGCATCCATTGTTGCCCAATATTCTTTATTGAAAAGCTCTACAGAAAACCCGCCCCTAAAGCCGGCTTTATATAACTTTGGAATAACCAGGTTAAATGGACATACGCCTTCTCCCGGCAAAACCCTGTCGGAGTCTTTTAATAATTCATAGGATGGATTTGCCGGGTAATCATTTATATGTATTACCGGCAATCTCTGTCCATTCAGAATATCAATGGTGTCCCAATCATTCCCTCCGCGGTGTACATGATAAAAATCGAGTAACATTGTGGCCTTTGGGTGCCCCGTGGCGATTACAATCCGGGCGCAATCAGCTACTTTGTTTAGTGCACCCATCCCCCAAAGTTCCAGTATTGGTGTGACCCCGGTTTCATCACCAAGTTCAAGAATAGCATTATACCTCTCTGAATAATCATCAAATTTGTTGCTATCCAAAGATTCAATTCCCTGAACAGGGGCTGCTATATATTTACCTCCCATGGCAGCAATAATCATCATCTCCTCCCGCAATTGTTCCAGGGCTTTTTCCCTTTCCTCCGGAACATCACTACACCATTTTGAAAAGCCTATTATGTTTTCCAGTATCAGCCCCCTGTCTTCCAGTTTTCTTTTTAAATCTTCAGCTTTACCTCCTTTTTCCAGATATGCCTGTATGTCGCGCATCCATAATTCAACCCCATCAAATCCGGCATTAGCGACCATATCAATTTGTACATCAACATCTAATTTATAATGTAAAAGGGTAGAGGTGTTTAAGCTTATTCTTAAAGGTAGTTTCTTTTTTAAAGGAGTACTTTCAATATATGGCAGATGCTGCTTACTAGATTTAAAGGCATATCCACCTATTACCGCTAACGAAACCTTCAGACTTGTTGCTAAGGCTTTTCTTCTGGAAATTTTATTTTTCATTATTCACATACTTATTCAGTCATTCCGTACCAATTAATTAGCTCACTAAAAATCTTACATTAAAGCAGGTATAATTTGCATTTGGTTAGGGATGACCACCTTGAGGATTAAGATAGCCAATTTATACCTAAACAGAAATTATAATTATTTTTCAGGAAGATCTGGAAATTTTTCTATTAATAAAATAGGTGACCACACCAACACCTAATATTATCAGGCCAATTATACTTTCTACAGGTTTATCAATCAACAGATAAATCAAGACCCAAATACTGAATAAAATAAAGACTATTGGAAGTAGAGGATAAAAAGGTGTTTTGAAGTATGCTGAAGCAGGTTCTTTTTTTCGCAATACAAAAATACCTGTTACTGTGAGTGCAGCGCTCAATTGTAAGACAAAACCACAATACAGCAATACGCTTTCGAAGGTGCCCGTAAGTACATAGATGATACTGATCAACGCCTGTAACCAAACAGCCGCCACAGGAAGATTATTTTTATTAGTCTTTCGTAAAAAATGCCAAACCTTGTAATCTTTGCTCATAGCCTGCGAGACCCTTGGACCTACCCAGATCATGGCGCTGATTCCGGAGATTAGGAAGAATGATATTAGGATATTTATAGTTTTCACTCCCTGTACACCAAACATATTCGTAGCATAAACATGTCCAATGTCTAGCTGTCCTTGTAATTCGCTCAAAGCTCCATGTTTAAGGAATACAAACTGTAAGAGGACGTATAAAAGGGTTACCAGAATAGTTCCTCTTAGCAATGCTTTAGGAAGGGTAATTCTTGGCTTATCTATCTCTTCAATAATATATGCTGCAGCATTCCAACCGGTATAGGAATAACTCACATATACAAAAGCTATGGCAAATGAAGGAGTTAGAATCTCTGTTGTCCAGGTATCAGAAAAATCCAGAGCAGAATCAACTTCTGCATAATAAAAGCCAATAAGGATAAGAGAAATAACCAACAAGACCTTAAACCAGGTTGCATATGACTGAAATTTGCTACTTATATTAAGATTAAAGGAGTGTATAACAGATAAAATAAGGATGACAGAAACGGCGAGCAATGTGTTGTTAATATCCAATACATTCCCCATATATACTCCAAGTGCCATAGCAGCCAGGGCTACGGGTGCTGCGAATCCCACAGTCAGTGAAATCCATCCTGAAAGATACCCGATCAACGGATTAAACAATTTGGAAAGAAATATATACTCACCACCAGATTTATTAATTGCACTTCCTATCTCGGCATAACAAAAAGCGCCTGTAATTGCCATGACACCTCCCAAAGTCCAAAGCAATAGAATAGACCACGTATTGGTCACATCCTGAAGTTGAAACCCCAGGCTTGTAAACACCCCTGTACCAATCATATTGGCAACAACTAGTGCGGCAGCTACTTTCCAGCCTATTTTGTTCTTTATTTTATCCAGGTTTTAAAGCTTAAAGTCGTAATTCCGATTCTCTATTTTATTTCCAATAATTAAGATTACAAAAAAAGCCCCTTATTATGAAAGGGGCTTTTATTTTAAATTGAAGATATTACCATTTCCCCAATAAAATCCTCGTCCCTGTGCGTATTACGGATGCCCCACCATTAGTTTCGCCAAATTCTTTCCAGGCTTTCTTGCGGGCTTCAACCTGATCTGGTGTAAGAAGTGCATCAATACCTGCCATGGCAGACTTAAAATCTTTATAACCCTGAATAACCATATGAGTCT
>CBDUGN010000174.1:0-6811 GCA_965366915.1 uncultured Eudoraea sp. | reverse complement strand
TCATTAGCCAACCTGCTATGGGTGCCCAAATCAAATCTGTGAATTCCCCAATACCGGGCATCAAAAAAGAAAGCATACCAATTCCATCAAAAAGGAGTCCCAATAAAAGGAGTTTATATTTTTTCTCTTTAATCATTTAGTAATTTATGGCAAGCCTCCTAATTTTATATTTATCTGCAGAAGTAACAAATTTAAGACAAATGTGAGCTGATTAATTTCAAAAATTCATTACGGGTTTCTTCTTTTTCGAAGGAGCCCCTAAATCCTGATGTTGTGGTAACGGAGTTCTGTTTTTGAACACCACGCATCATCATACACATATGTGCTGCCTCTATAACAACAGCTACTCCCTGAGGTTTTAAGGTATCATTTATACAATCTAAAATCTGCTCAGTTAAGCGTTCCTGAACCTGCAACCTGCGTGCAAAAACATCAACGATTCTTGGTAATTTGCTCAGTCCTACTATATATCCGTTAGGGATGTAGGCTATATGAGCTTTCCCGAAAAATGGTAATATATGATGTTCACATAGTGAATACAATTCAATATCCTTGACAATTACCATTTCGTTATAAGACTCTTTAAACATTGCACTCTTCAGGATTGCTGCTGCATCCTGTTTATAGCCTTGCGTTAAAAACATCATTGCTTTTGCAGCTCTTTCCGGAGTTTTTAATAATCCTTCCCGGTCAACCTTCTCTCCTATTTCATGAATTATTCCGGAAAAACGTTCCTTTATTTCATTAGTAATCTCTATGTTATATTCTTCCAGGTTATGATACGATGTCATAGTAAAAAGTATAAGGGTTAGATTTAAAGTAATTCGAATTTAAAGTTTTCTTTATTAAAAATCATGATTATCGCAATATTAATAATCTAATGGTTTCTATTGATCTACAATACCTATTAACTGGCTTATTCCCTAACTATAACATTTTGCAGTGTTAAGCGTATTGTTTACTTTCATGCCCTAATTATTTAACGATGATTAAGGCCATTAATATCCAAAAATATTTCGGGAATCTTCAGGTTTTAAAAGGGGTAGATCTTCATGTAAAAGCTGGGGAAGTGGTTTCTATAGTAGGACCTTCGGGAGCTGGCAAAACAACTTTACTACAAATTTTGGGTACCCTGGATGTCCAGTCTAACAAAAAGGAAAGTCAGCTAGAAATAAATGATATCGATATTAATTCATTAAAAGATAAAGCCTTAGCGGCATTTAGAAATAATCATATTGGATTTATTTTTCAATTCCACCAATTATTGCCCGAATTCACGGCCCTCGAAAATGTTTGTATTCCGGCATTTATAAAAAGAACAGTGAAGGCAGAAGCAGAGTCCAGAGCAACGGAATTACTGGATTTTCTGGGGCTTTCTAATCGTATTCATCACCGCCCTAATGAGTTATCCGGCGGCGAACAACAGCGCGTAGCCGTAGCGAGGGCGTTGATAAATAATCCTTCAATAATACTTGCAGATGAACCAAGTGGTAATCTGGATTCGGAAAGCGCCGATAAACTGCATCAACTCTTCTTTCAATTACGCGATGAATTTGGGCAAACTTTTGTTATTGTAACACATAATGAGGAATTAGCGGATATGGCGGACAGGAAGTTAACCATGATAGATGGGCAAATCGTGGACTAAATATTTGAGGGAAGTTTGGAAATTTATAAAAATTTCACTTTTTCCTTAGAATCTCATTAAAATGAAACATTATTGAAATTAAATGAGTTAAAAGATTTTTTGGATGCAAAAGTTGTCCAATATAATAATCCTCAGTTCCTGGATTCAGATCCTGTCCAGGTTCCACATTTGTTCGCTAAAAAAGAAGATATTGAGATTAGTGCATTTCTCACAGCAACAATTGCTTGGGGCAATCGCAAAAGTATTATCAATAATGCCAACTTTTTGATGGAATTATTGGATAATGATCCATACAATTTTGTTTTATCCCATAATGAATCTGATGTAATAAAGCTTGAGCCCTTTGTTCATCGCACTTTTAATAGCATTGACTTAATATACTTCATTAAATCCTTAAGAAATATATATAATCATTACAGCGGTTTAGAAGGTATTTTTAGCCAATATTGCTCAGAAACATCTACACAGCCTGCAATTACAAAATTCAAACAGATCTTTTTTGAATTAACACCTCCAAAAAGAACAACCAAACATATTTCCGACCCTGCAAAAGGATCGGCTGCTAAACGCATAAATATGTTTCTCAGATGGATGGTAAGGGATAATACCTCAAATGTAGATTTCGGGATCTGGAAATCGATTTCCCCTTCAATTTTATCATGCCCTCTGGATGTTCATTCTGGCAATGTAGCCAGAAAACTAGGTTTATTAATTCGGAAACAAAATGACTCAAAAGCCGTCACTGAACTCGATTTTCAACTCCGTAAAATGGATCCCTTAGATCCTGTTAAATATGATTTTGCCCTATTTGGACTAGGCGTTTTTGAAAAGTTTTAATTTGTAAAATAATTCCGCTATTTAGGCTTATTCGTTAAATTCTTACTTCAAAAGAAATATCCTCTATTCAGATTTAGATTTTTTCTTAAATTTAAGATTATTTATATGACAAGACCTTATTTCTGCAATAACAACCTGATCGCAATTTTAAGGTTCGCATGGGAAGTCTGTATTCCTTTGAAAAAGAAAAAAAATATCTGGTAATGACTATTACCGGAGATTATTCCTATGAAGATTTTATAAAGTATCCTAAGATCATAAGAAACCAATGCCTTAAAGAAAAAAAATATAAAATTTTAGTGAATGTAATTCAGGTTGTCAAAACTAAAATACCTCTTGTTGAACTATTTTTTTTAGGTGAACACGTCGCAAATGTTTTAAGAGATCATATAAAACTGGCAATGGTCTGGGATGGAGAAACTCATAATAGATTTTTGCAAAAAGTAGCCAACAACAGGCACGCATTAATACGCATTTTTGAGTCTGAGGTACATGCAAAAATATGGTTAATGCACGATCACGAAGATGAGCCTTTTTTAGAGATTAAATCTTGAGTCTTGTTACTTAATATTCCCGAAAAGTTGGTGTCAATTCTTTTTAAGGATTGTTATCGAATGATGCACAATGAATATTTATTTACAGACCCATAGCGCCCAATTTCAATTCAATTTTTGAATTTCCTTTTTCTATCGATTCGTAAATGGCTTCAACAATAATCATATCTCGCTTGCCCATTTCACCGGGAGCTACATTGGGTGAATCATTTAAAATATGCCGTGCAAAATCATCCATCTGTAATTTTTGCTGGCGCTCATGAGGGAAACTTAAATCCCCTCTTGAAGTTTTACCCGCTAAAGGTCCATAAGAACTGGCAGGATTCAATTCAAACCATCCATTGTCACAGCTGGCATACATTCTATTTACATTAGTGTTATGTGATGTCATGATATTACCAAATGCCCCACTTGAAAATTCGAATTGTGCAGTGATAGTCTCATCTGTATCCTTAAAATATTCTGGTCTCGTACTAAACTCCTGAGCCGTTACAGATATTGGATTCTCCCCAGTCCCGTATATTGCACTTTGAATCGCATAAACACCCATGTTTAATAAAGCTCCACCACCTGAAAGCGCTTTGTTTAAGCGCCATTGATCCGGATTACCTCCAGACCGGTAGGCCGCTTCTGCAGTTATGTACTGTACATTTCCAAAAACCTTTTTGTCAACAAATCGCTTTATTTCCTGAGTATAGGGCTCCGAATGCAGCCGGTAACCCACACTTAATTTTACATTCGCTTTTTTACATGCCTCAATTATTGCATCACATTCCTCTACACTAATTGCCATGGGCTTTTCGCATATAACATGTTTTCCTGCTTTGGCTGCCCTAATTGAGAAATCGGCATGCATAGAATTTGGAAGTACTACATAGACTATATCAATAGAATCATTAGATACAATGCTATCAAAATTCTCATAATTGTAGACATTTGCTTCAGGGATTTTATATTTATCCTTCCATATCTTTTCTTTCTCAGGAGTACCGGTAACTATCCCGGCTAAATAACATAATTCACAGTCTTCTAAAGAAGGTGCTAATTGATAAGTACTATAGCTACCTAATCCTACCAGAGCTACACCTAATTTCTTTTTTACCTGTTTATTTCCACCCATTGCACAAGCCAAAGGCATTCCACTCAGGAGTGTAACGCCACCAATTCCTTTGGAAAGTGTTTTATTAAAAGATCTTCTGGAAATGTTTCTCATTTTCTTCGTTTTAGTTGTCAGAATTCAATTACTTCTACGCTAAATCTAAAGATAGTGAACAAATTTCTATTCTTTTTTATCTTACTATAAGCTATAATCTGAATTATCAGCTAAATTCCATATTTTAGGACTTTCTAAAACTACTCAAGAATGAAAAGATTAATCCCTATTTCCCTTTTGATACTATGCTTTAATATCGCATTATCTCAAAACCGAAAACTACCCATAGATACAATGGTCACTACCCAACACAATGTAACCAGTAACGGTATTACATTTTCATATACGGCAAAAACCGGTACTCAACCGGTCTGGGATGAAATGGGAGAGCCAATTGCATCATTGCATTACACCTACTATACCCGTAATAATGTAAAGGACAGGGCTGGTCGCCCCTTGCTGATATCTTTTAACGGCGGACCAGGATCTGGCTCAGTTTGGATGCATTTGGCATACACTGGTCCACGAATTTTAAAGATTGATGACGAAGGGTATCCCGTTCAGCCGTATGGAGTAAAACAAAACCCTTATTCTATTTTGGATGTAACTGATATAGTTTATGTCAATCCTGCTAATACCGGTTATTCACGCACCATTCCGGAAAGTGGCAAAGATGTAGACCGCAGTAAATTTTTTGGTATAAATGCAGACATAAAATATCTGGCAGAATGGCTGAATACCTTTGTTACCCGTAATAATAGATGGAGCTCCCCAAAATATATTATTGGTGAAAGTTATGGTGGGACCAGAGTTATGGGGTTGGCACTTGAACTCCAAAACCGGCAATGGATGTATTTAAATGGGGTAATTATGGTTTCCCCGGCAGATTACAAAGTTATTCGCACCGACGGCCCTGTAAGCAACGCTTTAAATTTACCCTATTTTACCGCGGCAGCCTGGTATCAAAAAGCTTTAGATGATAAGCTTCAACAAAAGGATTTACTGGAGATTTTACCGGAATCAGAGGCATATACAATTAATACAGTGATACCGGCCATAGCCAAAGGAGGATTTATAAGTGAAAAGGAAAGGAATTCTGTAGCCGAAAAAATGGCTTATTATTCCGGGCTCTCTAAAAAGGAGATATTAGATCACAATCTTGTAGTGCCAACTTCTTATTTCTGGAAAGGATTATTGAGAGACCGCAATGGTTATACCATTGGCAGGTTAGATAGTCGGTACTTGGGGTTAGATAAACAAATTTCGGGTTCTGAACCGGATTATAACTCTGAACTAACTTCCTGGCTACACAGCTTTACACCTGCCATAAATTATTATCTTCAAGAAGAACTTCAATTTAAAACAGATATCAAATACAATATGTTTGGTCCTGTACGTCCATGGGACAATAAAGATGATAATACGAGAGATAATCTGAGACAGGCCATGGCACAAAACCCTTATCTGCATGTATTGGTACAGTCTGGATATTTCGATGGTGCCACTACATATTTCAACGCCAAATATACCATGTGGCAGATTGATCCCAGTGGCCGCATGAAAGATCGGTTTGATTTTAAAGGTTATCGCAGTGGTCATATGATGTACCTTCGCAAAGAAGATTTGGAAAAAGCCAATTCTGACATTAGAAGTTTTATTGAAAAAACGATATCCAAAGGTAAGTCTGCCAAGTATTAGGTTAACAATACCCATGCCTCCATTATCATAGGTTTAAAGCTAGAATTAATTAACGCTCTTAACTGAATTATTAAGTAAGATTCCTTGCTAATCAATCTGTATTTATTGCCTTTTTTTCTTTTTTAGTATTCGAAAAATAGCATATACTCCCATACTTTTATGGTTACTTAAACGTTAAAAGAACATATAAATGTGATTAATAATCAAAACTTTAATGTTATGAAAAATTGGAGAGTATATGGCATATCAACGATAATTGCCTTATTTTTTACAATTTCCTGCGAGAAATCTGATGACACTATAGATGCAGCTAATAGCCTTGCATTACCGCTTTACGAGTCTATGGCAATAGATTTTAGCGATTTTACCGATGATTCAAACTCGGGCAAAACTACTGCGTTGGCGTATAATGATAAAGCTCCCAATGGCAATTGGTTTTTTTCTCGAATTGTAGTGGGTGTCTGGAATGCAGCTCTTTTTAATACCCTGGCCGTTCCTGTAGCGTCTTTCAAAACTGCTTTCGCGCATTCTCCTCAAGATTTAGGAGATAATATATGGCAGTGGACCTACCAGGTAGATGGCTTTACCAGTGAATACACTGCGCGTCTTACAGGTGAAGTAACAGGTGAAGAAGTACTATGGAAAATGTATATTACAAAGAATGGAATTGGAGCTTTTGAAGAATTCTTATGGTTTTTCGGAAGTTCTGCAATGGATGGTAACAGTGGATTTTGGATATTAAATCAAAGTCCCGAAAATCCGGTAGCCATGCTAAGAATAGACTGGGAAAGAACAAATGACGAAATTGGCAATATTCGATATACCTGGGTCAGAGAACTCGATGAACAGGAGAATGACGATATGTTTAAGGACAGTTATCTTGAATACGGGCTTCAGGATGGCGATTTTGATGCCTATTTT
>CBDUGN010000173.1:0-6951 GCA_965366915.1 uncultured Eudoraea sp. | reverse complement strand
GGACTAATCTGGTTTTGATGCAACTGCTTAGGTTTATCCTGCATCCACCATTTACCAAATGTAAACCTTTGGACAAAACAAGCACTTGGTAAAAACGCTAATGTTAATCCCGTAATTTATAGTTGCCGGGTTACAGGTCTTCGGGAGCAGTTTTATAAAACTTGAATTTTTGTGTCAGGAAAAACTGTAGTCTGTGCAAGTTTTCAGCGGATGGCCTGGAGATATACATATATCCGAATTGTATATTGGTAGATTTAGATAGTTGATAACCGAGCATTGCATAGGTTCGCAACTGACTCAGGTTCAATTCTTTTTGTGTATTTACCATAAATTCATTGCCAATGGTGGAGAAAAAGACCCCTTTTTCCATTTTTTTCTTTGAAATTGGAATACCTAACTGAAGCCTGTAACGAACCCTTTGGTTTCCTTTTTCATCCAAAAAACGAAACTCATACCGAAACCGGTGCTGAATGGAGACCCAATCTATATGCTGAAACAACATGGCCTGCAAGGTTGTACGGTACTCTTCCGTTTTGATCCTGTCTTCCGATATTTCGGAATACGACCAGTTCATATGGTATTCCTGACTTAAACCAATTTGAAAATTGGGAGTAAAGTTGTAACTGATAAATGGCCTGAAAAAGAGGGTTTGGGTGTTTGAGATCGGTTCCCATGTGCGCCATTGGCTTTCAAAGAATAGTTCAACCTTTGGGCTAAAATTAAAAAAACCGTTATACACATACCAGGAACCCAGTTTATCTCCCTCCTGGCCAAATGTTTTTGCTATTGAGGCCATTAGTATCAGTGCAAATAATAGGTACTTTATTTTCATAGTGATCTATTGAATAGAGTTGTTTTTTATACTTTTCACGATTAAAGCGGAATCGTTTTTCAGAGTACCCAGGATACCCCCCAAGGTAAATTTGTCATAGCCAATGAAATACAAACCTTTTTGCTCACCTTTACCAATCTTGTTGGTAGGTTCCCCTGCATAATTTAGAACAGAATCCTTGTTTTCCAGAAATTTACTTATAGCAGGATAATAACCAGTGGCCAAAATAACCACATCAAAATCTTCAACTTTATTGTCCGCAAAACGGATGCTATGTTCAAGAAATTCAAGGACATCTTTGAAAATTTTGATCTCCCCTTTTTTAATTTTGGCAATAGTTCCCAAATCTATTATTGGTGTTCTTCCCTTCTCCTGAATAAGTATCCTTGGATGGGTTTTTGAAACCGGAAGTCCGTATTTTTCAATATTACCAAAGGTTATTCTTTGCACAAGTGCTCCAATTATATCGCCCAACCGAAAAGGCAATTTAGCCAACTTTTGAGCACTGAGTTGAATGGGCCTTCCTAAAAAATCTCTGGGAATAACCACAATTTCGCTTCTTACGGAAATACCTACATCTATTTTTGCCTCAGCCAAATCCAGGGCAATTTCTGCACCTGTATTTCCCATTCCTACAACCAAAACCTTTTTGCCCTTAAATTTTAAGGGGTTTTTATAGGATGCGGCATGTAGAATTTCACCTTCAAAATTGTCCTTGCCTTTCCAATTGGGAACATTCGGAATTCTGTTTAAACCGGTTGCAATAATTACATTTTGAGCTTCAAATGTTTTTTCATTGACACATTTTATTTGCCATAAATCATTTTTCTTAAGAACAGCGGTTACCTCGCAATTAAAATGTGGTTTAATGTCAAAATGCTCAGCATAATTTTCATAGTAGGCTACCAATTGCTGCCTGGGAATATATTGCGGATAATCTGGCGGGAAATCCTGATGAGGCAGGCTGGATAGGGATTTAACCGTATGCAACAGCAGCCTGTCGTAATGATGATGCCACTTAGACGCTATTTTATTGGTTTGCTCAAGTATCTCAAATTCCAGGCCTTCTTTTCTTAAACGTCCTGCGACTGCTAAACCTGCGGGGCCTGCCCCGATTATAAGATTCTGGACATTCATTATGTCTGTGTTTGAGGCTTTGAATTTAATGTTTTTAACGCATTTCAAATTTTGTTCGGCGCAGTTATTTTTTTCTTTTCATATAATGCTATCAAGCCTAAAATTGGCCCTAACGCCAGTAGGGTATAAATATAAGTTGGATTCATTGAATCCTGCAAAACATTTAGGAGCTGTATACTAATTATTGTTATTGCGAAACCAATACTGTTTACGATCGTTAGAGCGGTTCCTGTAATTTCCGCAGATGCATTCTGAGCCACCAGTGTTGAAAAAAGTGGGGAGTCTGCTATTACAACCATTCCCCAAAAAAGAAGAAATCCTATAAAAAGGTTTTCAGATGTCGTCGCAAACATTATTGGAGAAACGAGACAGCATGCGCATGATAAGAGTAGTGCCATGTATGCTACTTTTTTAGTACCTGCCGTTTGTGCGAGATATCCACTGAATACACAGGCCAATCCACCTATTCCTATAATCAGGAATGACAGTAAGGGAATATTAAATACTGCTTCAGAATGTTCCAGGCCATATGTCTTTAGTATGATTGGCACAAATGCCCAAAAGGCATACAACTCCCACATATGGGCAAAATAACCGAACGCCGCAGAGCGAAAATCCCCATTTCGAAATACGCTAAAAAAACCAGATAGATCTAATTTATTTCCGGGTTTTCTGTAGGGACCATCGGGAACCATAGTCAGCATCAATAAACCACCTAATACAGCAAGAAATGAACTCAGGAGCAGTACATATTTCCATTGAAATCCACCGCTCATCCCCTTTGCTAAATGAGGAAACGCAGTGCCAACAACCAGGGCTCCAACTAAGAAACCAAGTGACTTACCCAGTCCTTTATCATAATAATCTGCAGCTATTTTCATCCCTACCGGGTATATGCCGGCCAGAAAGAAACCGGTAATAAAACGAAGCAAAAAGATACTCGCTAAACTGTTTCCTTCCCATATTACCAGCGCATTGAATAGGGAGCCGAGTAAAGCACAGGTGAAAAACACTTTTGATGGCGAAAAACGGTCAGCAATAGTTAAAATGGCGAAGATCAGTGTCCCCAGAATAAATCCGAATTGGACGGCCGATGTCAAGTGTCCCAAAGCGCTGCTTTTTAGGTTGAAAACCACCATGAGATCACTCATTACACCATTCCCTGCAAACCAAAGCGATATGCAGCAGAACTGAGCAATTACGATTATCGAAAGTATTAATTTAGACTGTTTCACACTTGGTTTTATTCAATTGCACGCATCGATCTCGGCTAAGCATAGTTGAAACTGCCTTACAGTTTAACCGCATTTGGAGGGAGGACAAGTTATTACTGGTGTTGTGTGCAATTTTTTATTTTCGTATTCCTAAAGTCGGCAAATGTTTAACCTTATGATAGGTCAGTGCTGCTTCAATACAATGTTTTAATTCATCTTTTGGAATTTTTTCGTCAACTTTAAAAACAATTGCCCTGTTCCCTTCATAGGCAAATTTATTTTGAAAAATCACCTTGAAAGTCTCTACTAGTCTGCTTGTACATTTGAAGTACATCGCATATTGATCAGGTCTTTTTGATTTCCAATCCATTCTGATTGTACTTCCAATTTTTGTAAGATAACTTGGTTCTCCCCATTTTAGTGTTTCTTCTAGCTTTGTTATTTCGTCAATTTCTTTAGCTGTTTCTATAACCAGCTCTCTGAGAACTAACATTTTATTCCGAACCACATTGGGGTAGCTGCTGAAAACCATTTCAACTTCCGGATTGGTATGTATTTGTAAATCACACATTAGTTTTCATATGGCACATATAGGTTCGATTATGAATTCGTCACGCCAAAGGGGTTATGGATTAGGTCATTGTTGTACTTTCGTTATTTATTCAAATATTGAATCTGATAATCAACTTGTTCCAATACTGAAATTACATTTTTTTTTACATCAATATATTGGTTTTGCATGAAATTTCGAAAAAACAGATTCATCTTAATGACTTCCATAAACTCTCTGTTGTGGATTAATTCTTCATAATTTTTAGGTGTTCCGGAAACCCAGAGCGTGTCTATATTAATGTGTTTTAGAATCTGCGGGTATAGTTGATTCCATTGGTATCCATCATCTGCGCCTTTTTCAACATTTTCCAGGTAGATATACTTTGAGGAATAGAGGTACGATATTGAATTTCGCAATGAATCATTTGAAATCAAATCTAATCCAATAGATTTGAG
This sequence comes from uncultured Eudoraea sp., assembly GCA_965366915.1. GTDB lineage: Bacteria > Bacteroidota > Bacteroidia > Flavobacteriales > Flavobacteriaceae > Eudoraea. The sequence continues at coordinate 2,760 of CBDUGN010000173.1, read as the reverse complement.
GTTTTCCCAGGCAGCACTGTTCTCCGTCAATTGCCAGTTGCCAAAGGTGTTTCCAAAATGGTATTTTAACGAATCATTAAATGGCACATTGTTTTCGAGAGAAACTTTCACCATTTCATTTGAGCGGATTCTTTCCTGATTTGCTATTAGTATTCCATTTAATTTGTCCGAATCGTGTTTTAGATTCTGTTGCATTTCCATTAACAAAATCAGTTCATTATGTTTTAAATTGGATGCTTCATTACTATTGTTAATCTTGAGTGCAATTAAAATCCCGATTACCACCAAAATGATCTCGCCAATCGCATAGAGTAGATACTTACTAAACTTATTTTCAGTCAGTAGTTTTTGTCTGATGTGTCTGAAGAATTTGAACATCGGCGGTTGGTTTCTATAAAGGTATGATTTTTATACTACCGGGAGGCTGCAAATATTGGAAGCTAATATGTTTGTGTATTTATGCCTCGGCAAGGGTATTAATGAGTCTGGCACAACCCCCTTTTTTGATAAATTTTGTGTGATTATTTATGTTCTTAAAATGTTCTCCTGTTATATCCGAGCACAATATTTTTGAATCTGTAGTATGATAGAACGTATTTAAAACTCTTTTTGAGCCGGAGTTTTTCAATGGGGATTTTTTGAGTTCTTCCCTGCACCATTGAAGAGATTTCATCCAAATGGCAGCACTCAGAGCACCACATGCAGCACCGCTCAATCCGAGTCCACCTGCAAAACCTGCAACCATAATCATTTCTTCTTCACTGGCACCCATTTTTCTCGCAACTTCTGTAGCACAGCTCATACATTCTTTTTGTGATACAGTTTCTTTATTGGATAAACTGTCATAAGCGGCTTTCACGGCTTCAGGAGCCCATTGTTGCGCAAGGTCGAAACAATGTAAAAATCTTCCAGAGAAAAAATACTTTGCAAAACTCAATTTGCTAGAAAAGTCGCATCTTGTAATATCCTTGCAGTTTATGGTTTGTTCTCTTTTTGAAAAAGACGTCATAATGTTTTGTGTAGCTTTAACCGCAACACTAATTGCCTCATTTTTATTTTCACAGATTCGATATGCTTCTGCGCCTATAGCTAAGGAAGCACCCCAAAGCATTCCACATTGATGACCTTTCTGCATAATACCACCAGCCAATACATCAGACGCACGTTCTTCGAGTTCTCTTGGATGTCCAAACTCCCTATTTAAAATATAAAAGAAGGTACGTGAGCAAGTTCCTAGTTTTCGAAATACTTTTTTTCCGTCTTTCGGACCATCTTTGATATCATATACTTTTGAGTCCATTTAAATGACCTTTTATTTGAATCAAAAAAGGTACAAAGGGCTGAAGTCTAATTCTATGACTAGCATCAGTTTAGATAGAATTTTTAATAGGTGCAAACTGTCCGGGCTATGATTTTGTCTGGCCCGGGGTATTGTGAACATCTGCCCCTCTTTAGTATAACAGGGATTGTGGTTTGCTGTTTTTTGTTATAACTTTTCTTTCCAGGGTCTTATGTAAAACCCTGCTAGCTTTCCTTCCTTATTCAATACCGCGCGTACCTCAACATCTGAGTTTTTTTCAAAATTGCCCTTAAATCTATATATCCTGTATTTATTCCCATCCGTACTTTCCATTAGTGAATCAAAATTCAGGTCCTCATAATCGCCGAACATATTTTTGATTTTTCCATAGGATTCTTTTTGGACTGATTCGTTCAGTCCCTCAATCATTTGAACTGTAGCTTCGTTTTCAGTCAAACTATAATAGCCGCCATTCTTCTGTGCAGTAATTATCTTATCGGTTAGATTTTTTACCAGTTCAAATTCTTCTTTGTCCACCTTAGACTTGTCTACTTTTACGAAATCAGTTTGCGATTGGCAACTCACGGATGTTAACACTAAAAAGAGTATTGATGAATAAATTGCTGCTTTCATATCTTATTTTTTAAAGCTGCACACAACGTTTAGTAAAAAGGGCATTTCCCTACCAGTCCGACATGTAGAAATGCCCCTTATAACATGATGTTGTAAACAGCAATTAGTCTGTCAATGTCACAATTACCCGATCTAAAGTTCCTGTAAACGCAAAAGGATCGCCTTCATAATCCTTGTCAACCTGTGTGCCTGAATCCATACCGACATCAAAAGTTTCAGCAAGCGAATAAGTTGAGATATGCATCATTTCAAAATAATCTTCATCTACTTTTTTTCCATTTACATATAACTCCCCTGTTCCGGACCAAGGTTTTAGCGTTCCATCTATTTTTGATTTGTCCAGAATAAAATTGAATTTCAAATCAGTAGGACCTGTTGGTAATTTTGAAGATGTTAAATGATAATGTACACCATCCAGGAAATTATAATCAAAGTGCAGCTTTCCGTCCTTGATGTACATCGTATATCCACCGGTCATTCCTCCACATGCAACAATAACTCCTTCCTCATCACCCTTTAGATCAATGGTTGTTTCTATCTTATGTGATCTGCCTTTAACCGGGGCGGACGCTTTTTCCGCTATACGGACGGCTCCGGGAGCGAAATAGGTGAATTCTTTTTTATCTCCAAAAAGCACGTAATTTACAGCATTCAATCTGGCTAGCATATCGTCATACATTGGATATACTTGATTAGCCCATGCTTCCTCCTCGAAGATTTTCTTTAGTTCTTCTAATTTTTCCGGATACTCTTCCGCAAGATCATTACTTTCAGAAAAATCTTCTTCAACGTTGTAAAGTTCCCAGACATCATCTTCAAAGGGTTGC
>CBDUGN010000172.1:0-7005 GCA_965366915.1 uncultured Eudoraea sp. | reverse complement strand
GTTCCTTCGCTGTTTTTTGAACCAATAATGGAATCTGCCAAAACCTTAAACCGGTCTCCCACAGGCATCAGTAAACTGGGGTTCAGATATTTTGCAAGTTCCGAATCATCCTCATAGGGCTTTTTCTCCTGCCTTTGAACATCGTAAACAAATTCAAGCTTCTTTCCACTATGTTCAGGAGAAAGTTCCATATAAAAGATGGAATTGCCATAATTCTTTTCTTCGAGTATCTGATGCTCCACGGGAGTTTCACTACTCAGCAATTCAATAGTTTGATAAGCATCACTCTGAGGCATGGGAATCCACAATTTTGCCGATTCAATTATTTCGGGCAGGGTAACTTCATAATGAAATTCAAATTCGTCATCTCCTTCGATGACCCCAAGCAGATCTGATGTAGCGTTTTGAACCGGCATCCTGTACCACGTTTTGTCTTCACGCTGTTTCCAGGTATAAAAAGGTTTCCCATTAAGCTTGTGCAAAGTAGTTTCTGTAACCGTCATACTGCCGGGATCACCATCCAGGAAAAAATCCACATCGTACACATCGCCGCTTACATCGGCCAGGTCTACACACGCAAAATGCCGCCGGGGACCTAAATTTGAGAGGTATTCTGTATGTACGCGCACCAATTCCAGGCGTAGTTCTTTCTCCTCTGTAGTCATTATAAAGTAACCGCCACCTTCTTCTACCTTTTGTTTAATATTGGCTTTAATCCCCTCCTCTATATCGGCCGTAACTACCTTGGGAATATTGATGTCCGCCAGTGCTTTAGCTTCTTTTTTCTTCTTTGTGGCTGCATTACAGCCCATCAGCAATGCAAGTATAACTGCAAAAAAAATCCCGGGTGTTTTCATTCTATAATCTGATTAATAGGTGTATGAATTTACAATAATTCATCCGTTCTCCCAATAAATTAGGTGTCTGCTCATGAATCAACGCTGAAGAAGAAGTCTTTATCCATTGTATTGTGACTATTTCGGACACAGACAATAATGGTTGGTAACCTGATGGAAGAGCGGCTGAATTTTATATCTGTTTTAGTCAGGATTTAATTCATCAACATGCAGCATATAGGTAGCTATAGTATTTAATTCTTCGTCTGATATATCCTGAAGAAAGCCCTCAATATTTGCCTGCATAACTGCTACCTGTTCGGCAGTTGTATCTACAATGGGCTCGGCATTACCCTTTAAGAAGGCCACTATATCTCCATCATTTTCTTTATAGATCTTCATGATTTCTTTTACTGAAGGTCCAATAGTTGACTTATTGACATCATGGCAGGTAATGCAGGTTTTCTCTGAGAATAATCGGTTGCCCAAAAAAATCTGGGAGTCCTTGCTTAGATCAGCACGCTGGGGTACCGCACTATTTTTAGCCGGGGTTGATTTATTATCCAACTTACAGCTGAAAAACAACAGAAATATAAATAAAATTGATAGTATACGCATAGGCTTTTAGAAATAGTAATGCTACTACTAAAGATAGTAAAAACCTTTATTTTTATGCTTTAAACCAGGACATAAAGTTTCATTTATAAACAGGGAAGGGTCTTCTTCCGAACAGGTTTAAAAATCAATCACAATACCTATACTTGGAATTATCTGGCCACTTTCGTTTTCGATAACCACAAGGCTCTCCGGCTGAATGATGTTCCCCGAAGAATCCCTGTTTAGTCCGTATTCGGGAGGACTTGGGATATTTTGTCCCAGGAGATTCTGGACCTCAATAAAAAGATCAAAGGCAAATTTCTTAAAGTTCCATTTCTTATCAATCCGTACATCCAATTGACTGAATATGGGTAGTTTCTCCTCTCCCAAACGGGAATAATCCAGTATAACAACCGGGTAATTTTCTAAAGTAGCGTCCAAATCTGCCGGCACAAAAGGGGTTTCTCCGGCAAAACGATACCGGGCACTTAATTCCCAATTTCTGGCAAACTTATAACCGCCCGTAAATGATATCAGATGCCGGCTATCCCAAACAGAGGGTCTGTATATTTCCCTGTCGAAGCCTGTAAATTCACTAAAGAAATAGGTATAGGCAAATATCCCATAGAAATTCTTGGATAACTTTTGTTGGAATTGAAGTTCCATCCCATAGCTCCTCCCCTTACCAACGGTTTCAATGGGTTCACTACCCAGCACTTCAAAACCACCTCCTTTATTCGCCAAAGAAACGCTATCACGCACAGAAACCGGATAATCATCATAGGCTCTATAGAAGGCTTCCAAAGAAATACTGGAGGAAGGTGAAAAGTAATGTTGTACGCCAAGTACAAAATGATCAGATCTGGTATAATCTACATCCTGATTTACAAGCTCGTTCTCATTATTTCTGAAGCCCAGTATAGTATACGGAGGAATTTTGAAATAACGGCCTACAGACGCATTTAAACGCCAGTCTGTCGCAAATTCATATGAAGCCGAAAACCGCGGTGAAAAAGTGCTTAACAGGCTCTCATTCTGTGTGAATCCATCATCATCCATACGGAACCCAAAAGAAAGGTCTAGCCTATTATCAAAAAAGGAACGCGTTAAGTTGGCAAAAAGACCATATTTCATAAAGGCTATTTCCGTATTGAAAACAGCACTATTAGTGAGATCTAAAGTATTATTTTGATAATCCGCATACTGGACATTAAAACCGGTACTTAATTTCCAGTCCGAAAAGAATTGCGTGTATTCATACCGGAGCTTGGTTTCAGATTCAGTTGCATCATTATTAAAGATGACTCCTGTTTCGTTTATGGGATCATCGTATCTTGTAAAATCATTTGCCAGCCTATTATTACTTAAAGTGGTTAGCATATAACCATTCCCATTTTTAAAACGTTTACGCCAACTCAGACCTATGGTATTTGATCGTTGTTTAATAAATGGGGCTTGCTCCAGTTGGGCTTCGGACTCCGGATCAAACTCCTCGGGAGGTGCCGCGGAAAAATCGTCTATAGATCCTAAACCTATAAAGCTAAGGTTATTAAAATCATCTATTTGATGATCTACTTTAAATTGATAATCCCAATAATCAGGTCTAAACGGTAAGCCAATAGTTTCGAATAAAAACTTTAAATAACTCCGGCGTACTGATGCCAGAAAGGTGGTTTTAGAAACTGTCTCCCCTTTTTTAAATAAGGGTCCTTCAAGAGTAAGTGCAGCCTCACTGGCGCTAACCCTGAAATTACCTGCAAAATTCCTATTATTCCCATTGCGTTGTTCAAATTGCAGCACTCCGGATAATGGGTTGTCATAGCGCGCATTAAAGGCGGATGTAGATAAGGTAACATTATCTATGAATGATACATTAATTAAGCCTACTGGGCCTCCTGCGCTCCCCTGCGTACTAAAATGGTTGATGTTTGGAATTTCCATTCCGTCTAAATAATATACCGATTCATTTGGCGCTCCACCTCGTATAATGAGATCGTTTCGAAATCCACCAATAGACGGGGATACTCCTGGTAAAGTTTGTGCTACCTGCACTACATCATTATTACTTCCGGGATAAGTGGCAATTTCTACCGCGGAAAGGGTTTGTGTAGACAAAGGAGTTTCTTTTGGTCTGCTAATAGTGTTGGCATTAGACACTACTACTTCCTTTAGTTGTTCAGTTTCTACTTCAAGTATAAAATTATAGGCTGGGGTTCCCTTCGAACGTACAATGATATTGTATTTAGTCTGGGATTTGTAACCCAGATAAGTAACAATAAGATTATAGGATCCCGGAGGAACCTCTTTTATTTCATAGGTGCCATCCAAATCGGTCTGAGCACCTAACTGGGTGCCCTCAAGAAAAACAGAGGCCCCGAACAGCGGTGCTTCGAGTTCGTCTAAGACTTTACCATAAACTGTAGACGTTACTTGTGAATAGATACTCTCTGAAACAAGTGAGATGATGGTAAAAAAGATTACTTTTCCCAATCTGAGCATAATAATGTTTAATATGTTGTCAAAAAATATTGAACAAAAGAACCACTAAATAATAATTCAGCCTTATAAAAATCTGTTAAAACCTTGCAGTCAAAAAAAATGGTTATACCAAAGCATTACCTGGCATTTTTAAAATACAGATCATAGTATCACCGAAACAGCGCTATTTGACTCAAAAATATTGGCTATCTTACCCACCTTTTGTGAACCTTCACTGGCAACCAGCGCTAATCAATGGCAGAAAAGAAAAAGTTTGGAACTTTTGCAGGAGTCTTTACCCCTTCCATACTCACGATTTTAGGGGTTATCATGTATATGCGGTTGGGCTGGGTAGTAGGTAATGCCGGCTTGTTAGGTACCATTGTTATTATTGTTATAGCCCATGTCATTGCCGTTACTACGGGTCTAAGTGTATCTTCAGTTGCCACCGATAAAAAGATTGGAGCTGGTGGTATTTATTATGTACTATCACGGAGTATGGGTATTCCCATAGGGGGTTCCATTGGGATAGCTCTTGCGGTAGGTACCGCATTTTCCATTGCTCTTTACCTGGTAGGTTTTTCGGAAAGCTTTAATGCATATTTCGGATTTGGGATGTCTGTAAATGACATCAGAATAACAGGAACTATTGCCTTATTATCCTTAACAGTAATTGCTCTAATAAGTACCTCATTAGCCTTAAAAGCGCAATATGTTATCCTGGCAGCCATTTTCGTTTCTCTGATTTCCATCTTTTTTGGATCTTCTGAGTTTGCACCAGAAACAGTACCAATCCTTGCAACAGAAGACTCCGTACCCCTGGAGGTGGTCTTTGCCATATTTTTTCCGGCGGTGACCGGTTTTACAGCTGGTATTGCTATGAGCGGGGATTTAAAAGATCCTAAAAAATCGATCCCCAGAGGAACTTTATCCGCTATTGGTGTTGGGCTTGCAGTATATCTTTTTCTTGCCATTTTTATAGCTTTTACCATTAATTCAGATGTATTGAAAACGGACTATAACATTCTAATGAAAATTGCTCTGTTTGCACCAGCGGTTGTAGCCGGAATATGGGGTGCTACTCTATCTTCAGCCTTAGGCGGAATTCTTGGCGGACCAAGAATTTTGCAGGCCATGTCAATGGACAAGGTGACCCCTAAAATATTCAGGTCAGGAAAGGGAACTAATAATGAACCGGTCAATGCCCTTTTGATGGTTTTTATTATTGCAGAAGCCGGTATCCTCATAGGGGAATTGGATATTATTGCACGTGTGGTCTCCATGTTTTATCTGACTGCCTATGGGTTTATCAATATTTCCTATTTTCTGGAAAGCTGGGCGAATCCTGATTTTCAACCAAGTTTTAAGATTAAACGTTGGATTGGTCTGCTTGGGTTTATTGCCTGCTTTGTGGTTATGTTTAAGTTAGATATGATTGCCATGTTTGCGGCATTGGCCGTAATTGGAGGTTTATATTTTGGCCTTCAACGGAAGGAGGTTAAGCTGCAATCGAATGACGTATGGCGAAGTGTTTGGGAGAATGTAGTAAATAAAGGGCTAAAAAAAATAGATGCCGAAGAGGATGAAAATGCTAACTGGAATCCAAATATTATCCTCTTTAGTGGTAAAAGTGATCATCAGCACTATTTATTGGAGTTATGTAAAACGGTCTCTGGACGTACCGGGATTGTTACTAATTTTAAGCTTATCCTGGATACTAAAGATGATACTCCTTTAAAAAAGACAGATCAAATTGTACGTGATGAATCCCTTAAGGAACTTGGAATTTTTGGGAGGCAGGTAAAAGTGGATAACATCTATAGTGGTATTACCAATATTGCCACCGTTTTTGGATTTTCAGGCGTTGAACCCAATACCATAATGATGGGTTGGCCCAAAGGTTTGGAAAATTCATCGGAATATGCCAAAATGACCAAGACTTTGCTGTATTTGGATTATAATTTATTGTATTTGGATTTTGACAGAAAAACCAAATTTGGTAACTACAGTACCGTAGATCTTTGGTGGCGTGAGACCGACAGTAAGAATGCTGAGATGATGCTCAATATTGCAAGGTTTATAATTGCTTCCCCAAAATGGAATAATACCATTATCAGGGTTTTGTTCGTAAATAACAACAATGTTGATAGTACCCAGATACATTCTAATATTTCCAGACTTGTTGAGGATTTAAGAGTTAATGTGGAAATAATAATTATAAATAATGCCGTAGAGCAAAAACCATTTTATACTATCATAGAACAGGAATCTGCAAATACTGATCTAACCCTGGTGGGGATACCTAATTTTAAAATTGAAAAACAGGCTCAATTTGTATTAAAAACGAATCAATTATTCGAAACCATAGGCTCTACCCTTTTGGTAAAGGCAGCCAATAATTTTAATGAGCTCGACTTGAATGTGATGGAACATGAATCTGATGTTATGAAAAGTTAAGTCCAACTTTAACCATGTATCAATTTAAGGAATATATTTTTTAAAGCACATTAACCCAAAATTTGGGCACAAAAAAAACCCATCGCTTAGGATGGGTTTTTGTTTCAAAGTGGAATCGTATATGTTAAATAACTTTTACATTCACTGCATTCAATCCTTTTTTTCCTTCTGTAAGATCAAATTCAACTTCATCGCCTTCACGAATTTCATCAATTAATCCAGAAAAATGTACAAAATGTTCTTTGTTCGAACCTTCTTCAGTTATAAAACCATAACCTTTGGAATCGTTGAAGAATTTTACTGTTCCTTTACTCATTGTAATTTAATTTAAATGTATTTATAATACTTATTAGAGTTCAAAGATGGTACCAAAAATTTAAAATACAGCAATTTCGCCAATAAATTTTTGATCAATGATCAATTTTCGCACTAAAAAAACGCCCCTACTACCTTCTGTAGAGCTTACTATTTTGGGTCAACATAATTGCATTTTCCGGCCCGTTATTAAGTTAGGAAATCAGTTTAGGCGTTCTCAGTTAATGGTTTACTGAAAATCATATTTCAAAATATCATTTCCCAGATTTGTTATATAGAGTGTTTGGCCATCATTAGAGAAGAACATACCAGTGAGTAATCC
>CBDUGN010000171.1:0-7017 GCA_965366915.1 uncultured Eudoraea sp. | reverse complement strand
TCCCAGTCGCCTTCTGCTTTCAGGTATTCAATGACCTCTGCACGCATCCGGTGGGTTTCTTCGGTAATCCGTTTTTCAAGCTGCTTGTATCCAGGGTGGGTTTCAAATCTTTTGTACCAACCGGATTTCATATTTGGAAAGATATTCATACGATCTTTCTTAACAAAATATCTGTTTTCCAATGACTTTATAAAGTTGAGGGTGTCATTCGATAAATAAAAACAATCTAACTGAAGGTCATTCTTTCTGCTAACGCTGATTAGAGAGTCTGGTATAATTTTTTTTTGGTAGTATTTACAGACCTCCTGGGCCAGCTTATCAGCTTTTGTATTTTCCTTAATAAATCTTAGTAGTTCGGTGTAAAATATCCAATCATCTATTTGCCAAAGATCTATACTCTCAAAATTTAGATCATTTTTCTTAAGGGCGGGAATCGCCTTTTCTAATATTTCTATAGCCTTATAATAGTTACCTAATTTGGTATTTAAATCTGCTCTTTCTATGGCTTCGGCTTTTTTATCTAACCCCTTTTCTGAAGCCCAAAAATCGATCCATTCTTTTCGGCTTGTATTATCTCCTTTTAAATTATACAAAAAGCTAACATTAAGGAATGTATGATTTTCGTTATCCGGATACCTCATTTGGGAAAGGTTCAAATACTTTTCAGAAATAGGCAATAAATCGAGATCCATTGCCAAAACACTATGATAATTAAGATTACCCATTAAATAGGGATCCTTTTTACCAGCCTCATGAATTAAAATAAATCCTTGTGCGAGATCGCCATAAGGTTCTCTGGCAACCATAAGAGCTTTAGTTCTGCCTGCCCCATCTGAGGGATCATTTTTAATTATGTTGTCCAATATTTCAAATGCAGATTTATGATCTTTGTAATTATAGAAATATCTTTGGGCCAGCATTTTGGCAAAAAAGGTGTTTAAGGGATCTAATTCCACTGCCTTTTCTAAAGAATTAAGACCTAAATTGGGTTGTTTTGCCCAGTTCAATGCCTGAGATAACATATAATATGCATCCGCATAGTTGGGTTTAGTTTTGATAGCTTTACGAAGATCAGCAATCACCTTGCTTGAATCGCTCCTTTCCTGCATAATTTTCAGAGCATTGGCCCTAAGTACTTCCGGTTTGTTTGGGGCTATTTCTAGTGCTTTGGTCAGATGAAGTTTCGTGTATTTATCTCTATTTTCCTTACTAAGGTTACCATAAAAGTGTTTTTGGGAATATAGAAATGCCAGCTCCGCATGTGCTTCGGCAAAATTAGGATCCAATTCAAGTGCTTGTTTGAGAAGGTCTATACCTATATCAAGATCCCGATCATTTCTTTTTTGGGAATATTCCCTGGAACGAATATAAAGTTTGTAGGCCTCTGTATTTTCGGTAAGTTTGGTGATAAGTGTTTTTTCTTCTCCGGGAAGTAATTGTACCCGAAGCTCTGAAGCTACCTTTCTTCCGACGTCTTCCTGTATATCAAAAACTTCTTTAAAATCTTCTTCATAGGTTTCAGACCAAAGGTGATACCCATTGCTTGCATTTATTAATTGCGTAGTTATCTTAATCCTGTTTCTCTTGCCATCATATTGTACACTGCCCTCAAGAATATAATTTACTGTTAGCTGCTTGGCTATAGCCCGTATATCTTCGTTTTTTCCTTTAAACTTGAAAGAGGAAGTTCTAGCTGTAACCTGCATACCACTTAAATTTGCCAGTTCATCCAGGATCTGTTCCGTCAACCCATCTGCAAAGTATTCATTCTCTTCCTCTGAGCTCATATTTACAAAGGGGAGAACCGCAATACTCGCTTTTTGTAGATCATTAATGGAAGTTCGATTGGCGAAAAATACCCGTTCCACCAACACAAAACACAAGGTTACTGCCAGGCTGCCAATAATGATATGGTTTAGACGACGACCTGCCTTTCGATTATCTATAGTGTCTTGCTGTACGGAACCAGTCCTCATTACTCCCTGAGGAGTAAACTCATAGAGCCAGGTAATGACCAGGGCTATAGGGAAGCCTACAAGTAAGATTTTAGTAATGATTGCTGCAATTTCGCCAGACCACTGCAAGTTGTCTCCTACGGTATCTACTACTTGTATGATTAACCAAGCAGAAATGGCGTACGCTGTGGCTACTTTATAAACGTTGCGATTTTTTAGTTCTTTAAAAAAATTGCTCATGATCTCTGTAAGTATAACTTATGTTCAATTGTTATACCCCGGATTTTGCACCAGGTTAGGATTAGTGTCTATATCATCCTGAGGGATGGGCATTACCAAATTATTGGCATTATAAGGTAAGCCAGCGATAGTTTCCTGCAGGCGTTTGGCATCATGAAAACGATGACCTTCAAAAGCCAGTTCCCGCTGCCGTTCTTCCAGGATATCCTGTAATGAGATACCAAGAATAGGAGTCGCGTTAGAGCGAGCTCTTAGAGCATTGATCTCATTTTCGGGGGTTAAGCCGAGGTTGCTGCCTTCACGAAAATTTCCTTCTGCACGTATCAGGTGCATTTCGGCAATACGTATAAAAGGCACATTGGCAAACTGTCCTTGCCATTTTGAGGATACCAGAGTGCCATTACCTTCGTAAAAGAAGTTGGCCCTGTCATCAATTCCTGTAAACAGGTTGAAAAACGGAGGCTCCACGGTAACGTCTCCTGTCTGGGAGCGACCCCCAAACTGAATGGTGGCCCAGTAGGTATTAAAAGCGTTGGCGCCATCCTGAGTGGTAACTTGCCAGGCAAAGATGTCTTCAATGCCATTAGATTCATTGTTAAAGGCAGAGGGCAAATCGGGGGCCAGTGCATGTCCGCTGTTTAGCAATACATCGTGAGCCGCATCACGGGCAGCACTATAATTGCCTTGCTGCAGATATGCACGTGCCAGCAGCGCCTGAGCGGCATAGGAATCTGCCCTGGATTCATTGTCTGTGGGTAGCAGACCATAAGCATCCTGAAGATCGGAAAATATCTGGGTATATACTTCTTCCACTGTATTCCGACTGGGATAAGTGAGTTGACTCACATCAGTAACCGCGTCAAATACAATCGGGAGTCCTGGTTGGGTGTTGTTGCCTACAGCTTCATAGGGTAAAGCAAAATAACGGATCATTTCAAAGTAAAGCAGGCCACGCATAAATTTAGCCTCACCTTCTAACTGGGCCCTTTGGATTGGATCTTCCACTCGGTCCAGGTTGTCTAGTACGATGTTACAAAGGTTTATAGACCTGTATGAATTGGCCCAGAGAAAACGGACAAAACCATTGGTGGCTATAACCTCTTTCCGCTCGAATTGAAATAATTCAGCGAAAGTTCCTCTGAAAGCCACATTTCCTTCATTGGCCAATAATTCCGAAACCGTTTGGAATTCCCCGGCGTGATGGTTGTCAGTAAAGGCATAAGCCCCAATGAGCAGTCTGTCCAGATTGTCCGGATCATCGAGCAAGGTTTCTGGTGTTAGGGTATTTGTGGGATTAATCTCCAGGTTATCGTCACATCCGGCTACCAGTGTTATTATAAGTAAGATGGTATATAATTTTTTCATGATGGTTGGTTTAGAAGTCTACATTAAAGCCTAAAGTAATTGTACGTGCCTGGGGGGGGGAATAAAATCCAACGCCGGAGAACAAGGAATTTCCTTGTAGGGCGTCGAAGGTAGACTCCGGATCCCAGCCTTTAAAATCTGTAATGGTAAGGAGATTAACTCCTGTGGCATATACCCGTATACGGTCTAATCCAAGTTTATCCGTAACGCCTGAAGACAGGGTGTAACCTACTGTAATATTCCTTAATCTGATGAAATCTGCGTCTTCCAGGTACCGTGAGGACCCTTGTGTACCATTGCCACCAAACAACCTCGCCTGTGGCACATTGGTATTGTCTCCGGGTTGCTGCCAGCGGTTCAATTGGTCCCTGGTCTGATTGTCAAAGAAGTCCCCATTGGCAGATTGGTAGATACCTCCGGCATTATACAATTGTGCACCCCATTGCCCCTGAAAAGTAAACGAAAAATCGACATCCTTGAAACGTATAGTGTTGGTCATCCCTGCAATTACGTCAGGGAACGGATTGCCTAAAATGCGTCTGCTGGCTTCGCCATAATCATTGGTTGTTGAACGATCCAAACTGCCATCAGGGAGTTCTGTATTCAGATAAAACAGAGCGTCTCCATTATCAGGGTCCACACCGGCGTATTCAGGCATATAAAAAGAAGAGACTGCTTCGCCTTCACGCACTATCTTTCCTTCACGGATAATGTCGTTCCCATCTGGCAGTTTAAGCACCTTATTTTTATTAATGGCTATGTTTAGTGAGGTAGACCAGCCAACATCTTCAGTAATTATATTTTTTGTATCCAGTGTAAACTCAAAGCCTTTGTTTTGAATATCTCCGGAATTTTGATTAATAAACCGTATACCATTGTTATAAGGAATAGGTACTAGGAACAGTACACCCTCGGTATCCTTTATATAATGGTCTAAACTGGTATTAATACGGTTTTTAAACAAGCCCAGGTCTAATCCAAAATTGTATTGGGTAGTGTCTTCCCAACTTAATTTCGCATCTCCTAAAGTTGATAACCAATACCCAGGATTTTGGTTATAGGTAATGGTATTAAACTGGGTGAGACTTGCAAAGTTACCAATATTGGCATTCCCGGTAAGACCCCAACTAATTCTAAGTTTAAAATTTGATATGAGGGTACTATTTTCTAAGAAGGATTCTTTTGAAAGTATCCACCCCACCGATGCTGCCGGAAATGTTCCGTATTGTACTTCGGAGCCAAAACGTGAGGAACCATCAATCCGCACACTGGCTTTAAGAAGAAAGCGTTCAAAAAGTGTTGCACTTGCTCTCGCAAAATAAGACACAAAACTAAAGCCTGATTCCGTGGTGCTACCATCGGTAATTTCTCCGGCGCTGTCTAGCTTTTGAAGCTGATCTGAAGGGAAGTCCTGCCCAGCGACAGAAATAGATTTGAAAGTGTTCTCTTCGTAAGACATTCCGAGGGTCGATTCTACTTGCCAATTCTCTTTTTGTATGTTGTGTGAAAAGTAATTGTTGATGACATACTTTTCATTGATAAAACTAAATGCATCTGCAAATCCGTTTGTAGACGCAGATTCTGTAAGGCTGCCATAAAACCGCTCTTCCATTTGCTGATTGTAGTCATAACCAATTTCCGTGCGGAAATTAAGATTTTTTGAGAGTGAAATTTGTCCGTAAATTTTCATAAAGGCCCTCCACAAATTCGACTCAAAATCGCCATTAAATTGGTCCATAAGAAAGTTGTAGTACAGCGTGGTTTCCGTATTGGGGGTAACCCCATCTTCAAGATAGGGACTGCTGAACGGTATTTGAGCAATTGCCTGCAAAGGGTTAGCAAATTGATTGTCATTAGCGATACGCGAAAGCTGCGATTTACTAACGTTAGAATTCACCCCCAGCGTTAACCAGTCATTTGTTTTATTTTCAATATTGGCTCTTAGCGTATAGCGTTCAAGAGTATTTCCCCTAATAATACTATTGGTGCGATTATAGCTTGTGGAAAGAAAAAAAGTAGTATTGTTTTCTCCTCCACTGACGCTGAAACCAATGTCCTGAATACTACCTGAAATTAGTGCCAGGTCTTGCCAATCTGTATCCACAGCGCCTTCTCGCCAGTCTTCTTCATTTTCAGCAAACAGGTTAAAGAAAAAGGTAGCATCGTCTTCGGTAAAGCCAGAATTAAGAGCGGCTTCTGTATAGAGTTCTACGTATTCGCTTGTATTGAGCCACTCGAGCGTTTTGGAGGCCTCACTCCAGCCATAGGAAGATCGGAATGTAAATTTCGCTTCTCCTTTGCGTCCGCTTTTGGTAGTGATGAGCACAACCCCGTTGGAGCCCCTGGATCCGTAAATGGCCGCTGCCGAAGCATCTTTGAGGATTTCTATAGAGGAGATATCTTCAGGATTTATCCCAATCAGAGCATTAATGGGGGACCCGTTGATACTACGGTCTACCTTATCTATTGGAATACCGTCAACAACATAAAGGGGTTCTCCACTACCACCAATAGTGGCAACGCCTCTCACCCTAATGTTAAATCCAGCCTCTGCCCGGCCACCTGTTTGAGTGATCTGCACCCCTGCTGTCTTGCCAATTAGCGCTCCCTGCAGTGAAGGAACGGGAACCTCTTTTATCTGGTTGGCAGATACAGAGGCGATGTTGTCAGTTAACATTTCACGGGTAGTACTTCCATAACCTAACACAATTACTTCTTCCAGATTGTTGCCAAATTGGAGAGAAATATTGAGGAGATTGTTACTCCCCACCACTATCCGCTGTGAATTAAATCCTACATAAGAGAAAATAATGACATCTTCAGGCGCTGCTTCAATTTGATAAAAACCGTCTATGTCGGTCATGGTACCACGATTGGTTCCCTCTATTAAAATATTGACCCCAAAAAGTGGCTGATTAAAATTATTGGTAACCTTACCGGTAATTTTCTGATCTTGTGATTGTAGTGGATAGGTAATCAATGCCAATAACAGCACAAGTAATGCTCTATTAGTTGTATTCATAAGAATAATCCTTGGTTGGTTCTTTTTTAGGTGATAAATGCACCCATACACATAAAACATATCATTTTACATATGAGCAGGCATAGTAAAAGGAAAGCCGTCATTGAAGGCCTTGGTCCTGACCCTCAGATGTTTAAAGTTAAAGAAAAATAAATTAACCTAATTTATAAAGGTTGTATCATCATTTGGAGGTAGGTTTTTGTGGGTTTTAATGTGTAATAATACCTGGAACATGGAAGTGGTCCAGTCCTGATAGCTATCGGGAGTGGCTTTACAAAGAAGGCCGCTAGATGCGTAATTGAATAAGTTTAGGAATTTTCCCAGACTGGATTGCTTCCTCGTTAGCACTCGGAAGCGGTCCCGATAGCTATCGGGAGTGACTTTACAAAGAAAGCCATCTACCACGCTGCGCATGGCATTGTCTTTTCCTTTGCT
>CBDUGN010000170.1:0-7018 GCA_965366915.1 uncultured Eudoraea sp. | reverse complement strand
GGAAGAGGATCTCGTATTTTAAAAAATAAAACAGATTTTACTGTTGTAGATATGGGTAATAATGCATCGCGTTTTGGCATGTGGGATGCACCTATTGACTGGCAGGAAATATTTCACTTTCCGGATTTTTTCCTCGAAAATATTAAGAATGATGAAGATATTGAACGTGAATTTGTATATACCATGCCTCCGGAACTCAAAGCTGAATTTGCAAATTCTACCCAAATTGAATTTGATGTCAAAGCTGAATATAAAAAAGTATTTGCCCAGGGCCTGAAGTCAAAAACAGTGCTGGAGCGAAGTATAGAACAACATGCCCAAATATGTGTTGAAAACAGTGAGGATGTTTTTGATGCAAGGATTCTGGCAAAGAAACTCAAAGAAGAAATTGCATACAGGGTAAGGCAATACTCATATTGTATTATGAACAATACAAAGAATTACAAAGAATGGCTGGAGGAGGATTATGAACGAAAATTGCGCTTAAACATATCTCAAAAATTTGCATCAAGGATGTAAGATTCGTAATTGCTCATAGCTGAAGCCAACTATAATATTCTACGATGTTTTAATTTGCGAGATAGCGTGTAATTCTTAGAAATTCCGTGGATAAACAATGAATTCAATTAAAGTGTTGATTCTGGGCTTAAATTGGCCGGAACCTAAAGCAACCGCTGCAGGAATCAGAATGATGCAATTAATTCATTGGTTATTAGAAAAAAACTTTCAAATTACCTTTGCCAGTACACGTGCTTTTAGCGATTATTCCACAGACCTTACAGCTCTTGGAATTGATCAGCAGCACATAAAGCTAAACCATTATAGTTTTGATGAATTTGTACTGAAGTTAGATCCTTCTATTGTGATTTTCGACCGTTTTATTATGGAAGAACAATTTGGCTGGAGAGTTGCAGAAAATCTGCCTGAAGCATTGCGCATACTTGATACTGAAGATCTTCATTCTCTTAGATCATATAGAGAAAAAGCGCTTTCGGACCAAAAACTATTTAGTATTCCTGATTGGCTAAGTCTGGATATTACAAAAAGAGAACTTGCCAGTATTTTTCGATCAGATCTGTCACTGATAATTTCGGAATTTGAGATTAAGCTGCTAAATGAAAAAGTTAAAGTAGACAGCAATTTACTTTTCTATCTTCCATTTATTTACGAAGAACTTACAGAAAGTATTGTTGAAAATTGGCTGGCCTTTGACCAAAGGGAACATTTTGTGTTTATTGGAAACGGTAAACACGCGCCAAATATAGATGCAATTTTATGGCTTAATAGAAGAATTTGGCCAATAATAAGAAAATCCCTCCCGGAATCTGAATTACATATTTATGGTCCTTATATGCCAGATCGTATTCTAAAAATGGATAATAAAAAAACAGGTTTCAGGATAAAGGGGTGGGCGAAGGATGTGGACTCTGTAATGTCTAAAGCAAAACTTAATCTTGTACCCTTACGATTTGGTGCCGGATTAAAAGGTAAACTACTAGAAGGTTTTAGAAGTGGAACTCCGGCAATTACAACATCTTTTGGTATTGAAGGGATAGGCAATTCCAATGCATTAAAACATTGCACTCGGGATGATGCTATCAGTTTTTCAAATCTCGCTATTGAGCTCTACTTAAATTCCGATAATTGGAAGAAAGTTCAGATTCTGGGAATGAATTTGCTAAACGAAAATTTTACCAAAGAAACCCTAAAAGAAGAGTTTTTTAAAAAAATTATGGAGCTAACTACTAATTTGAATCAACACAGAGCGGCAAATATTATTGGTGGAATACTAACACATAGTTCTTTGCAGAGCACCAAATATTTATCCAAATGGATTGAAGCCAAAAACAAAATGCAATAATTTTAACTCAATGCACATTGGATAAATACCAGGAAAAAACTAAAGTACAATAAGATCACAAGCCGTATCTTTAATATTTAAAAATACTTTAAAATGGAAATAACGTGGAAAACCGTCAAAACTTTTGAAGATATAACCTATAAAAAAAGCAATGGTGTTGCTCGTATTGCATTTAACAGACCAGATGTCCGTAACGCATTCAGACCTAAAACCACGAGTGAGTTATATGAAGCTTTCTATGATGCACAGGAGGACACTTCTATAGGGGTCGTATTACTTTCTGCCGAAGGCCCTTCTTCTAAAGATGGGGTATATGCATTTTGTAGTGGTGGTGATCAAAAATCCAGAGGGCATAAGGGCTATGTAGGTGATGATGGGATGCACCGACTTAATATCCTGGAAGTTCAACGTCTTATTCGCTTTATGCCAAAAGTTGTTATTGCGGTTGTTCCGGGATGGGCAGTAGGAGGAGGGCATAGTCTTCACGTGGTATGTGATCTCACACTGGCTAGTAAAGAACACGCTATTTTTAAACAAACGGATGCTGATGTTACAAGTTTTGATGGTGGGTATGGCTCCGCTTATCTGGCTAAAATGGTTGGACAAAAAAAAGCCCGTGAAATATTCTTTTTAGGAAGAAGTTATACTGCACAGGCCGCTTATGAAATGGGGATGGTAAATGCTGTTGTTCCACATGAAGAACTGGAGGAAACGGCCTATGAATGGGCTCAGGAAATATTGGCAAAATCACCTACTTCCATTAAAATGCTGAAATTTGCAATGAACCTAACAGATGATGGAATGGTGGGTCAGCAAGTCTTTGCCGGTGAGGCTACCAGACTGGCTTACATGACCGAAGAGGCAAAAGAAGGCAGAAACGCTTTTTTGGAAAAGCGAAAACCCAATTTTGGAACCGATAAATGGATTCCATAGCATTAGGGCCTGACCAGTTCTTTTTAGACCTTAATTGACTTATATATTACTTCAAAGTTTCTAAAACTAAAAAGAGCCCTGTCTTTACGATCAGGACTCTTTTACGAGAACACTATATGAAAATGAAAAAATTAACTTCTTTTTATTTACACTGTAAACATACAATCAACCTCTCTGAAAATATAATTATTGTTGTGAGCCATCCCAAACTTGTGGTAAACAGCACAATTCCTGATATGTGATCATTAAATGGAGCCCCAATTTATTTTATCCACCTTATATTTAAGCTAATCTCTTACTTCTAATATCATTGATTCAATTTTTGTTAACTTAACTTTCTTTAATTACATATTCATTGTAAAATTTAAATATGATTAAATGTCTAATATAGGATTGATTATAGCAGAAAGGAGCAGGGATATTGGTGACTTCCTGGTTGGCAGACTTATACCGTTTCGTAAAAAAAGAATGATTGGCCCCTTCATATTTATTGATCATATGGGGCCTGCTAATTTGGGCCCTGAAAAATATTTGGATGTGGATCAACATCCACATATCGGCCTGGCTACGCTAACATTTATGTTGGAAGGAGAAATCATGCACGAAGACAGTTTAGGCACCAAACAAAGGATTACACCCGGATCTGTAAATTGGATGATAGCCGGTAAAGGAGTATCTCATACAGAACGCACCCCTTCTGATCTTCGAGATGGAAGTAGTTTAGTTGCCCACGGATACCAGATATGGGTAGCCTTACCAAAAGATTTAGAGAATATGGATCCACAGTTTTATCATTTCGCTGCTGATGAACTTCCCAAATGGCATTATGGCAGTACAACTTTTAAATTAATAGCAGGCAAAGGATATGGCAGAAGATCTCCTGTGCCTGTTCATTCTTCTTTATTTATGTTAGAAATTAAGACCATTGAAGATTATGTACTAGATACATCAAACGAATTATATGGAGAAATTGGAATTTGTATTGTCCAAGGCACTATAGTGGCTTGTGATAATGAAATTAAAGAAGGCAATATCCTGGTTTCCAAAGTATCCGATGTTTGCAAAATTCAGGTCAAAGCCAATTCCCATCTTTTACTGTTCGGAGGAGAACCGTTTAATGAGGAAAGGCATATATATTGGAATTTTGTCTCTCACAGTAAAAATAAAATAGATGAAGCTAAAGAGTCATGGAAAAATAAGACTTTTCCAATGATGAAAACTGATAAAACCTATGTACCACTTCCACGTTAAACTTACTATTTTGGATACTTTCGTTGTAAAGGCTATCTTCATTCTATGATCTACTCTCCTAATCTGGTTAAAAACTTTAAAAACAGAAGTCTGTTATTTTGTATTTGTGTATTGTTCTTCAATTGCAACTCTCCAAAAAAAGATAAAGAAGTCGTCCTCTATGAAACGTACTGTGCCAGTTGTCATATTTCTCCTGAAATTAACAGCTTGCCTAAGGATATTTGGTCAGAGAAGATACTACCAGAAATGGGAGCAAGGTTAGGGATAAGAGATTCTGGTTACAATCCATATAAAGGACTTTCCTTTGTAGAAATGGATGCTGTTATAAAAACCGGAGTCTTCCCTGGAAAACCTTTGCTCGATAAAAATGATTGGGAACTTCTAAAGGCATATATTATTGGTAATGCACCTGATTCATTACAAGTAGACAAGGACCTTGCTGTTCCTGAAGAATTATCGCAGTTTACTCCTGCCAGGATTTCCCTGGACAGCACAAAAGGATCATTGTTTACATATATTGAATTTAAAAAGGATACTAAAGAACTAATGCTTGGTGATTTATATGGAAACTTATCTCAATACAGTTTTGTTACAAATGAAAATAGGCGTCTCGGTAGATTTGGCAGTCCGGTAGTATCAATAGCAGAAGATGAAGATAATATGATTGTTGCCGCGATTGGAAGTATAAGACCCAGTGAGTTATTCTCGGGTAGGCTATTTGAGGCAAATGCGGATACTATAAAGATTATTCCTGAAGCCTTGCATCGCCCGGTTGATGTAATTGCTCACGATTTTGACAAGGATGGAATAAAAGAATTGGTGGTTAGTGAATTTGGAGATGTTAAAGGGAAGCTATCACTTTTTAAAAGGAATACTGAAAAAGGACCTTATCAAAAGCATATACTTTTAAATCAACCTGGTACAATAAAAGCTGAAGTAAGAGATATGGACAAGGATGGTCTGGAAGATCTGGTTGTTTTAACTGCCCAGGGCGATGAAGGTATCACGATACTTTATAACCAAAATGATTTGAAATTTCGGCCTGAAAAGGCAATTCGTTTTAGCCCTGTATATGGTACTAGTGCATTTCAAATAGTGGATTACGATCACGATGGTGATGAGGATGTAATAACCGTACATGGCGATAATGCTGACAAATCATTTGTGCCCAAGCCTTATCATGGAATGCGCATTCACCTGAATGATGGAAAAGGTGTGTTTACCGAAGCTTATTTTTATCCTTTAAATGGTGCTACAGCCCTGGAAGCTCTAGATTTCGATCAGGACGGAGATATAGATATCGCCCTGGTATCCTCATTCCCGGACTATCAGAATAATCCGGATTTATCGTTTGTCTTTTTAGAAAATAAAAATGAGCTTAATTTTGAATTTTCCGTGAATACTTTTAAGGATTCCAATAGTGGTAGATGGTTCTTAATGGATACGGGTGATATTGACGGCGATGGAGATGAAGATATAATTTTAAGTTCATTTACCTATATATTTACCCCTGTACCTGAATCTTTTTCGGATCAATGGAATGATGAAAATGTGGATATAATGGTATTGGAGAATATTTTAAATTAACTCAAACGATTTGCAATGCGCAAAGTCTTTTTATTATTGTTAATGGGCTTACTTTTAGTATCATGTAAAAGTGATGAAGCTAGATGGAAATCGATTGAAGTTTCAGCCTCAGCTTATAATTCAGTGGAGAATCAGACCTCAGATCAGCCTAATGTAGGGGCTTGGGGCGATAGGCTTAAACCTGGTATGAAGTGTATTGCAGTATCACGTGATCTGTTAGCTTTAGGAATTGGCCATAATACCAAAGTAAAAATTAAGGGTTTAAAAGGAATCTACCTGGTAAAGGATAAGATGAATGAAAGATGGACAAATAAAATTGATATTTACATGGGAGACAATATAAAGGAAGCCAAAGAATGGGGGTCCAAAAAAGTCACCATTCAATATGCAATTAACTCTGATTAATTAGCAAATGCTCTATCAAAATAAACCGAACATAATAACCGAACGTAATATAAGAGATTCCTCCGCCTGAATGAAGCAACTTCTTCCAATAATTATCGCACTAATTTTTCTGTCCTGTTCAGCCTCAAAAGAAATTGTAGACAAACCAATTGTCTTTGATCAGGAACGATCAGAATTAACGAGTGCATATTTGTTGGAACACTACGGAATTCAACAGGAGTCTCCTGGTATTTCTCCTAGAATGATTGTATTACACTGGACAGTAATTCCCACTTTGGAAGAAGCTTTTGAAGCTTTTGACAAGCCAACTTTACCAAATTCCAGACCCGATATAGTAAATGCAAGTAGTTTGAATGTCTCTTCACATTTTATGGTAGACCGGGATGGTACTATCTATAGTTTGATGCCAGAAACAAATATGGCAAGACACGTCATTGGCCTCAATCATTGTGCAATAGGAGTTGAAAATGTTGGGGGAACTGAAGAACTTCCCTTGACCAGGGCACAGCTAAAAGCAAATATATGGTTGGTAGAATATTTGTACGAAAAATATCCAATTGAGTATTTAATTGGACACTATGAGTATACAAATTTTGTGGACCATCCTTTATGGTTAGAAAAAGACCAAAACTACAGAACTTTAAAAACAGATCCGGGTAAAGATTTTATGGAAAAAGTACGAAAAGCAACCAAAAATCTTAATTTTAAACCTGTACCAAAAAAACATGAAAATAATGACCAATAAATACCTAAATGCACTACTCCTCATTATACTTACTTCTCAGTTATATGCCCAATCTACAGACATTACTAATTCATTGTATGAGACCTATGAATCTTACAAAGAACCGGCTCTGAATAATAGGCGAATCAAGCATCATGAGTTAGTTCCGCTAATTAATAATTATCGGAATAATCCCAAATTTGATGTAACCATTGTTGGAAAGTCTATAGAAGGCAGAACATTATCTCTCATTAGCA
>CBDUGN010000169.1:0-7134 GCA_965366915.1 uncultured Eudoraea sp. | reverse complement strand
CGGAACTAGGTGGCAATTACCAGGTAATGCATCACACTCAGTTTATGAATAAGTTGTTGGAGGAAGGAAGAATTACTTTGGAAGGCGGTAACTTTAAAGGAAAACGTATTACATTTCATGACCCTTGCTACCTGGGAAGAGCAAATAACGTGTATGAGGCACCAAGGAATCTCATTAAGAAACTTGATGCCCAGCTGGTAGAAATGAAGAATTGCCGAAAAAAAGGCCTGTGCTGTGGAGCCGGAGGAGCTCAGATGTTTAAAGAACCCGAGAAAGGCGATAAAGAGGTGAATATTGAACGCACAGAACAGGCACTGCAGACTCAACCCGATATTATTGCGGCGGCCTGTCCGTTTTGCAATACAATGATGACTGACGGGGTAAAAAACAAAGAGAGAGAAGATTCCTTAAAGGTTATGGATATAGCAGAGTTAATAGCTAATGCCGGGGATTTATAAATGTTTTAGGGGACCCCTGTAAAAATGCCTAATAGGAATTAAAAGAAAAATAAAATATGCTGGTAAATTTTGATTCATTAACGGAAACTGCAAGAGTTTGGATATACCAGGCTAACAGAAGCTTTTCAGAAAATGAACTTGTTGAAATATCAGCGGCCCTGGACAAATTTATTTCGGAATGGACTGCTCACGGCAGCGACCTTAAGGCGGGATATGAAATTAAATATAAACGCTTTATTATAATTGCTTTGGATCAGGATTTTGCTTCTGCTTCGGGCTGCTCTATTGATGCATCAGTACATTTCATACAACAGCTTGAAAAGAAATACAATGTAGATTTATTGGATAAAATGAACGTGTCCTATAAACAAGGCACACATATTGCATATAAGCCGTTGGAAGATTTTAAGAAAATGGCTAGGGACAGGGCCATATCTAAAAACACAATAGTTTTTAATAATTTAGTTACGAATAAACATGAATATATAAATCATTGGGAAGTGCCGGCATCTGAGAGCTGGCATAGTCGTTTTGTAAAATAATGTCTAAGGCCTTATTAGATCTTTTTTTGATATTCTAATATCCCACAAGGGCTGCAATAATTGCTAAAGTGCAATATTTAATTGTGTTTTAAGTTAGTACCTAGAATATTATGTTTATGGGGAAACACCTACTTTCTTTTCTATTATTTGCTTTATTACAGGTCGCCCAAGGGCAATATGCTCCATTGGTCAGTAAGGATACATTGTCTCAACTAGAATGGGTAAATGAAAAGTATAGTGCTATGTCCTTGGAAGAAAAGATTGGCCAATTGTTTATGGTGATGGCATCTTCCGGGAAAGACAAAGTTGGCATTCAAAGAATTAAAGGATTAATAAAGGATCACAATATTGGAGGATTAATTTTTTCTAAAGGAGGTCCCATGCGTCAGGCTAAACTGACTAATGAATATCAGTCCTTATCTAAAATACCCCTTCTAATAGGAATGGATGCTGAATGGGGTCTGGCGATGAGACTCGATTCAACCTACTCATTTCCATGGAACATGACTTTGGGTGCAATACAGGACACGGCAATTGTAGCACGGGTAGGAAATCAAATTGGGAAGCACGCAAACCGACTTGGGGTTCATATCAATTTTGCACCGGATATAGATATAAACATTGATCCAGGAAATCCAATCATTGGGAATCGGTCTTTTGGTGAAGACAGAGAGAATGTTGCTTTAAAGGGTATTGCTTTTATGAAAGGCATGGAAAAAGCCGGAGTACTCTCAAGCGGCAAACATTTTCCCGGTCATGGGGATACCTCTGTAGATTCACATAAATCCTTGCCCAAACTGGATTTTACCAGACAACGATTAGATAGTATTGAATTATATCCTTATCAGAGGCTTATAAAAGAGGGACTTAGCAGTGTGATGGTAGCTCATTTAAATGTTCCGGAATTAGAGCCTGAAAATAAGCGGCCTTCGTCCCTGTCCAAAAATATAATTACCAGTTTGCTTAAAAATGAATTGAATTTTGAAGGACTGGTATTTACAGATGCTTTGAATATGAAAGGAGTTTCGGACTTCGCAAACAATGGTATTACTGAGTTAGAGGCTTTTTTGGCAGGCAACGATATTTTGTTAATGCCTAAGGATTTTATAAAAAGCAAGGAAACCTTTTTAAAGGCTTATCAGAAAGGATTCATAACTGAAAAGAGGCTCGCATATTCGGTAAAAAAGATATTAATGGCGAAGTTTAAAGTAGGTTTAAATGAATACCGTCCCATAGATGCCAATAATCTTATTGAAGACCTAAATAGTCCCGAGAATGATGTAATCTATGAAGAGGCCATGGAGAGTGCAATAACAGTTATCAGAGATAAGCTCAATCTTATTGGGATCAAAAAACTTGAGAACAAGAAGATTGCCTATGTGAAATTTGGGGATGGTGTGAATGCACCTTTTTTGGAAACACTAAATAAATACGCTGAAGTAACTCAGGTAAATGGCAGTGATATAGCTACGCTAAAAAAGAAACTTTTTGATTTTAATCTGATTATAATAGGATTTCATAAGAGTAATGAAAGTCCCTGGAAGCCTTATAAATTTTCTCAAAAAGAACTTTTTTGGCTTCAGGAAATTTCCCGGCAAAGGACATCCAACGTTTTGCTCAGTGTATTTTCCAAACCTTATGCACTCTCAGATATTACAGCCTTTAATGAAATAGACGGGATCCTTGTTGCTTATCAGAACAGCGAACTTGCGCAGCAGAAAGCAGCGGAAGTCTTATTTGGGGCTATTCCTGCTAAAGGTATCTTGCCAGTTACTATAAGTCCGGAGTTTCCTGTGAATACTTCAGTTAAGACTGAATCTTTACTACGTTTAGGATACAGTACGCCTGAAAGGGTAGGGATGAGTTCTTTAAAACTTGCTAAGGTAGATCAATTGGTTCAGAATGGGTTGGATTCCCTAATGTATCCGGGAGCACAGGTTTTAATTGCCAGAAAGGGTAAAGTAATTTATAATAAAGCTTTTGGTAAACCAACATATAAATCTGAAAATCAATTAACTACAAATAATATTTACGATCTTGCATCCCTTACAAAAATTCTCTCAACCCTCCCGGCAGTTATGAAAATGGAAGAAGATGGGAAAATAGCTTTAAATGATACTTTTAAGGACTTAATACCCGAATATGCAGATACAGAGATTAAGGATGTAACGGTTCTTAAGGCTTTAAGTCATTATGGTAGGTTACCGTCGTGGATTGCCTTTTACCTGGAAACCTTGAATGACAAAAGAAGACCTTCTCCCGAATTTTATAGAAGTAACCCCTCTGATGGCTTTTCCATAAAAGTAACAGACAGGATGTATTTGAAAGACTCCTACAAGGATTCCATTTACAGTCGAATAGGTAGACAAGGACTTAAGTCAAATAGATATCGCTACAGCGACGTTCCTTATTACATCTTTAAAAAATATATTGAGGAAACCTATAATTCCGGTTTAGATAAATTAATGGATAATTTCCTTTTCAAGCCTTTGGGAGCAAATCATACATCATATAATCCGTTGAAAAAATTTCCAATTAACACAATAGTTCCGTCTGAGGTAGATACCTATTACAGATACCAGCTTGTTCAGGGATATGTGCATGATATGGGAGCAGCAATGCAAGGCGGGGTAGGAGGGCATGCAGGTTTGTTCAGCAATGCAAATGATGTGGCAAAAATTATGCAAATGTATATTCAGGGAGGCTATTACGGAGGCGAAAGATTTTTAAACCCACGAACCATAGAAAAATTCAATAAGTGTTATTTCTGTGATAAGAAAGTAAGACGAGGTGTAGGTTTCGATAAACCTCAACTGGAAGATAAGGGCCCTACTTGTGGTTGCGTGTCGAGAAAGAGTTTTGGACACAGTGGTTTTACCGGGACTTTTACCTGGGCAGATCCCGAAGAGGAAATCGTATATGTTTTTCTGTCAAATAGGACATATCCATCCGCTACAAACAGACTTTTGGTGAAATCAGAACTTCGAACGAGGATTCAGAAGGCAATTTATGATTCTCTTATCAATTAGGCAGCAATTTAAATCTTAGATTTGTAGTTAAGATTAGTTGTATCACTTCATAATAAGTAAAAGTCTAATATACAGCAATTTAAAACAGTTGATTAAATGAAAATAGCTATAGTATGTTACCCAACATTTGGAGGAAGTGGTGTTGTTGCTACGGAATTAGGGATAGCTTTGGCAAATAGGGGGCATGAGATCCATTTTGTTACCTACAGGCAACCGGTTCGACTTGAATTATTGAGTAATAAGATTCATTTTCACGAGGTGCATGTACCAGAATATCCGCTTTTTCATTACCAGCCTTATGAATTAGCACTTTCGAGTAAACTGGTTGATACTATAAAGCTATATGGAATTGAATTACTTCATGTGCACTATGCAATACCGCATGCTTATGCAGGGTATATGGCAAAGAAAATACTGGAAGAAGACGGGATTTATATTCCTATGATCACCACTTTGCACGGTACAGATATTACACTGGTGGGGAATCATCCTTTTTACAAGCCTGCAGTAAACTTTAGCATTAACAAAAGCGATGTAGTAACCTCAGTATCAGAAGATTTAAAACAAAAAACATTGGATTTTTTCGATGTTAAAAAGGAAATTGAAGTAATCCCCAACTTTATAGATAAAACAAAATACAGTTTAGAATTTACGGATTGTCAGAGAACACTTATGGCGGATGAAGATGAAAAGATAATTACACATATAAGTAACTTCAGAAAAGTAAAACATATTCCGGATGTTATTCACGTTTTCAATGGTATACAAAAGCAATTGCCGGCAAAACTGATTATGGTTGGTGAAGGTCCGGAAAAGGAGCATGCTGAATTTTTATGTGAACAATTAGGCATTACGGATAAAGTTGTATTTCTGGGTAACAGTAATGAAATAGACAGAATCCTTTGCTTTTCAGATTTGTTTTTACTTCCTTCTAAATCGGAAAGCTTTGGTTTAGCTGCTCTGGAAGCAATGATTAACAGGACTCCGGTAATATCGAGTAATACAGGTGGTATCCCTGAAGTTAACATACAAGGTGTAACCGGTTATCTGAGTGATGTTAATGACGTAGATGATATGGTTAAAAATGCCCTTAAAATACTCAGTGATGATTCTGTACTGGCCGAGTTTAAAGAAAATGCCTATGAGGTGGCCTTAAATTTTGATATTACGAATGTATTACCACTGTATGAGGCTTTGTATGAGAAGGCCTATAAGGCTCATTACAATAATACCTTTTAGACAAAGACCAATGAAAACTCTTATTTTGACACTAATGATCTTAGCAGGGGCTTGTAATAGTCAAAAGGCTAAGACTAAGGACATGAATTATCAGGTTTCGGCAGAAAACCCATTAATGCTTGTACTAAGTGATAATTATGGAGGCACTGAAACAGAACAGTTAATGGTCATTAGAGATTATAAGGCTTTAAAAAAGTTTTTTTCCAAAGTAAATATGACTAGAAAACCAGGACTTCCAGTTCCTGAAATAGATTTTAAAAAAGAAATGGTTGTTGTTTATTGCAACGGAAAAACCACTGATATCAATACCCCGGCACTAAATAGGGTGGAGGATAAAGATGATAAATTGGTCTTCTCTCTAATTACTGATTCTAATCAAAAAAAAGATGTCTCTACTGCTGTTTTAATGCCCTTTCATCTATATAAAATGCCACTTACCGAGAAGGAAATAATCCTGGATAAAGAAGAATAATTATCAGTATTAATTTTTTGTTTCATATCGACGATATCTGCACTTGAAAGCAATAAGTAGGAATCGTATGTAATGGGTAGTAATTTTGTATTGTAATAGTCCTAAATCATTACATTATGAAATCCTACGTAACAGCGGCCATTGCTATTCTTCTCATTGGTACAACCTCATTTTACGCACAGGAAGAAATTCAATCTACACAACAGGAAACATTACTGGTGGATCAACAGGAAGAGTTACAATTGACTGCTAAAGACAGTATGGTGGTTAGCTCATGGATGGTAGGTTTAGGCTGGAATTTTGTGAATGATACAGGAAAAAGGTTCAATAATATTGCCACAGTTAAAGATCAGATAAATGGAGTGGCTTTTCCCTCCAGAATAAATATTGGGCGTTATTTTAAGAGCGGAATAGGATTGGAGGCAATTGCTTCTTATAACAAATACAAAGAAGGCAATATCATAGATGGCATTATAAACCCTGAGGATAAGGATTATTTTGGTTTTGATACCAGGTTTAGCTATGATCTAAATAAATTATTTGGCCAGACTGGCTTTTTTGATCCTTATGTGGGAGTTGGAGTAGGTTATACCTATGCTAATGATCTTTCGAGAGGAACGTACAATGGGGTCATCGGATTTAGAACATGGTTTTCGGATAGATGGGGTCTGGATTTCAGTTCCTCAGGGAAGTGGTCCTTTGGCAATGAGGCTTCTAACCATGTACAGCATGCTGTTGGGGTTGTTTATCAATTTAAGATTGAAAAAGGGCTGACCAAAAAAGGCCTTGAAAAACTTGCCATGATTGAGGCAATGGAAAAGGAATTACAAAGAGTTTCAGATTCGATTGATGAGGCAAGGGCAGCGGAAGCTGCAGCAGCAGCTCTTGCTGAAAGATTGGCAAGGGAAAAAGAGGAGGCAAGGCTGGCCTTGGAAGAGCAAAATAGTAGGGATGCGGAAAAGAATAGGCTGATTAATCTTCAAAAGGAGATAGATGTATTGGGTTATGTATATTTTGATTTTGATTCCTCTTATCTAAATGAGAAGTCAAAAAACACCCTTGACAAAGTAGCTGTATTAATGCAGGACAATTCTAATTATTCCTTCTTGGTAGAAGCTCATGCAGATTCAAGAGGGCCTAAAAAATATAATCTATGGCTATCAGATAAAAGGGCTCAACGTGCGGTAGGGTATTTGGAGAGTAGGGGAGTTGCAAGCAAAAGGTTAGAGGCAATTGGTCATGGTGAAGAACAACCTGTAAATAATTGCGTTGACGGTGTATATTGCCCTGAAGAGCAGCACAGGCTGAATAGGAGATCCTCAGTTACTATTACGATATTGACGAATAAAAATACCACAGACTCCGGTAACAGGAAATAGCAAAAATTTAGTATC
>CBDUGN010000168.1:0-7154 GCA_965366915.1 uncultured Eudoraea sp. | reverse complement strand
TGCAATCAGATAACACAGGGATTAGAGGAGATTTTAATTTTAAAAATTTATTTACAAAAGGCGGTCCTTTTGAGCTCGATGCTCAGATTAAAGATATTACTACCAGCTATTATGAACTTAGGTCTTTGATGCCTAAAATATTAGGTAAATCGCTACCCACTATTTTTCAAAAATTAGGACAGTTTACGGTAAGGGGTGAAGCATTCATTACACAAACATCTATTGAGACCCGCGCAAACCTGAATACAGCCATAGGAAGCAGTTACGTAGATCTTACTCTTACAGAAATAAACAATATAGACAATGCGCGATATAAAGGATTCGTATCCTTAATTGATTTTGATTTGGGTCGTTTTACGGAGAACAAAAGTTTAGGTAAAACGACTGTCGATGTAAATGTTGCAGGTAAAGGTTTTGTAAGCAAAAATCTGAATACCGAAGTTTTAGGACAGGTGTATAGCGTTAATTTCAACAGATACGATTATAAAGATATAAAGATATCAGGGATTTTAAAGGACCAGTTATTCGATGGGTCTTTGATAAGCAACGACGAGAACCTGATGTTTAGTTTTGAAGGGCTGGCAGATTTTAGTTCAGATAAAAGTAGTTTTAACTTCAGTGCCTCGGTAGATTATGCAGATCTTAAAATATTAAATTTTATAGATGACAGCGTTTCCATATTTAAGGGTAACGTAAATATGGACATCACAGGTAGTTCCTTTCAAAATATTGAAGGAGACATAAAGTTTACGCAAACAAATTATCAGAACATTAATAACACCTATTACTTTGAGGATTTCAAAATTGAATCTACATTTTCTGAAGATTCTACCAGGATGATAGAAATTAACTCTCCTGACATAATTACAGGATATATGAAGGGGAAATTTAAAGTGAGGGAACTTGGTCGCCTGGTTAGAAATTCTATTGGGAGTATTTATACAAATTATCAACCATTTGAAATTTCAGGAGGTCAGGAAGTGGCATTTAATTTTAAGATTTATAATAAAATAGTTGAGGTTTTTTTTCCTGAGGTGGCTTTTGGTCCCAATACTTTTATCAGGGGTAATATTATCGCGGATCAGGGAGATTTTAAACTCAATTTTAAATCGCCTTATATTTCTGCTTATGGTAATGAATTAGATAGCATTGATTTTAGGATAGATAATAAAAACCCTCTTTTTAATACCTATCTCGCTGTTCAGGATGTTTCCACCCGATATTATGATGTTAAAGATTTTAATTTGATTAATACCACTTTAAATGACACACTCTTCTTTAGAACAGAATTTAAGGGGGGCAGTGAGTATGATGATAGTTATAATCTGAATTTTTACCATACGTTTAACCCGGGCAATAAATCCGTAATTGGCTTAAAAAAATCAGATATCAGCTTTAAAGGGAATACATGGATTCTGAATCGGGAAAGCAATAGCCAAAACAAAGTAATTGTGAATAGTACTCTGGATAGTATAACTATTGAAGAAATAGTAATGAATAACGATAACAGGGAACAAATAAGGCTAAAGGGCCAGCTTGCAGATTCCACGTACAAGGATCTTGAACTTCAATTTAAAATTGTGTCCCTGAACAAAATAACACCTGCAATTGATAGCCTTAATCTGAAAGGTGAAATTAATGGTACGCTTAACGTACTTCAAAAAGACAATATTTATTTGCCGGTATGTAATTTAGACATATCTAAATTTAGTGTAAACGACATCGATCTGGGTAATCTAACTATTGGTGTTGTGGGAAACCGGGACCTCTCTGAATTTTCGGTAAATTCTCAAATTAAGGAAAACGGACTGGAGAAGTTCGGTGTTTTTGGCAAGGTAACCAGAGGTGCTGAAATACCTCAGGCAGATCTGGTAGCTACATTTAGTGATTTTAACATGGAACCCTTTAGTCCGTTGGGCAAGGATATTGTTTCCAATATTCGCGGGAAGCTAAATGGAACCGCTCAAATTATAGGAGATATTAGAAACCCATACATTGATGGTCTTTTAACCATGAATAATGCTGGTATTTCTGTGCCTTATCTCAATGTGGATTACGATTTTGGCGCCAATTCCGCAGTACGATTATCTGATCAGACCTTTGACTTTCAGAATATAACGATAACCGATGTAAACTTGAATACCCAGGCTATTTTAGATGGAACAATATCACATAATTTCTTTAAGAAATGGAATTTTGATTTAGACATAAATACCTTAAACGATAGGTTTTTAATACTCAATACTGAATTTGATGAAGATGAACTCTACTACGGGACCGGTTTTGTAAGTGGGACAGGACGAATATTTGGCCCGTCTAATGCATTGAATATTAATTTCGAAGGCTCCACAGCCAGAGGAACATCTTTAAAAATACCGATAAGCGATGTAACATCGGTGGGGGATTATTCTTTTATCACCTTTATCAATAAAAATGAAGTTGAAAGTATTGATTTGCAGCGTCAGTTAAAAGCATATGATGGTTTAGAATTAAAATTCGATTTAGATGTAACTCCTGATGCGGAGGTAGAAATTGTACTTGATCCTCAGACCGGAAGTTCATTGAAAGGAACAGGTGCAGGACTTGTTTATATAGAGATTAACACCAATGGCAAATTTAATATGTTTGGTGATTTTGTGGTTGTGACAGGAGAATATAATTACAAATTTGGAGGAATTATTGACCGAACTTTTAGCGTTAAACCCGGAGGAAGTATAGTATGGGATGGATCTCCCCTGGAGGCCACATTGGACATGGAAGCTGTATATTCCCTGAACGCGAATCCGGCTCCATTGTTGGATAATGCGGGTTACAGCAGACGTATCCCTACGGATGTGATCATTAGGCTCACAGATCAGTTAGAACGACCGACAATAGATTTAGGCATTGAATTTCCGGGTACAAGTTCTACCGTAAAGTCTGAATTGGAATACAGGCTCCAGGATCCAACCATAGAAGAACGAAATGCATTTTTTCTATTAGCCCAGGGAACTTTTGTAAGTGAAGGAACAGGTATAACTCAGCAGGCCATTACAGGAAACTTAATTCAAACCGCTTCGGGTTTATTAAACCAGGTCCTTGATGATAACAATGATAAATTTGATTTTGGTGTTACCTATGAGCAAGGTTATCTGGATCCTAATGATATTTCTACGGAAGACAGAATAGGCGTTACAGTATCTACCCAAATAAGTGACAAAGTTTTATTTAATGGCAGGTTCGGTGTTCCGGTAGGTGGAGTAAGTGAAACTGTCGTTGCCGGAGATATGGAAGTACAGGTATTATTAAATGAAGAAGGTACGCTCCGCGCCAAGATCTTTAACCGCGAAAACCAAGTACAACAGTTTTTATCAGAACAACAAGGATATACTCAGGGGATTGGTATTTCATATGAGGTAGATTTCAATAGTTTTAAGGAACTAATGCAAAAAATATTTAGTAATAAGAATGTTGAAACAGAGGAGCCTCAGGCATCGGCCACCGTGCCTAATGCTGTTATGGGTAATGATAGTTTAATAAAATTCTATTCAAAGACCAATAAACCCAAGCTTTAGCCCTGGATTTTTGATAAATAGATATAGGGCATACTTAAAAAACACCCTGGCCTGCCCAGGGTGTTTTTTAAGAGACTCAATTAAATTATGGTGTTATAGGTTTAAATAATTTATTCTAAAACACAAACTATCAGGCAATTGTAATTTTATTATCTAAATATACATCTTGAATTGCATTTAAAAGTTCCACTCCTTCGGCCATTGGTTTTTGGAAAGCTTTTCTTCCTGATATTAATCCCATACCACCGGCACGTTTATTAATTACCGCAGTTTTAACAGCCTGAGCCAAATCATTTTCACCGGAAGATCCGCCTGAATTTATTAAGCCTGCCCTTCCCATAAGACAATTCGCTACCTGGTATCGGGTAAGATCAATAGGATGGTCTGTGGTTAATTCTGAGTATACTTTCTCGTGTGTTTTGGCAAAATTTATGGCTTTGAAACCTCCGTTATTTTCCGCTTGCTTTTGTTTTACTATATCTGCCTGAATTGTAGATGCCAAATGATTAGCCTGCCCGGTTACATCTGCAGAAACATGATAATCTTTGCCATCTTTTTTAAAGCCAGGATTGCGAAGATAAGCCCATAAGACCGTTACCATTCCCAGTTCATGGGCATATTCAAACGCCTCGGTTACTTCCTGAATTTGTCTGGTGCTTTCTTCTGAGCCATAATATATTGTTGCTCCAACGGCAACACAGCCCATTTCAAATGCCTGATTCACGCTAGCAAACATTATCTGATCAAACTTATTAGGGTATGTAAGTAATTCATTATGATTCAACTTAAGGAGAAAAGGAATCTTATGTGCGTACTTTCTTGAAACAGAACCGAGAACACCAAGCGTTGAGGCTACCGCATTACAACCACCTTCAATAGCCAGCTCAACAATCTTCTCCGGATCAAAATAGATAGGATTTGGTGCAAACGACGCACCTGCGGTATGTTCAATACCCTGATCTACCGGAAGAATGGAAACATATCCTGTACCACCCATACGTCCGTTATTAAAAAGGGTTTGCATATTGCGAAGTACGACAGGATTTCTGTCTGAAGGGGTCATAACACGATCCACGAAATCCGGACCGGGTAGATGTAGATGTTCTTTTTTTACCGTGTTACACTTGTGATCTAGCAGGTAATTAGCTTCTTTTCCTAAAATATTCTCAATGTTAAATGACATAATTATTGTGTTTTCAATCGACATATAAAGATACGCCGATAAATGCATTTTTAAGGTTGATTTTAGAGTTTTTTTGCCCAGTGATAATAAGATTATCATCATAATTTACTACTTTAACAATCCCAGTTTTTTTGTGGTTTGAATTAAAAAATTAATGTAAAATATATCATGGCAAAAATTAAGAAAACAAAAGGCACTATCGGTATTTTAACCGGAGGAGGAGATGTTCCCGGACTTAATCCCGCAATCAGGGCTGTTACCTTTAGAGCAATAAGAGAGGGATACAGAGTAATTGGATTCAGAAGAGGATGGAGAGGGTTAATAGACATTGAAAGAAATAGCAAGCACGATAACAGCAATAATTTCACAGAACTTTCGCAGGTTGTCGTTAACAAAGCCGCAAGAACAGGGGGAACATTCCTTCATACATCACGGACAAGGGCAAGTCACGTTTCAAAATTAATGGTTCCAGCCCATTTGAGAGATTCGTATGACAAAGAGATGAATGATCTGACACCTGAGGTAATTAAAAATCTCGATTGGCTGGGGGTAGACTATTTGATTGCTATTGGAGGGGATGATACGCTTAGCTATGCGGTTCATTTGTTCAAAAAGGGCGTGAAGGTGATGGCCATACCAAAAACCATGGATAATGATGTGCCCGGTACAGATTATTGCATTGGTTTTAGCACATGTGTAACCAGGACAATCAGCCTTACCAATAGTCTTCGAACGGCAGCAGGATCTCATGAACGTTTTCTGGTATTGGAAGTATTTGGACGTTATGCAGGATTTACTGCTATGCTGCCTACATTGGCGGGAGCAGCCAATAGATGCCTTATCCCGGAAGTGCCTTTCGATATAGAGCTACTGGCGGAGTTACTTACAGAGGATAGGAATAAAAATCCGAGCAACTATTCAATTGTACTTATTTCAGAAGGAGCCACCTTTGAAGGCGGCGAAATGAAATTTGAGGGAATGGAAAAAGATGCCTTTGGCCATGCCAAACTTGGCGGTATTGGGGATGAAGTCTCTCATGCATTAAAAAAAATATCCCCTAAATATAATAATGGAAACCGCGTTAATGTAATCAATCAGAAACTCGGTTATATGGTACGCTGTGGCGATCCTGATTTTATTGATTCAGTGGTGCCTACGGCTTATGGCAATCTTGCGCTCGATTTAATACTTAAAGGAATTGATGGCCGGATGGTGGTATTAAAAAATGGTCGCTACGATCATGTGCCAATTGAAGTTGTTACAGAAACCAAAAAGTTTGTAAATGTGGACAAATTCTATAACCGTCCGAAACTTCATCCATATTACAAAAATTTTGAAATGTTACCCTTATTCATAATGACGAATGATTAATAGCCGCACTTAATCAAATTTATCGGTCTTGATTATTTGTTTGCGCATAACTTTTTTATATCGATTTGTTATTTAATTTGTGAATGGTATTTGATCTGACTGAGGTATTCATTTTTTTACAAATTATGACAGGCTCAAAACAGTAGTAAATACGGGTTTTTAGCAGTTAAATTAAAGAAATTTACTACTATAACGATAGCGGTGTTACCAAGTGTTAAATTATGGGTTTTACTAATTCTTTTTCTGCAATAAGTTTAGTAATTTTGCAATTCTAAATTTTTTAATGAATTCACAAATTAAAAAAATTGCGGTCTTTACTTCGGGAGGTGATTCTCCCGGTATGAACGCAGCTATAAGGTCTGTAGTACGTACATGTGCATATTTTAAGAAAGATTGCATTGGGATTTATCGGGGATATGAAGGCATGATAGAAGGGGATTTTCTTCCAATGAATGCCCGTAGTGTGAATAATATCATAAACAAAGGAGGAACGGTTCTTAAATC
The DNA here is from genome assembly GCA_965366915.1 of uncultured Eudoraea sp. Classification (GTDB taxonomy): domain Bacteria; phylum Bacteroidota; class Bacteroidia; order Flavobacteriales; family Flavobacteriaceae; genus Eudoraea. The sequence goes on along the minus strand of CBDUGN010000168.1, from coordinate 542 downwards.
GGCGAGGTGCGACGAGTTTAGGACAGCGGAAGGACGCAAGAAGGCTTACGATCAGTTGGTTTCAAATAATATTGATGCCTTTGTGGTTATCGGGGGTGATGGCAGCTTCACAGGTGCCCTGGCTTTTTATCAAGAATATAAAATGCCTTTCATTGGAATTCCCGGAACAATAGATAACGACATTTTTGGAACAACATATACGCTTGGTTTTGATACTGCCCTCAATACGGTTGTAGATGCAATTGATAAGATCAGAGATACTGCAAGTTCCCATCATAGACTCTTCTTTGTAGAGGTAATGGGCCGGGATGTAGGCCATATAGCCCTTAATTCAGGAGTAGGCGCAGGTGCAGAAGAGATACTTATTCCTGAGGAGAATTTAGGATTAGACAGACTCCTGGATTCTTTGACACGTAGTAAAGCCAGGGGAAAATCTTCCAGTATTGTAGTAGTAGCTGAAGGAGACAGAACCACAGGAAAAAATGTCTATGAGCTAAAAGAATTCGTAGAGTCTAATCTTCCGGCATACGATGTTCGGGTTT
>CBDUGN010000167.1:0-7241 GCA_965366915.1 uncultured Eudoraea sp. | reverse complement strand
TTCTTTTATTGCTTCAAAAACGCGAAGAGGCGGCCATTAACATGGCAACGACTACGCCATCCATTAAGGTAGTAGATTACGGTTTAACCAATAGTAAACCTATATCTCCTAAAAAAATCATAGTTTATCCCTTGTCTTTCGTATTAGGGATCTTCCTGCCTTTTTTAATTCTTTATATCCAGTTTTCCCTGGATACTAAAATCCATGACCGCACCGATCTGGAAAAGTTAAGTCCGGAAATCCCGGTATTGGCAGAAATCCCATTTTTAAAGGGAAATAAAAGTATTAAAGGTCCCCATGACCGCTCTATCCTGGCAGAATCTTTCAGGATGTTAAGTACCAGTATTAATCATCACCTGCCGGCGAAAGAGAAGGATACAGGCCAGGTACTTTATGTAACCTCCTCCATAAAAGGCGAGGGAAAAACATTGGTGGCCTATAATCTGGCTTTGGCCTATGCCAGCTTAAAAAAGCGGGTCTTGTTGGTTGGGGCAGATCTTAGAAACCCCCAGCTTCATATGCATTTGGATATTCTTAAAAAATCCAAAGGACTATCTGAATATCTTTCTAACCCTTCCATGGATTGGCAGAATGTCATAAATGAAGGATTTAGCGATGAATTAAATATTAAAGTTTGTTATAGTCGCCAAATACCCCCCAATGCCCCGGAGCTTCTCTCCGGAAAGGGCTTTGAAAAGTTTATCAATAATGCAAAAGAGGAGTTTGACTATATTATCGTAGATACGGCTCCCACTTTGTTGGTAACAGATACAATGCTAATCTCCAAATACGCAGACCTTACGCTCTTTGTTACCCGTGCCGGGTTTACAGACAAGAAACTGCTGGAGTATTCCAAAAACATGAACAAAACCAAAAAGTTACAGAATATGGCTTATGCCCTGAATGATGTAGGCTTTGGGAAAGCAAGGCATTACAATTACGGACATGGCTATGGTTACGGTTCGAATAAAAAATAACTTTTTAAATAAATTAAATTATATAAAATTGGGGGCGGGAAATTGGCCGTTGATATGACCGAAAAAGATTGAGCCAACAAATGCTCCCAAAATTGGAAGAGGTATTTCAAAAAATGTACAAAACCTTCTATGTGACTATTAAATATTTTAATATTGTATATGATTAATAAAATAACCCTAATTGCTGGTGCAAGGCCCAATTTTATGAAAATTGCCCCTATTATTCATGCAATAAAAGCGGCGCAGCTGACCGGTAAGGATATTGAATTCAGGTTGGTACATACCGGCCAACATTATGATAAAAAAATGTCCGGGGATTTTTTTGAGCAACTGGAGATACCTGAACCGAATGTAAATTTGGATGCGGGCGGAGGCACCCAGGCCGAGCAAACAGCGCAAATAATGATCCGATTTGAAAAAGAATTATTAAAAAATCCGGCAGATCTGGTTCTTGTAGTTGGTGATGTTACTTCTACCATGGCATGTGCCATAGTAGCCCAAAAATTATATACAAAAGTGGCCCATGTGGAAGGTGGAATCCGATCTTATGATTGGAGCATGCCGGAAGAAATTAATCGGTTGGTAACTGATGCCATTACCAACTATTTTTTTACAACTTCGGAAACGGCTAATAAAAACCTACGTGAAAGTGGAGTCAAAGAAGAACAACTATTTTTTGTGGGAAACACAATGATAGATACTTTGCTAAAACATCGCCCTGGATTTAGGAAGCCTGAAATCTGGGATGATCTTCAGTTAAAAGCAAAAAACTATTTCGTAATGACACTTCATCGACCGGCAAATGTAGATGAGGAAACCAAACTAAAAGCGCTTTTGGAAGAAATAATTAAACATTCAAAGGAGCTGCCATTGATTTTTCCTGTACATCCACGCACAGCTAGAATATTAGATAAGTTAGGAATTAATCATCCGCGTTTACATAGGGTTGAACCTTTGTCTTATTTGGAGTTCAACTATTTGGTTGAAAATGCCAAGGCCGTATTAACCGATTCGGGTGGCATAACAGAAGAAACCACGATAATGGGAGTGCCATGTATGACTTTACGAGATAACACCGAGCGCCCCGAAACAATTACCGAAGGCACAAATGAATTACTTGGAACCGACCCGGAAGCCATTAAACCAGCCATGGAAAAACTCTTTTCTGGTAATTGGAAAACCGGCACTATTCCGCATTTATGGGATGGCCAAACTGCAGAAAGAATCGTTGATGTATTGTTGAAGACTGATTAATGTAATACGCTGTTTTGGTCTTGATTAATCAAAAAACCTCAACAAATCTAAAAAGTTACAGAATATGGTTTATACCCTGAATGATGTTTGTTTTAGTAAAGCCGGACATTACAATTACGGACATGGTTATGGCTATGGATCAGGATCTTAGTAAAACTCGGTAATTCTTATCTATAATAAAATTAGTATTCTCAGATTTCACTAGTAGGGATAAGTAACAAAATCCTCAAACCATTAATCGAACATACTTTTACTATTCCTCCTCTCTTACTTCCACAATCTCGTACATATCTTCGCCATCTAATTGAATAGGCTGGTAATAGGTGTCCCCAAACTTAACATAGGTCTGATCTCCAATCTTCACTTCTTCACCACCTTCCGGTAAATGCGGGACAATAGTGCCTGCAGTGGCAGGGACCACCGTATAACCCTCTTCTGATTTTTCATAATAGGCACCCCCATAGTAATAATTATTGGTGGTTTCATTCACCTCCACCACTTCGGCTTCTTTTGGAATAGTCTCAACGGTTGCCCCAACAGGCGCCTGCACCACCGTATAGCCTCCACTTGAAGAAACATAGTATACGCCTGTATCATAATAGTATTGCTGACTCTGAATACTTACACTGATAGCTGTAGTAGCGATAGAGGCCACAAAAAATCCCCACGGATGCCAAACAGGCCCCCAGTAAAAAGGACGATAAGGATGATAAAAATATGGCCTGTGACAATAATAATGGAAACCACCATACCTGTAGGGGGGTCTGACATAGGCACGTCCACCGGCGCGGACATAGGTATTACCCCTGTTAATATTGACGTTTCTGCTATTATCTATATTTATATTTCTGTTGCTGTTGTCAATATTGGTTCTTTTTCTGTCACTGTTTTTAATTTCCGAGGTTCTTTTTCTCTCATTCGCAGTATTCGGCCTTGCAGCATTGCGATTACCTGATCTGTCCGATGTCTTTTGCCTTTGAGTAACATCCCTTTGTCCGGTACTTGGTGTCCTGTTATAACTCCGATCATTGGTTCTCGTATGCCCTCCATTAATTGACCTGGAAGGTGAGTTGTAGGATGTTGTAGGTCTGGGGGTAGATGAGCGCTGTGTACTTTGACGCGGAGCTGTGGATCTGGAGGGTGCTGAGCGCTGAGTGCTTGGACGAGACGACATGCTCCTGCTACCTCCTCTGGAGGCTCTATGGCCCATCCTTTGAGCGTTAATTGCCTCCATGGGCAATATAAGTATAAGCAGTAGTATTAGTATTCCAGAGATCTTATTTACTATAGTCTTGTTTTCGAACATAATTTATTTTTATTAATGAAGCGCCTTATGATTTTTCCATTATGTCAATAAGCCTGGCCTTTGGAGGGGGTAAAAATTCAAATATGGTATTAGGTAAGTTTGGGTTAACTTCCCAATCTTTTAGGACAGATTCAAAACGTAAATTTTGTTTCCCCTTTTGAATTATTATAAAGCGTTTTGGTAAATTCAAAGAGCTGCTTGAGATCCATAACTGAAAATGCATATGCTCATTAGTTGCTCTGAGATAAAAACAGTCTTCCCCGTCAACTTGGGTTTTACCCAAATACTCCAGTGTATTGAAATCTGCTAAAATATCATCGGTAAATGAAGGATAGAAAAAATCTGCCGCAGGAAATTGAAAATCAAACCTGGTATGTAAGTCATCCATCATCTCAATTATATTTCCGGGAGTCTCCAGAGTAACGTAATTATTTTCATTGTAAGAATACAGAGAGGCATAAGATCCATTAAACCAAAAGCCATATTTTCCTTTATTTCCCAATCTTTTGTAAACCATCTTATCAGGACCTTGCATGCTAACATGGCTGGTACTGTAATGGGTTTCTATTTTTTGTTTATCATCCAACCGGTCTGTAGCAGTTTCTATAGTAAAGCTCACAGCCTCAAGCTCACCAATAATATCTGCCATCCTGTCCAGGATAAATACCGCTGCCGAATCTATCTCCCGGGCACCCTGGCTTTGGCCAAAAAGGGGAAGTGCTAATAAAGCAAATGTTAGTACGTATTTTTTCATAGGCCTAATATACTTTTTTTTGAATTTTTAGCTCGAAGAATATCGACATAAGCGCTTAAATAAGCGAATGATGAAATAGTTTAGATTCTGTCATTCTAAGTTTTATCTACAAATACAAATGGATAAACCATACAATAACAATGATTATTATAAAGATAAAGCTCAGCGCAAAGTATTTGATGGCATTTTCTACATGTTGGAATTTCTTATCAATAATCATGCTTTCTATATAAATTTGCTGACCTAATTGGGTGTAAAATTCCTCTTCTTCGCCAAATATTTCAATTAGATTTTTGGTGTATTTCTCTATACTTCCGAATGAGTATACCGCATCTCTGAAGAAAAGCACATTTTTTTCATATTTCTTAGTAATCTGGGGTTTAAAACACTTAAAACAAAAGTATATTGAAATCAATGAGGTTATCATCCAGAAACAAGCCAGGATAATAAATACGGCACCTCCTTGGAAAAGAGGGCTAAGCTGTTCTAATCTGTCAAAAAACACTCCCAAAATTAACCCATGAAAAGAAAATATAACACCTGCTTTCAACTCCGATGCCCGGATTAGTTTTTCCAATCGCTCCAATTGCTCCCAATAATTATTAGGATCTTGTCTCGTAACTGAATTCTCTTTATCTGCCATTCCTTCTTAGTTAAGTATATTTTAAATTAATCAACGATTTAAATATACAATAAATCCGATTATGGATTTAAACTGGAGGCAGAACGGATTAGATAATCTAGTATCTTTATCGCACTACCAACCGCTATCGTGTATGAAATTAACTATTACCAGTCAACGCCTTTATTCATTAGATGCACTTCGTGGTTTTGACATGTTCTGGATCATTGGTGCTGAAGAAATATTTCATAAAATGGCCGAAATTACAGAATCGCCATTTTGGAATACGCTATCTGTTCAGTTTAATCACCCCGCATGGCACGGTTTTGCTTTTTATGATTTGATCTTTCCTTTGTTCCTTTTTTTAGCCGGGGTAGCCACGCCCTATTCTATAGGGAAACAATTAGAAAAAGGGGTAAGCAGGAAATCCCTTTTATTCAGGGTTATAAAAAGGGGTTTAATCCTTTTTCTACTGGGGATAATTTATAATAATGGCCTTGAAATTCGCCCATTTGAAGAAATTCGCTTTGGAAGTGTTTTGGGACGAATAGGCTTGGCTTATATGTTTGCAAACATCATATACCTTTATACCAAACAACGCGGCCAAATCATTTGGTTCTGTGCACTACTTCTTGGCTACTGGTTCCTTTTAATGTTTAATTCTGCTCCGGGTTATCCAATGGGAGATTTGACCATGGAAGGTAATTTTGTCTCTTATCTGGACACACTCATCATGCCCGGTAAATTGTATCTGGATATTCATGACCCCGAAGGTTTTATCTCCACAATTCCAGCTATCCCTACTTGTCTGCTGGGCATTTTTGTGGGAAATATATTGAAAAAGGGAGCTGTTGACAGGCAAAAAGAAACTGCTGTCCGATTGATTGTAATAGGAATTATTCTCATCATTGTAGCTCAATTGTGGAATCTGGTTTTTCCAATCAACAAAAACTTATGGACCAGTTCATTCACCTTGCAATGTGGTGGTATAAGTATCCTATTGATGGCTGTCTTTTATTATATCATAGATATCCTGGGACATAAAAATTGGGCATTTTTCTTTAAAGTAATCGGCATGAACTCAATTTTGATCTATATGGCCGGAGGTTTTATAGATTGGGCGTATACCACCTCAGCTTTGTTCAAATGGCTGGGGCAACTTGTTGGGGATCCTTACAATGCCGTGGTTCTGGTTTTTTGTTACATCGCCGTACAATGGGCATTTTTGTATGTGCTCTATAAAAACAAGATTTTTCTGCGTGTGTGAATTTTTAAAAAGAGAGTTCTTAAAGGAGTTACTATGGTTAGATTTTAAAACCTGTGGGAATTACCGCTTCCTTTTTTAATACCACAATACCATCCTTAATAACATAAGTATCGGTTTCAACATCTTCCAGATGAGGGCCACCATCTATGGTTACATCATCACCAATACGGCAATTTTTATCTATGATGGCATTATTAATAATACATCGTTCACCGATTCCCATTAGTATTTTAATCTTGTTGTTTTCTATTTCCTCCAGCGTTTCATAATAATCACAACCCATCATATATGTATTTGTAACCGTGGAGTCTTTTCCTATTCTTGAACGTATTCCAATAACAGATCGCTCAATTTTCGTGGCATGGATTATACATCCGTCGGCAATGACTGCTTTGTCCATCTGAGTTCCGCTAATCTTTGAGGTAGGCAAAACTCTGGCCCTGGTATGAATAACGCGTTGGGTGTCATACAGATTAAACTTCGGGATAGGGTCTGTTAAACCCAGGTTTGCTTCAAAGAAAGATTCTATATTTCCTATATCTGTCCAATAGCCTTCAAACTGATAACTGAGCACCTTGTGTTTTCCTATGGATTGAGGGAGGATTTCTTTTCCAAAATCCATAGTATCGGGATTATTCATAAGTTCTATTAGCAGGTCCCGATTAAAGATATAAATACCCATAGATGCCAGGTATAAACGCCCTTCCTGCTTCATTTCGTCACTTACTTCAGATTGCCAGTCAGGCAACAAATCGGATGATGGTTTTTCAATGAAGGAAGTTATATTATCTTCATTGTCATTTTTTAATATTCCAAAGGCAGGAGCATCATTGGCATGAACCGGGATGGTTCCAATAGTTATTTCCGCATTGCTCTCAATATGCTTGTTGATCATTACATTAAAATCCATCTGATATAACTGATCCCCGGAAAGAATTAAAGCATATTCGAATTCGTGCTGTAAGAAATGATGCATGCTTTGTCTTACCGCATCAGCAGTTCCCTGAAACCAATCGCCACTGGTCATGGTTAGTTCGGCTGCTAAGACGTCCACAAAAGCT
>CBDUGN010000166.1:0-7289 GCA_965366915.1 uncultured Eudoraea sp. | reverse complement strand
GGTCATTGATCTTAGAAATAATGGAGGAGGTTCATTACAAACGGTTGTTGATATTGCAGGACTATTTATAAAAGATGGGCCGGTGGTTCAAATAAAATCAACAGGTGAACCTAAGGAAGTATTAAAAGACAGAGACAAGTCCATTGTATGGGATGGTCCTTTGGTAATATTGGTTAATGAATTGTCGGCTTCCGCATCAGAGATATTGGCAGCTGCCATGCAGGATTATAAGCGAGCCATTGTTATTGGTAGTAAGCAAACCTATGGTAAAGGCACAGTCCAGAATATTGTGGATCTCAATAAAATGGTCAGAAATAATAAAAGCGGAGATCTGGGAGCTTTAAAATTAACAACTCAAAAGTTTTATCGTATTAACGGTGGATCTACGCAGCTTGAAGGCGTTAAGAGTGATGTAGTTGTCCCGGACAGATACAGTTATATTGATGTAGGTGAAAAGGATCAGCAAAATCCGTTGCCTTGGGATAAAATTGAAGCGGTAGATTACAATTTATGGGATAGTTATTTTGACTACGATACCACCATTAGTAAGAGTAAAGAAAGAATGAGTAATAGTGAACAGCTTAAATTGATTGATGAGAGTGCGAAATGGATTAAAGCGATAAGAGATGAGAATGTTCATCCGCTAAATTATGAGAAATATAAGCTGAGGCTGGAACTATCTGAGAAGGAAGCAGAAAAATTTGATAAGATCACAGATTACAAAACAAACTTGACCTTTGATTCTTTACCTTATGAGAAGGAACAATTTGTATCAGATACTATATTAAAGGAAAAACGAAAACGCTGGCACGAAAGTTTAAGTCAGGATATTTATATGGAAGAAGCAATCAATGTGCTTAATGACCTAAAGATGTCATATACCATAAAAAAAGTAGCGACAGTAAAGAACTAATACATATATGAGTGATCATGTGAACTCATTATCTCAATTGGCGCTTCAAAAGTTTAAAAAAAACTTTTGGGGCGTTTTTAGTTTTTGGTTTATTGTATTTGTTGGATTAATATCCGTTTTTGCTTATACCATTGCCCCTGATAATTCTCAGAATGCTAACCAGATGCATTTATCCATTCATTCCAAAAAACCCGGATTTAAGGTAAAAATATTGACCATTCCACAAATACATGAGTCAAATTCCCAAAGCTGGTTTAACAAAGTGTTTTTTGGAATAAAAAATCCGAATACCGAAATACCCATTTTAGATTATAAATTAACTGATAGTTCTTTGATCTATACCGAATATGCTTCAGATGGATTACAAGGAATGACCAAGACCATAAACACCGATTTTTTAAAAGGAGCTCCAATCAATAATTATATAAAAGAAAAGACATTTTTTTTGGGTACGGATAATTATGGCAGGGATCTATTAAGCAGAATATTGGCAGGTGCACGAATTTCCTTTTTTATTGGATTTGTAGCCGTATTCATTTCCTTGGTTATTGGAATTTTTATGGGAAGTATTGCCGGTTATTTTGGTGGGAAGGCAGATGCCATAATTATGTGGATCATTAATGTGACATGGTCTATTCCAACATTATTGTTAGTCATTGCAATTACATTAGCACTTGGTAAAGGGTTTTGGCAGGTTTTTATTGCAGTTGGATTAACTATGTGGGTAGAGGTAGCCAGAGTAGTAAGAGGGCAGATTATTAGTGTAAAAGAAATGCAATATATCACTGCAGCCAGAGCTTTAGGTTACACAGATTTCCGTATCATATTAAAACATATCTTGCCAAACATTATGGCACCAATAATAGTCATTTCTGCTGCTAATTTTGCTGCTGCCATTTTAATTGAAAGTGGCTTGAGCTTTTTAGGTATAGGGGCACAACCACCAATGGCGAGTTGGGGCGCTATGATAAAGGACCATTATAACTATATTATTCTGGGTAAGCCATATTTAGCAGTCATTCCGGGCTTATGCATAATGAGTTTAGTAATGGCTTTTATGCTAATAGGCAATGCTTTAAGGGATGCGCTGGATGTTAAAACTTGATATTAAACGGTCTTTTTAATTCCATTTTACCATTCATTGATTCGGTTTGAATCCAGTTTAATAAAAATAAAAAGTAAAATACTGAATCCCCAAAGTCCGGATCCGCCATAGCTAAAAAACGGGAGAGGAATACCAATGGTAGGGATAAGGCCCATGACCATCCCAATATTGATAAAGAAATGAAAAAATATTATGGAAGCCACACCATAACCGTAAACTCTACTAAATTGATTTTTTTGTAATTCTGCCAGATGAACAATGCGCAGTAGCAACAGTACAAAAAGCACCACAACACTTATAGTGCCTATAAAACCCCATTCCTCACCAACTGTTGTAAAAATATAATCTGTGTGCTGTTCGGGTACAAATTTACCTGTTGTACGCGTGCCTTCCTGAAACCCTTTTCCCCACAATCCACCGGAACTAATTGCCTTTTCAGATTCCAATAAATTGTAAGCATATGTTTTTTTCATTCGCTCCAATTTATCAGGATCTTTCTCCAATCGAAGCCATAGACTTATTCTTTCTTTTTGGTGAGAAGGTAATTGATTTTGATACACATAATTTACCAGTAGGGAAAAGCCAAGGACAAAAACAGATAAAGTAATAATAGTAAGTATTTTGTTCCTTTTTTTTGGCTTAATGAAATAGAGATAAACAATTGAAATCAAAAATATGGATACAATCAGGGTTAAAATAACTCCAAATTTCAATGTTAATACGGCTACGACCAGAAACAATGCGCCCAAATAAAGATAAAATCTGGGAAGTCCTTCTCTAAATAACACAAAGAAAAAAGAGCCGTAAACTACCGTACTGCCGGTGTCATTTTGAAGTAATATTAAAATAGCAGGAATAGCAATGATTATAAATAGTCTGATCTGGTCCTTAAAAACCTTTATATTAGTTTGCATATCGCTTATATATTTAGCGACTGCCAGAGCCGTTGCTGCTTTTGCAAATTCACTGGGCTGTATAGTCATTCCTCCAATTCCGTACCATGAAGTCGCTCCGGATACCGTTTTACCAAATATAAAAAGGCCTAGTAATGAAATTAAGGATAGAATATAAATAACACTTGAGAAGCGCTCATAGAATTTCGCTTCTAATGAAAGAATGATGATTATTAAAACAGCTGTTAAAACTATAAATAATAATTGCTTTCCATAAGGCTGGTCCAGATCAAAGTAACTTGTAGATTCTATACCAGATGAAGCCGAATAAATATTAAACCAACCGAAGGTAACAAGTGCTAAGAATATTAGTATTGTTATCCAATCAAATTTAAAACTTCTATCAGTTTGCCTCATCTTCAGGTAGAGCTATTTCCTGGAAGGTGCTTCCATCGTTTATATAAAAGGATTTTCCGGAATATGGTTTGGCATACTCTTCTTCCAGACTACCGTTCAGTACATAATTCTCCATATCAGTTCTGGTAATTTTACCTTTTAGATATTTTTCTATCATCAATCCGGCTATTCGTCCTGCCCACCGACTTCCCCAGTATCCATTTTCTACATAGACAGCTATTGCAATTTTTGGGTCGTCTTTTGGTGCGAAAGCGATAAAAATGGAATGGTCTGTCATTTGAGTAGTAACACCATTTATTTTAGTGAAATTCTCTGCGGTTCCTGTTTTTCCACAGATATCTATTCCCGGAATTTGAATATATTTTGCCGTTCCTTTTTTGTACACTAAATTCATTCCTTCGATTACAGGCTCAAAATTTTTGGAATCTATAGTGGTAATTTTAGGAATTGTATAGTTTTTATCCAATTCCTCACCCTCTATTTCTTTAATAATGTGAGGCGTATAAAAATAACCTCTATTGGCAATGGCGGCAGTCATATTGGCCAATTGTATTGGTGTTGCAAGCACTTCTCCTTGCCCAATGGCATTTGAGATGGTAAAAGTTGAATACCAACGGTTTTTGCCATACATTTTGTCATAGGTTTCAGAGCTTGGAATTTTCCCCGGTTGTCCTACAGACAGGTCGTAACCCAAATAATTGCCCAGGCCAAAACTAGATACATGTTTATTCCAGGTATCCATACCCTGTGCAGGCGTGTCAAATTTATCTATAATTCTCTTATATACTGTTGCAAAATAAGCATTACAGGACTCCTGTATACCTCGTATCATTGCATTTTTAGTTCCATAATTGCAATGACAACCCATGAATCGATCGCCATATTTAAAACCGCGATAGCATGTGATCTGTTCATCTAGATCAATCACATTCTCTTGTAATGCTATTAAGGCGTTTATTGTTTTAAATGGGGAGCCGGGTTCGTACATGGCCTGCAGACCTCTGTCAAACAAAGGTTTATTAATTGTGTCGTTGTATAATTTTGTGAAATTTCTGGATCGCACTCTTCCTACCAACAAGTTTGGATTATAATTTGGGGCAGTGACCATTGTAAGTATTTCACCCGTTCCGGGCTCTATAGCAATTATTCCTCCGCGTTTATTGACCATCAATTTTTCTCCGTACTCCTGTAATTTAGCATCAATAGTTGTAGTTATGTCTTTTCCTTTCTGAGGTATCGTATCGAACTTACCATCTTTATAAGGGCCTATATCTCTGTTAAATCTGTCTTTTTGTATGAACTTAACACCTTTAACACCTCTAAGGATATCCTCATAGGAAAATTCGATTCCTTGCTTACCAATTAAATCACCCATTTTGTAATACGGATTCTTTCGTATTGTAGTCTGATTGGCTTCTGCAATATATCCCAGAACATTAGCTCCAATAGTGGTTTGGTAATCCCTTAGTGATCGTTTTTGAATATAGAATCCATCAAATTTCCTCATTTTTTCCTGAAGATATGCGTAATCTTCTTTTGATAGATGAGATACAAAAACTGAAGGTAATCTGGGTGAATAGTGATAAGCTCTGTTATATTTTCTAATGAAGTCGTCTTTGTTAATTTTTAAAAGCGAACAGAATTCAATTGTATCTAAAGGCTCTACTTCTCTTGGAATTACCATGACATCATAAGATGGTTGGTTTGCAACCAGTAAGACCCCATTTCTGTCATATACATAACCGCGTTTAGGATAATCAAATACTTTTCTTATGGCATTATCTTCATACAGATTTTCTGTAGGTGCGTTATAAACCTGCAGGTAAAATAATCTTGCCATAAAAATAACACCCACTGCAAGAATGGAAAAGTAAAGTAAAAATTGTCTCATGTACTTTTTCTCGTGAAAATAATAGTTACTAAAATACAAAGTATAATAGTAAATATACCTGAGTATAACGTTTTTTGGGCTATTAAAATTATTTTTGAGAAGTTAAATATTTCTAAAGCAAACATTATAAAATGATGAAAAAAGGACATTAAAGCGAAATAGGATAGTTTTTGAGCGAAATCAATATTACTGAATTTAACGGTTTGATTTTCATATAATGCGCCAAAAATCCATTTCAAAAATCCCGGTCTCATAAAGGCCAATGTAACACTGGCAGCAGCATGAACGCCTCCGGAATCAGAAAAAATATCGACACTCAGACCGAGTAAAAAAGATAAGAAAATAAATAGAGTTCTGTTATTTTTTACAGGATATAAAATGATGAATAAAATGTATATATACGGATTGATATAGCCCAGGAAATTAATGTGATTTAGAACCAATACCTGTACCAAAACAAGTGCAATAAACCTAACTGTATTTGTCGCTATTACACTATTCATATGTGTTTTCCAGATTTAAAATCTCGTCTGCCCTTAAATTTTCTACAATGTAAACATGTCCTATATTGGTCATGTCATTAAATAGATTCACAGATATTTCATAAAAATCTTCAGCGTTATCCAATTCAAACGATATGACCTGACCTATAAGGATGCCTTTTGGAAAAATTGTAGATCGACCACCCGTCATTATTGTATCACCAATTTGTACAGGCGCAATTTTAGGGACATCCATCAATTGAACGATTTCCGGAGAATTACCGTCCCACATTAGCGTTCCAAAATGATCTGTTTTCTTTAACTGAGCATTGATCCTGCTTTTCGTATTCAATATTGAAACAACTCTAGAATAACTGTTAGATGTATTATCAATAATTCCAATAATTCCTTTAGAAGTTATGACACCAAAATCCTCTTTAATTCCATTTTTTTCACCTTTATCTATCAACAAAGAATTGTTACTGCTGGAATAACTGTTCTTAATTATTGAGGCAGAAATAAACTTATATCCATTTGAGAAATCCGAAGTATCAATAGCCACGGAATCCAAATCGGTATTATTGTGATTGAACACTATATTCCTTAAATGATTGTTTTCTTCTATTAATATTTGATTTTCCTTTTTTAAATTGAAATATTGCGAAATATTGTGAGCGGAATTATAAATACCACCACTTAAAAAATTAGCGGAACCAATGAATTTACTTTTGTGATAAGAGTGAGATTGGATGGTAAGAAACAGGGATATGATGAACAGCAACAGAAACAATAGAAAATTCTTGTTTCTAAGTATAAAATTAATTATTTGTTGCATTATTCAAATTCTATTTAATCAAAACGCTCTTATATTTGACTAAATTTTTTAAAGTTATACCGGTTCCTCTTACAACTGCTCTTAACGGATCCTCAGCAATATAAACAGGAAGATCTGTTTTTTGCGACAAACGTTTATCCAGACCTCTTAACATAGAGCCACCTCCAGCTAAATAAATACCTGTATTGTAGATGTCAGCTGCTAATTCGGGAGGTGTTTGAGACAGTGTTTCCATGACAGCATCTTCTATCCTTAAAATCGATTTATCCAGTGCTTTTGCAATCTCTCTAAATGAAATCTGAACCTGCTTAGGTTTTCCGGTAAGGAGGTCTCTACCCTGTACGCTCATATCTTCCGGAGGTAATTCCAAATCCTCTGTAGCAGCACCTATTTGTATTTTAATTTTTTCTGCTGTACGTTCTCCAACATACAAATTATGCTGTGTTCTCATGTAATATACAATGTCGTTAGTAAAAACGTCACCGGCAACCTTTACAGATTTATCACAAACGATTCCGCCAAGTGCAATTACAGCAATTTCAGTAGTACCTCCACCTATATCAACGATCATGTTCCCTTTAGGTTGCATAATATCCACACCAATACCAATGGCTGCAGCCATTGGCTCATGAATAAGGTAGACTTCCTTTCCATTAACTCGTTCTGCACTTTCTCTTACCGCCCTCATTTCAACCTCGGTAATTCCGGAAGGGATACAAATAACCATACGAAGAGCAGGCGTAAAGAATTTCT
>CBDUGN010000165.1:0-7314 GCA_965366915.1 uncultured Eudoraea sp. | reverse complement strand
CCTTTAAGAGAGGGGCAAGCTTTACCACCAGAACGAGAAGTCTTGGGACTTATACTCTTGCACAGGACACTATTCCACCGAAAATACGCCCTAAGAATTTCAAGGAAAAGCAGTGGTTAAATAACTATCGCTATCTCAGTCTTGTAATCTCCGATGACTTAAGTGGCATTGACACTTATTCCGCTACATTAAACGGGGAATGGATCTTAATGGAATACGAGCCCAAAACAAAAACTCTCACCTATAATTTTGACGATAAAATTCTAAATCAAACGCAATGTGAACTTAAAGTAATCGTTACAGATAACGTAGGTAATTCAAATACCTTTACCAGTAGTTTTTACAGAAAATAGACTTTTGAAGTGTTTTAAACTCTTATTCCTTCTTTTTCTTTTTGGTTCATTTGCTATTGTGAGTGGACAAAAGGCATCAATAACAGGGGTAGTCCTTGGAGTAAATGATGAACCTTTGTCTAATGTAAATATCACTACCAAAGGGAATGGCACTTATACGGATTCTACCGGGTTTTATTTGCTCGAGGTAATCGCTGACAAAGAAATAACCATAGTTTTTACTCATTTAGGCCATAAAAATGTAGTTCTCGAAGACTTAATCCTCACTACTAATGAAACTTTCGAATTCAATCCGGTAATGAAAACCGATGTAATTCAGGTAGATGGTGTTGAAGTCACGGCAACCGGAGAAAAAAGCGCTGAAGGTATTACAACAATTTCTGCTCAACTCGTTCGAAAAATACCCGGTGCCAATGCAGGTGTAGAAAATGTATTAAAGTTACTTCCGGGAGTATCTTCAAATAATGAACTAAGCACACAATATTTTGTGAGAGGAGGGAATTATGACGAAAACCTGGTCTATATAAATGGTATTGAAGTCTATAGACCTTTCCTTGTACGCTCAGGTCAGCAAGAAGGTTTAAGTTTTGTAAATAGCGATATGGTTCAAAATCTGGAATTCTCTGCCGGTGGTTTCCAGGCTCAGTATGGAGATAGACTCTCCTCTGTCTTGGATATTACTTATAAAAACCCATCAGAATTTGGGTTGAATATAGAAGCTAGCTTTTTAGGTGCAGGCCTTACTCTTGAAACAAACTCAAAAAATAAAAAATTTACAAGTATATCGGGCTTGCGCTATAGAGACAATAGCCTTCTTGTAAATAGCCAGCAGACCAATACAAATTTTACGCCCGCTTTTGCCGATTTACAGACTTATCTTACCTATCATTTCTCAGGAAAATTTAGCCTTAATTTTTTAGGAAACCTTTCTCTTAATGACTATAAAAATGTGCCTCTTTCAAGACAGACCAACTTTGGAACAATTAGTGATCCTAAGGCTCTTGTCGTGTATTATCAAGGTGAAGAAAATAATAATTATCAAACAAGTCTTGGGGCATTGAAAGCGGATTATTATCCAAATGACAATGTTTCGCTAAGTTTTATAACATCTGTATACCATACAACCGAAGAAGAGTATTCAGATGTCATATCACAATATGAATTAGGTGAGATAGATACAGATCTAAGCAGCAATAATCTAGGTGATGTAACCTCAACACGAGGAATAGGCACACAATTTAACAGGGCCAGAAATGATCTTGATGCTCTTATAGTTAATGTGGCGCACAGAGGCGAGCTGAGCAAAAATGAAGTGTCCCTGGAATGGGGAATTAAATATACTCATGAGGACTTTCGAGATCAAATTCGTGAAGCTGAATTTTTGGACTCTTTAGGATATTCCGTAAGGCCTCCTAACAATGAGTTTATAAACAACCAACCACAGGAACCATTTATAGCCCCGATAGTTCCCTACACATCTATTTCTGCCTTGAATTTTGTGAAAACTAATCGTTTATCAGGGTATTTTCAATATAGCAAAAGAACCCTTTGGAGTACCAATAACATTTATTATAACATAGGTTTCAGGACGCATTACTGGACCCTTAGCGGGGAAGGATTTCCAAGTAATTCTCAGATTATTTTCAGCCCAAGAGGACAATTTGCAATTAAACCCTCATGGAAGGTTGACATGTTATTTAGAATTGCTGCAGGAGTATATCAGCAACCGCCATTTTATCGAGAATTAAGAGATCAGACAGGCACTATTCAACCTGACGTAAAAGCTCAGAAATCTACACATTTTGTGCTTGGCAATGAATATAGTTTTGAACTTTGGAACAGACCTTTTAAGCTGGTAAGTGAGGCCTACTATAAGAATTTGACCAATGTAAATCCATATACTCTCGATGATGTAAGGATTCGTTACGCAGCTGCAAATAATGCAACGGCATATGCTTTCGGATTTGATATGAGAATGAATGGTGCA
Source organism: uncultured Eudoraea sp. (assembly GCA_965366915.1). GTDB lineage: Bacteria > Bacteroidota > Bacteroidia > Flavobacteriales > Flavobacteriaceae > Eudoraea. The sequence goes on along the minus strand of CBDUGN010000165.1, from coordinate 4,974 downwards.
TTTGTGCCGGGAACAGAATCCTGGGTAAGTCTGGGTTTCCTTAAAACTGAGGAAAATATTGATAACAGGGGGTATATTTCAAGGCCAACAGACCAAAGGTTTCAATTAGGCATATTGTGGCAGGATTACATTCCCACAATCCCCAGTTTAAGGATGTACCTGAACCTGGTTTACAATACAGGTGTGCCCGGAGGTTCCCCAAGTTATGCCGATCCTTATAATTTTCAGAATAGATTAAGAGATTATAAACGTGCAGATCTGGGTATTTCCTATATTTTTGTAGAATTAAATAAACAGTACCCAGAAAATCATTGGCTGTATAACTTTGAAGAATTAAATGTTGGTTTTGAGATATACAACTTATTTAACAATCAAAATTCAATAACCAATACTTGGGTAAGAGATATTGACAGTAAACAGGAGTTTGCGGTTCCCAATTATATGACATCCCGTGTGTTCAACCTGAAATTAAGTATGCGTTTTTAGATTATTTAGAATGAAAAAATTGTTTTTTATTGCCCTTCTTGCCTGTGGTACCTTGCTCAATGCCCAAAAAAATGTATTTGAAAGCAGTAAATTTGACGTCTTAAGTGATGATCATCAACTGTTAGCTATTATTCCGTTTTTTACTCATCTTGAATTAGAAGAAAAAATTTCCAAAGAAGAATCAAAAAAGTTAGAGGAGAAAGAAGGTTATGCCGTACAGGATGCCTTGGAGACCTATTTTGGACTGGGAAAGAAAAAGAAGAAATTCACGGTCGAATTTCAAAATATTAAAAATACCAATGCCATACTCGCCCAAAAAAACATCACTTACAATAATATAGATACTTATACCATTAAAGAACTTAGTGAAATTCTGGAAGTAGATGCCATAATTAGCGGGAATTTGGATATAAATATCTTGCTTTCAAAGGGAATACCAGAAGAGTTTAGCTTTATGGACTATATACTTGGTGATGCCAATTATGGGAGAATCGGTATTAAAATAAGTGATGGAAAAACAGGAAAATTATTGTGGAAATATGAGAATGAAATCAATAAAAAATCAGGCAAAAATACGGCCGACCTGATTGACAAAATGATGAAAAAGCTGGTGCGCAAATTTCCATATGACAAGGAAAGGTTAAGAGTGAATAAAAATCCTAAGACTGACTAAACTCTTTCAAAACCTCAATTACATAATCTACCTCTTCTTTTGTGTTATATTTTGAAAAGGAAAATCGCACAGAAGGTTTTTGGAGATCTTCCTCCGACAAAATTTCTGCCAATACATGTGACCCGCCACTGGCTCCGGATTGACAGGCACTGCCCTCCGAACAAGCAATCCCTTTAAGATCTAGATGAAATAATAGCATTTGTGATTTCTCTTTACTAAAAGGCAGGCATACATTTACTATGGTATAAGTACTTCTATCCAAATTCCCTGAATAGCCATTAAATTTGACATCAGGGATAGCTACTTTAATTTTTTTAATAAAATATTCTTTTAATCCTGATATATATATATTTTCCTCTTCCAGACTGTCGTAAGCAGCAACGAACGCCTCTTTTAACCCGACAATATTGTGTAGTGGTTCAGTTCCTGCCCGGTAACCGCGTTCTTGTGAACCGCCTAGTATTAGAGGTTCCAAATTGGTGTTTTTCCTAATAAATGCAAACCCAATGCCTTTGGGGCCATGAAATTTATGTGCTGAAGCCACCATAAAATCAATTGGCGTGTGCTGTAAATCCCAATTGAAATGACCTATAGATTGCACCGTATCTGAATGGAGAAGCGCACCCTTAGACTTGCATAATTTTGCTATCTCATGAATATCCAAAATATTCCCAATCTCATTATTTACATGCATTAAACTCACTAATTTTTTTGAATCATCAGCTACCAATAAATGTTCCAAATGCACAAGATCAATATTGCCAAAGCCATTGAGATCCACGTATTCAACATGTATTCCAAACTCTTTCGCCAGGGCATCCGCAGTATGCAAAACCGCATGATGTTCTATTTTTGAAGTTATAATAGTTTGCACCCCAAGGTCCCTGACTGCACTTCTTAGAATCATATTGTCTGCTTCCGTACCGCCAGACGTAAATATTATTTCCGAGGGATGTGCATTTAAATATTTCGCAATTGTTTTGCGCGCTTGCTCAATTTCTGTTTTGGCACTTCTTCCAAATCCATGCGTAGAAGATGGATTACCATAGCAAGTAGCCAGGGCATCCTGCATTTTTGCGATTACTTCTTCCCTAACCCTGGTTGTAGCGGCGTTATCAAAATAGATCTTTTGCATTTAAAAGCTTTGCGTTGTGAGTCATGGCCAAAAATAATCGAAATTAACTTAAACTCTTCATAAATTGAGCACAATACACTAGGATAATAGCCTTAAATTCATTTACATTTGAGCTATGAACCGAGTATTTTTAATTTTTATTTTGTGTTTCTTCAACTCATGTGATGATGGCGATCTAGTAATTGAAACGATAGATTTTAACGATACCAGTATCTCTTTCTGTGAATCCACTACTACGGTCAACAGTACATTATTCTTTAAAATAAAAACAACAGAAGCTTTAGTTCTTGAATTGCAAAGCGGCCTTTTAAAGAATGAAGTTTCTGCAGATACTATAGTCAGTACTGTCCCCGGACAATCTCAACTTATATACCGTACTTTCTCCGACAATGTTTCAAGTAATTATTTTTGTGATGCTGTACCTCCGGTCATACCTACAGTTACTGATGAGTTCGATGCAGAAAGTGGAGAAGTTTTAATTACCACAGTGCAAAGCGAAAGCGATTCTACAATTTTTGAACACAAAATTGAATTAAGCGGTATATCTCTTGTAAATGCTTTGGGCCAGAGGATAACAGATCTGAGAATCAATGATTTCGGTACAATTACTACTCAAGAGTAGGTCAGTTATGAATTCTGATAAATATATACTTCCGTAGCACCTAATCCATATTTTTGATAGTCCGCGTCATAGTATTTTACATTTTCGTACCGTTTGAATAAATAATTCAATTCTTCTTTTAGTACACCGGCGCCCACACCATGAATAAACACCACTTTTTGTATTCTTTTACGGATTGCAAATTCAAGCTGTCGTTTAGCAGTTTCGAGTTGTATATTGAGTATATCATAATTGCTCATCCCCTTTGAAGAGGGAACAAGTTGATGTATATGGAGATCAACTTCCATTTTGGCCACATTGCGTTCTTTTGGCTTAACTTTAGCGGCTTTCCTTTTGCCGGCCTGTTCCTTTTCTGCCTTCACCTTTGCAGCTTCAAAATTGCTAACTCTTATAGGTATAATCCCGTCTGCATGCATCAATTCTGATGCCGCAAAATCCATATCGAAACCTTCATTAGTTCGTATCGTTATAAAATCTTTGGAAACGGTTATAACTATCCCATTAATGTTATCGTCTATAACCTCAACCTTCTCCCCTGCTTCAAAATTTTTCATTATTAATGGTTATTATTCACTTCTCTGTATTAGTCCAGTTTTTCGAAGTTTTATAAATTCCGAACATCAGTAAAATTATTCCCACACACATGGCGCACTCTTTCTTAACCCATTGGTCTCTTGTTGCCATTATAATTGCACCGGCCGTAATTAGCAAAAAATAAATGATTCGATTTGTTTTCATTCCTCAAAAATAATAGTATTTTTCAGTTGATTAATCGGCTAAAATGAAAATCGCCTACTCTATATTGCTTTTTATAAGTGAAGACTATTTGCTGCCATGTCTCAATAAGCAGCTTTTGGGTATAGAATGCACCGGATGCGGCATTCAAAGAGCAGCTGTTTTACTATTTCATGGCGAATTTATAGAGGCCTTCAGAATGTACCCTGCAATTTACCCTTTAATATTATTGACGGGTTTTTTGTTATTGGATAATTTTATGAAAATAAGATATGCGAATAAAATCAGTATATTCTTGATTATAACAAGTGTAGCGACAATATTGATCAACTATATTTTAAAATTTTTTTAACCAAACCAATACTTCATGGAACAACAAAAACTACCTAATGTTACTATAGCCATTGTGTTGGCAATTCTTTCCTATCTATGTTGCTGTTTTGGTGGCCTGCCAGCTGCTATTCTAGCCGGTATTGCCTTTTTCCTGGTATATAAGGATGAAAACAAATACAAGGAGAATCCTGAACTATATTCCAACTACAGTCAACTTAAAACGGCAAAAATTTTAGCGATCATTGGAATAGTCCTGGGCATTTTGTGGTGTATCTGGGTTATATATTCTATTTCAGCTATTGGTGGCTGGGATGCCTATATGGAACAAGTAAATGAAATGAGAGAACAATGGGAGCAATAATTCTCCTCGAAAAACATATAAAATGAATCAACAGCCTTTACCCGGTGCAAGTAATGCTTTGACAATGGGCATTATATCTATTATAGGAGCCATTACATGTTGTGGCCCTTTTGCAATTATATTTAGTATTATAGGTTTAAGCAGTGCTAAAAAGGCAGAGGGACTTTATCAGAATCATCCCGAAAATTATTCGGGATATGAAAGTGTAAGGACCGGCCGTATTTTATCTTATGTTGGAATGGCCCTTGCTTTGATATATCTGGTTTTCGGAATCCTTTATTTTGGAGTTATAGCTGCTTTTATTACTAGTGGAAATTTCTAAGAAGACATTTAAACGAACTGGGCTTACGCCAATGGAATATAAAAAACCCTCATTATGAGGGTTTTTTTGCTCGTTTTGTTATTTATTTCCCCTAATTAATTGGCTATCTCACTCATAAATTTCAGACGGTATAGTCTTAATTCTTCATCTTCATATTCACCATCAAACTCTTTCTGTGCATCATCTATTTTGTCTGATTCAGCTTCTAAAAAATAATCATGAATTTCTTCCTGTTGTTCCTCATCAAGGATTTCGTCTATCCAATATCCTATATTCAGTTTAGTCCCACTAAAAACTATTTGTTCCA
>CBDUGN010000164.1:0-7348 GCA_965366915.1 uncultured Eudoraea sp. | reverse complement strand
TCTATAACCCTGAAGGCATTTTCGGGGTTGCTATAAGGTTGTGCATAATCAATTAGCTGCTCATATTTTATACCTGCTAAATCTTCCCCTATACAGGATCCCTGCACGTAATAAGGTATTTTTTTATCATCCTTAGAAAAAGATAACAGTTCTCCCTCATTTTCAACCTCATAAAATTTACCTGTAAACTGCTGACTTACCAGGTTTTTTGCGAGAATAACAGTAATGGATTTAAAAGTATATTGATTGTATGTTCTTACCCAGACATATTCTATTTTTGGCCCAACAGTCAGTGCAGTATTTGAAGGAAGTGTCCAGGGGGTCGTTGTCCATGCCAAAAAATATAGCTCGTTTTTATACGGTTCCAGTAATTGAGGCAATGAACTATCTATAATTTTAAATTGAGCAGTTACTGTTGTATCAGTTATGTCCTGATACGTTCCCGGCATATTCAATTCATGAGAACTTAAACCTGTACCTGCTTTTGGCGAATAAGGTTGAATTGTATATCCTTTGTAGATAAGTCCTTTGTCGTAAATCTGTTTTAACAACCACCAAACAGTTTCCATGTATTTGGGCTTGTAGGTGATATAAGGGTCATCCATATCTACCCAATACCCCATTTTTTCAGTGAGATCATTCCAGGCATCTGTATAACGCATTACTGCTTTCTTACAAGCCTCGTTGTATTCTTCTACGGAAATCTTTACACCTATATCCTCTTTGGTTATTCCCAATTCTTTCTCTACACCCAGTTCAATAGGCAGACCATGAGTATCCCAGCCTGCTTTACGCTTAACCTGAAATCCCTTCATTGTCTTATATCTCGGGAAAAGATCCTTAATGGTTCGGGAAATTACGTGATGAATTCCGGGCATTCCATTTGCAGAGGGTGGTCCTTCATAAAAAACATAGCTTTCCTGACCATCTCTTGTGGTAATACTTTTTTCAAAAATATCCCGGGTTTTCCAAAACTGAAGAATTTCTTCCCCAATCTTAGATAAATCTAGCCCTTTATATTCCGCAAACTTCATACAATCAGTTTCCTTTAGTATAAATTAAGGCTGCAAAATTAAGGAATTAGAATGAAATTATTGGTCCTATTCTAATCTCAAAACCGAAAACTTGCTCCAAGTATAAAATTAATTCCTGCAGCTGCAATTCCAGATGAATATGGACGATATCTTTGATTGGTGAAATTCTCAATAGCAAGTGTTAATTTTAAAGGATCGGCAATTTGATACTGAGTCCTTAAATTCAAGGTATACCAGGAGGGTGAATAAGGATTTCCATTTTCGTCTTTCGCATAGATGTAACCTTTATTTATTTCAGAAATTGCCAGATCATTAAAGGATATTTCGCCATTATAATTCACAAAAAGGTCTGCTTTTAACCTTTGGTTTCTCCAAATAAGGTGAAAATCAGCAAATGTTGGGGGAGCATGTCTTGCGGGAGTTTCATTACCGTTTTCATCCTCTTCGGTTCCCTCAGTGAACGTTAAATTAGATAGTATAGAGAAATTTTCAGAAAGAAATGCCTGTAATCCAACCTCCAGACCATATACATATGCATTAGAAGCATTCTGGATGGCCTGTACATTACTTAATTCGCCATTGTAAATTATTTCCTCTTGGCCGTTAAACAGATAATCCCTTCGGACCAAAGCGTCTATTAGATAGGTGTAATAAGCCGCTCCTTTTAACACTAACTTATCCTTAAAATTCTTTTGTACTCCAATTTCAGCATTATAGGCATATTCTGGCTTTAGATCCGGATTAGGTACTACGACGGAACCTGGTTCAGAATCAAATACCTTACCTATATCATCTATATTTGGAGCTCTAAAACCTGTAGCTCCATTAAGTGTGAACTGTAAGTCTGCTTTTGGAAACCAACTAAATCCTATATTTCCTGTAAAAGCCCCATTATTCAGGTCTGCATTATCAAAAGGAAAAGGATAGAAAGTTGAATCAAAATCTGCATTAATCCAGACATGGCTATACCTAATCCCCGCTAACCATGTGAAATTTGGCTTAGCCTTGAATTCGCTGTTTAAATATGCCGCAAGCGTCTGCCAGGTAGAGCCATCGGGATACCTGGATTGGGCAGGTACAACCAATCCATTTTCAACATTGGTCTGCGTCCCAACCGATCCTACTTTATTAAAAATATATTCGGCACCATAATACAATCTTAAATTTCCAATTTTTTTGTTTTCAAAATCAACATTTAAGGATAGTGCGTCTATATTTTCTTTTGTTGTATTGCGAATAGGGTCCTGAAATTGCCTTTCATTTCTGCTCTCCTTAAAGTTCTGAAAAGCCCCGGTAATTCTCAATCCATCATAAAACCTGCCCCTGCCTTTATTAGAAACCTGCATGTTTCCCATAAACCATTTTTGAGGCCCATAAAACCATTCAGCTGAACGCAAACCAGTTCCGCTGCTGTCTGGTCTTATTAATCTATCGTACCTTGAATAATCTGAAGTACCGGACAAAAATAATCCCAAATCATAACTCCAATTGTTATTTGGTCTGTAGGATATTTTTTGCATAAGATTAATCTGATCATAAGCCGTTGGGATTTGGATACGTGGACTTTCATTTTCGACTAATACATCCTGGCCATTAAGTCGTTTTACATACTGATTTCTAAGATAAGAATCCGGACCATGCCGGCCCATTTGCAGATCGCTAAAGTTATTGTAGGATGCACTTGTTAAGAAAGCCCATTTTTGTGACCCTATGTTAATATCAAAATGTCCCGTATTTTCATCATTTCCGGAAGCATATCTATAGTTCATACCCCCTGAAATATCCAAATTTTCAATAGTTGAAAATTGAGGTTTATTGGTAATGAAATTCATTACCCCACCAATAGCATCGCTTCCATATATCACTGATCCGGGTCCAAAAACTACTTCGGTATTCTTAACAGTAAAAGGGTCTATGGATATGATGTTCTGGATATTACCTCCTCTAAAAATGGCATTATTCATCCGTACTCCATCTACTGATAACACCAGCCTGTTTGTTGCAAAACCACGGATCATAGGACTTCCACCACCCAACTGACTTTTCTGCACAAATATTTTCCCGCTGTTCTGCAAGAGATCTGCTGAAGTCTGTGGATTTGCAAATGCTATTGCTTGAGCGTTGATGGAAACTATTTTTTGCGGTATATCTTTTTTTTGTTGCTCCCACTTGGAAATAGACATAACCACTTCATCTAGCTGTTCCCGTTTTAAACTAAGATCAACCTTACCTCCTCTTTTTAATAGTAGTTGTTTAGTAGATCTTTTGGTTTGATAACTAAGGTGCCTTATTGTAATACGTTCATTTCTGTTAAAAACAGTTATATCACATTTTCCATCAAAATCAGAAAGGACAGTTTTTGATTTATCATCATTGTAAAGAACGGCATTAATTACAGGTTCCTTTGTTTCCGTATCAAGGAGGGTTATCTCCTGACCAAATACAAGGTTAGTAAATAGAAGTGTAATAAGAAAAATTCCCCTATGCATTTTAGCTAAAAACTTCGTTCAAAATAGCAAGTGATCTGGGTTTTTTAAATCCGTGCAAATGTACTTCAAAATAGAGTACAAGGGATTGTAATAATTCTTGCCTGGTTTTTTTGCCCATCCTGACTTTATGGATAGCATCAAAATTTATGCCCAAAAATGCTTTAAAGAGTTCAAGGGTTTCTTCTTTAAGAATTGGATTCATTCCCGGGGATTCAATAAATGCACCTTCAACCAAATCAAAATAAGGGTAATTCATTTTCGTTGTATCCGGATAAAACCCTAAATATTTTGACAACCCTAATAGAAAAAATATATGAAAGTTGCTAATGTTATCATGAGTATCCAACCATTGAAGCGATGCCTCCAGAAAACTGAATAAGTCTTTGTTTTGTTCCTCTTCGAATATGCTGTTAATCAGTATTTCAGCCAAAAATAAGACCATTGCATTTTTAGCGATGTCCGTATGAACACTCTGGTAAGGGTAATTTACTTTAGCATCAATTAGTCGTTCTAAAGTCCCTTTATTTTTATGATTTACAACTATTTCCAGTTGCGTTAAGGGTTGAAAGTAGGCGGTTTTTAATTTTCCTTTTCTGGAGGCTAAGATTCCTTTAAGGAGATAGGATTTTAATCCATCCGAGAAAGTAAACGCTTTTACAATTAAACTTGTATCCCCATACTTTATAGAAGATAGAATTAAAGCTTTAGTGGTAATTTGCATCTATTGTGCTTAGAATAAAGCAAAGATAGGTTGAATAAATAAAAAAAAATCAGAGAGGCGGTTTTAGAAGCTAAAACTTTCGCAAAATTGAAAGCTCATTTCCTAAAACCGCCTTTTATCCAAATACTAGTTAAATCACTCCTTGTGCAAGCATGGCGTCTGCCACCTTAACAAAGCCAGCAATATTAGCTCCTTTTACATAATTGCAATATCCGTTTTCTTCTATCCCATATTCAATACATGAATCATGAATATCTTCCATAATTCCGCGCAGCCTTTCGTCTACTTCTTCCCTTGTCCAGCTTATCCTTAAAGAGTTCTGCGACATCTCCAGGCCAGAGGTAGCTACACCCCCCGCATTAGAAGCTTTGCCAGGTGCAAATAAGACTTTGGCATCGTGAAAAGCATGAATTGCCTCAGGAGTAGAAGGCATATTTGCCCCTTCAGCAATGCAAATACATCCGTTGGCAACTAATTCTTTAGCGTCATTTCCGTCCAATTCATTCTGAGTAGCGCATGGCAGTGCAATATCACATTTTACTCCCCAAGGGCGTTTACCTTCATGATAAGTTGCCGATTTATACTTTTTCACATATTCAGATATTCTACCACGCTTATTATTTTTGAGATCCATTACGAAGTTCAATTTTTCATTATCAATCCCATCCTTGTCATAAATATATCCGCCTGAATCAGACAATGTCAAAACTTTACCCCCCAATTGTAAAATCTTTTCCGCCGCATATTGAGCAACATTTCCAGATCCTGAAACAACAACCGTTTTTCCTTTAATTTCCTCATTTTTTGTTTTTAACATACTTTGAGCAAAATATACAGTGCCATAGCCGGTTGCCTCCGGGCGAATTTTAGATCCACCCCACGATAATCCCTTTCCTGTAAGAACACCAGTGAACTCATTCCTTATCTTTTTATACATCCCAAAAAGGAATCCAATCTCCCTTGCTCCTACTCCAATATCTCCCGCCGGTACATCTGTGTTAGGTCCAATATGCCTGGATAATTCCGCCATAAAGGCATGACAAAACCTCATAACTTCATCATCAGATTTTCCTTTAGGATCGAAATCTGAACCTCCTTTTCCCCCTCCCATTGGAAGGGTAGTCAGACTATTTTTGAATACCTGTTCAAAAGCAAGGAATTTAAGAATACTGGCATTAACAGATGGGTGAAAACGAAGTCCACCTTTATAAGGCCCTATTGCTGAGTTCATTTGAATACGATATCCCCGGTTTACATGTATCTCACCGTTATCATCTACCCAGGAAACTCTAAAGGAAATCAACCGCTCTGGTTCAACCATCCTCAACAAGATGTTTTTACCGTAATAGATTTCATGCTGGACTATGTAAGGAATTACCGTATCGGCTACTTCCTGTACAGCTTGAATGAACTCCGGTTCATGACCGTTTCGGGTCCTAACCTCATCCATAAATGCTTCAATGTTTGTGTTCATATTATTATTAATTAGCTAAGGTTTTTTATTGAATTAAAAATTCAAGCGCAAAATTATACCTTTTCTGCAATTTAAAGGGGCTTTTTTTAAAAATATGATAAAATTTATTTGATTGCCTGTTCCAGATCAGAAATAAGATCCTGGCCATCTTCAATTCCCACACTTAGCCTGATAAGAGAATCAACGACACCACTTTTTTCCCGTTCTTTTTTAGGGATACTGGCATGGGTCATACTTGCCGGGTGGCCTGCCAAACTCTCCACTCCTCCCAACGATTCTGCAAGCGTGAAGACCTTTAGTTTTTCTACAATAGCAATGGCATCCTTAAAACTACTTCCTTTGGGTACAAAGGATATCATTCCACCATATGCTTTCATTTGTCTTGTGGCAACATCATGATTGGGATGATTTTTGAAACCAGGCCAATACACCTTTTCAATTTTTGGGTGAGCAAGTAAATATTCTGCAATGAGTTTCCCATTTTCACAATGCCGCTGCATTCTTACATGTAATGTTTTAATCCCTCTTAAAACTAAAAAACTATCCATTGGGCCACATACAGCGCCACTGGCGTTTTGAATGAAATACAATTTCTCTGCCAAGACTTTATCCTTCACAACTAAAGCGCCAACGACCACGTCGCTATGCCCGCCAAGATATTTGGTAGCAGAATGCATAACTATATCGGCTCCTAAATCTAGAGGTTGCTGCAAATAGGGCGTTGCGAAAGTATTATCCACTGCCATAAGCAGTTTATTACTTTTGGCCAATTCGGAAACTGCCTTAATGTCAATTACATTCATCATTGGATTGGTTGGAGTTTCAACCCAAATTAACTTCGTGTTTGAATTAATTAAGGCAGCGATATTAGCTACTTCCTGCATCCCTATGAAGTGAAATTTGATCCCGTATTTTTCAAAAATCTGTCGGAAAAGACGATAGCTGCCACCGTACAGATCATTAGTTGAAATTACTTCATCACCCGGCTCTAATAGTTTAATAACAGCGTCCATTGCCGCCAATCCACTGGCGAATGCCAATCCGTAATTTCCATTTTCAATACTGGCAAGGGCATTTTCCAATGCACTCCTTGTTGGGTTAGCACTACGAGAATATTCAAAACCCATATGTTCACCAGGACTAGTTTGGGCATACGTAGATGTCTGATAAATAGGGGGCATTACAGCGCCATAGGCCTTGTCAGGCTTTTGTCCCCCATGTATTACCTTACTATTAAATCTTAATTCCTTTTCGCTCATATTTAATATTTATGTTCACAAATGTATTGTTATCTTTTGGAGAAACCAATGAATCCTTAGTTTTGCAATAGATCCAAATTCAACGCTATGAAGCATATTATAACCTACCTTTTTTTACTGGTCTTTATAATTAGCTGTCAGGACAGCCGCAATGTTACATTTGAAGCTTTAAGTCTTCAGAATTCTAAATGTAAGGAATGCCCAAAGGTTTCCATTGATGTTCCAAAAGCATTAGGTAATAATAAACTTGCCAAATCAATTAATCTCGCTATACAGGAAGAAGTTATTTCCAAATTAACTTTTGATGATGAAATAAATGCTGAAACTATTCAGCAGGCCATTGAATCATTTACCAATGGTTATTTTGAATT
>CBDUGN010000163.1:0-7583 GCA_965366915.1 uncultured Eudoraea sp. | reverse complement strand
TATTGTTGTCTTTTGTGGTAGTAGTGAAGGAAACGACCCAATTGTATTAGATAAAGCCTATTCTTTAGGCAGGGAAATGGCTGAAAGGTCCATTAAACTAGTCTATGGCGCAGCAAGAATTGGCGTAATGGGCAAGTTAGCTCAGGGGGCATTGGACTATTCTGGAAATGTAATAGGAATCATCCCTGATTTCCTTAAACACAAAGAGGTATTTCATGATGGTTTAACAGAATTGATCGTAACCGAGAATATGCATGAGCGAAAACTGAAAATGCATGAAATGTCTGAAGCTGTTATAATGTTGCCAGGAGGCTATGGTACTTTAGAGGAATTTTTTGAAATGATAACCTGGGCCCAATTGGGTCTGCATCAAAAGCCTATTGGGATTCTAAATATCAACGGATTTTACGATAATTTGATGGGAATGCTTAAAACAATGGTCGATCAGGAGTTCGTCAAAAAGGAGAACTATGATATGATACTCATAGACCATTCCATTAATGGTTTACTGGATAAGATGCGATATTATAAACCTCAGCATGTGCCTAAATGGATAAATAAAGATCAGCTTTAATGAGTATAAAGGAAAAAATAGAAGCCTTGCGCGAGGAATTACGGGAACACAATTATAAATATTATGTACTCGCTAGTCCAAGTATATCGGACTATGAATTTGATATGAAACTAAAGGAGTTACAAGCGTTGGAGGATCAGTATCCTGAATTTATGGATGCAACTTCGCCAACAATGCGGGTAGGAGGAACCGTTACAAAAAGTTTTGAGACCGTAGTTCACGAACATAGGATGTATTCATTAAATAACTCCTATTCCAAACAAGAGTTGTTGGATTGGGAAAAGCGCGTATTACGTATTTTAGGAGATTCCGAAGTTAGTTTCACATGTGAGTTAAAATATGATGGCGCCTCCATTAGTATAACTTATGAAAATGGTAAACTTGTAAGAGGAATTACAAGAGGTGATGGATTTCAAGGTGATGACGTAACTGCAAACATAAGAACCATAAAATCTGTGCCTCTAAGATTGCAGGGAGATTTTCCATCAAAATTTGATATTCGTGGAGAAATTGTACTTCCCCTGGATGGTTTCGCTAAAATGAATGAAGAGCGTATCAATAGCGGGGAGGATCCCTACATGAACCCCCGTAATACTGCAGCTGGAAGCCTTAAGCTTCAGGATAGTTCACTGGTTGCGGAAAGACCATTGGAATGCCTTCTTTACGGAATTACCGGTAATAATCTCAATTTCTCATCTCAGTTTGAAATGCTTCTCAAAGCCAGGGAATGGGGTTTTAAAGTTCCTTCTGTAGCAAAGCTCTGTAAAACAACGGAAGAAGTAATGGAGTTTGTAGAATTCTGGGATACGGAGCGTCATAACCTTCCTTATGAAACCGATGGTGTGGTTGTAAAAGTTAACAATCTTCAGCATCAGGAAGAATTGGGCTATACAGCAAAGTCACCGAGGTGGGCTCTTGCATATAAATTTAAGTCAGAACAAGCCATTACAATTCTCGATGAAATTAGCTATCAGGTTGGTAGGACCGGGGCCATTACACCCGTAGCAAATTTGCAACCGGTACTGCTGGCAGGGACGACGGTTAAGAGAGCTTCTTTGCACAATGCAGATCAAATAGCCAAGCTGGATATCCGTGAAGGAGACACAGTTTATGTAGAAAAAGGGGGTGAGATTATTCCTAAGATTGTAAGTGTTGATTTGTCTAAACGCCCCGTCAACTCCAAACCAACACACTATATTACAAACTGTCCGGAATGTGGAACGGAATTGATTAGAAAAAAGGGGGAGGCACAGCATTTTTGCCCTAATGAAAACGGTTGTCCACCGCAGATAACCGGTAGAATTCAACATTTTATTTCGAGAAAGGCCCTGGATATTGAAGGTTTGGGAAGTGAAACTGTAGAATTGCTTTACAAAGAAGGCCTGATAAATAATTATGCAGATTTATACACACTAACCAAAGATCAGTTAATGCCCTTAGAACGTATGGCAGAGAAGTCTGCTGTGAATTTAATTAATGGTGTGGCAGCATCTGTCAATATTCCTTTTGAACGTGTATTATTTGGGCTTGGCATTCGGTATGTAGGAGAAACAGTAGCTAAGAAACTTGCTAAAGCTTATAAAAACATAGATGCATTAATGGCAGCTACAGCAGAAGAATTGGTATTGGTGGACGAAATTGGAGAGAGAATTGCGGAGAGTACTGTAAACTTCTTTAGCGAAGAAAAAAACAGGGATATTATAAACCAACTTAAGGAGTATGGCCTTCAGTTCTCGCTTACGGATGAGCAATTAGATGGACAAACCGAAATACTTAAGGGTCAGACTTTTGTGGTTTCCGGGGTATTTGAAAAATTAAGTCGAACAGAATTAAAAAAACATATTGAAGATAACGGCGGTAAAGTTAGCTCTTCAATTTCTTCAAAGACTTCTTATGTTGTCGCAGGGGCTAATATGGGTCCAAGTAAAAAAGATAAGGCTGATAAATTGGGCATCCCAATTATTTCGGAAGACGACTTTTTAACAATGATAAAATAAAACCCTCTTTATAAATAAGAAGAGGGTTTTACTAAACTGTATGTAGGAGAATTAATCGCCACTCAGGTTTTTATTATAAACCCAGATTTCATCCCAGCTATTATCCATTACCTGTTGCATATTGCGAACGAAAGCATCCCAGGAGTCATCTCCATGAACTTTTGAATAGGTTTTCCTAAAGGTAGAATCTTCATCAAATTCAGCCCAATTCTTATAAAACCCAACAGTGGCAATATGCCGGCCTATTGCAGATCCTTGCCTGAATTCGTTATAATAAACACCCCATGCATTGTTACCTTCCATGGCTTTAATTGTTTTGCTAATAATTTCTAACATGGCCTCAGCGTTATGCGAGTGCTCACGATTAACTTCCCAATATCTGATGAATTGAATGGGATAGAGTGAAGGATCATCCGTTAGCATATCGGTATTTGAAAGTTTAACATCGCCTTTCCAATATTCTCCATGTTCCATTTTCTTTACATAAGCCATGACATTATCTCTCCAGTCTTCATCATGTCCTCCTTCGGCAGGTCTTGTATCGAGGTGAGCATATTTTAATGGCCCCATCATCCAAATAATTTTTCCAATATCCGGACCGCTGGAAATATTGTAAACTGTAGCCTTATATGCACCTTCGCTATGGTATTTTTTGTTATGTGCCCTCATATTTTCGCCGAGAACTTTTAATTTAGTGTTATCCGGCGTTAAGACTATTGTTTCCCACATGGGTGCTTCTGCGTCCTGCGCATTAACCATTGTAAGGGTACCCAAAACGAGCGAAACAATTAGTAAATAAGTAATTGATGTTTTTTTCATGATCATTGTGTTTAATTTTAAGTGATTATTTATTCGGTTCAAGAAAAGATTATTAGTCTTATAATTCAACTAACAAAGGACCAAGCACGGGAAAATATGTCCGAACTACTCAATTTATTTATCTAAGCTCAAAATGAAGTTGCCAATTAGCTTTGAAGAATTTTTGAAAACCTGCCAAAATGAACGTCCACCAGCGGATTGGCCAAAAGGATTACAGGCACTGTGGTATGATGCGAAAGGGAACTGGATTGCTTCGCATGATATTGCCCAGGATATGCTTTCAATTCTTGGTTCTTGGATACATGCTTATCTGCATCGCAAGGAAGGCGATCAATTCAATGCCGATTACTGGTACAGAAGGGCAAACAGGAAATGCCCGAACCTCACCCCGGATGAAGAATTGAAAATTTTAGTAGAATATGTTATCAACAATGAGTCTCTGAATCGGTCAAAATGATAGATCACCCCAATGACTAAAGAATACTACCGCTTGAACAATAGTAATTGTTCATCTCTAACTTCAATACAAACCTTCAATCCATAATCAAGTCCGAAAATTTTTGGTAGAATTAACTCAAGGATTGATTGTTCCTGAATGTGATCAACCTTGGTTATTGGATCTGGCATATAAATTAATCCTTTGTATTCTTTATGTCTGAAGAAGAGTTTGACATCAAAAAAATAAAAATTTTCCGGGGGGATATAACTGGACCAGGGTATGGCCTTAAAAAAATATTTCGGGTTTTCGATTTCAAATTGATAAGGGCCAATATCCAGATTAATAGTTCCTAAAAAGTAATAAGACAGATCTAAGCCTCTTTTCCTAAAATAGGGGAGCTGCTCGAACAATGTACCCCTTGGATATCTCTTATTATCAGATATGCCGGAGGCCACACCATGTCCTTTACATATCAGCCCATTTACTTTCATGACATCCTTTAAAATAGCACCTTAATAAAAATCAAACTGTAATAGAGACCCCTTCAGACTGAATATTTTTTTTAGAATCAAAATAAAAATCGATTCTGCCCAGATTTATTCCATAGCAGCCGACCTGATTTACCAAAACAGATTTATCTAAACGGTTTTGTCTGGTAACAGGTTTATCTAAAAAAGTATGTGTATGACCACCTATAATAAGATCAATATTATCTGTTTTTGCCGCCAGCTTCAGATCACTAGGCCTTTGGGCATCTTCGTAGGAGTAACCCAAATGTGATAAACAAATTACTAAATCACATTTTTCTTCATTTTTTAACAAAACGCTCATGTCCTGGGCAATTTCAATTGGATTAAGATACACGGTTTCCTTAAATAGGTCTTTGCCAACAAGACCAGCCAGTTTTATTCCCAATCCAAATACGCCAATTTTGATGCCTTCAACTAAAAATGTTTGGTAAGCTTCCACAAAGCCATTCATTACAGTATTTGTAAAATCATAATTGGCCGAGAGCAATTTAAACTTGGCATATGGCAACTGGGCTAAAAGGCCTTCAATTCCATTGTCAAAATCATGGTTGCCAATTGTTGCTGCATCATATTTAAGCATGCTCATCAATTTAAATTCCAATTCTCCCCCGTAAAAATTAAAATAGGGTGTGCCCTGGAAAATATCGCCTGCATCCAATAAAAGGGTGTTTGGATTTTCCTCTCTGATTTTTTGAATTAAGTTAGCCCTCCTCGCAATGCCCCCCATGTTAGCAAACGAACTATGTTCTTTGGGAAAAGGATCTATATGACTGTGCACATCATTCGTATGAAGTATCGTAATGCATTTGGAATTCTGAAAATTACAACTATTCAGGCCAAGGCCTCCCATACCTATGTAGGTACCTCCGGCGATTGAATGCGTTACAAAGTCCCGTCTTTTCATTTCTGTTCAATTTTTATAAAACGGTCGTCCACGTCAGCAGTTAGGGTATCTATTTTTTTAAAATAATCAATCATTGCATTCCTGATTAAATAATTTAAGTCACTGGTTTTTAAGCTATCCTTAAAAAATCCCATATTACTACCTCCATCCGCCAAATAATTGGAAGTTGCCACATTATAGGTTCTATTTTCATCAAAAGGCAACCCATTAATATTCACATTTTTAAGGGTCTCGTTTTTATTCAAAATAATCTGTATGCCTGCAATAGGATGAGGATTTTTTGCATTAATCAGAAAGGCAACCAAATCTCTGACATCCTTACCTTTCAGAGCAACAACCACTATTGAATTATCAAATGGCATTACTTCATAAGCCGTTCTTGCGTTTACTTTACCCTCAGATATAATACTTCGAATTCCTCCGTGATTGGAAATCACAAAATCTATTTCTTGGCCGGTTCTCGCTTTAAAAATTGGATTAGCTTCACTAAGCATTATATCAGCCATTAAATTGCCTGCGGAGGTGTTGTATTCACCATCATTCTTGGTGATTTGCTTAGGGGCATAAGCCAATGTACTATCTAAAACCTCGTTTATGCGATTTCTATAAGGCGCTACGAATAGATCTATGGAATCCGTTCCATTTATAGAATCTGTTATAGGTATCTGCTCGCCAGATATTTTACTAAGCTGTATCGAACTGTCTTTGCAGGCACAAAGACATACTATTGTTGCAAAAATAACAAAATGTTGTATTTTTAAAATCATTATCCTTATTATCTTAGCATAATAGTTGCATGGATATTAATTACATTTGCCTAAACGCAAAGTTACATGTTTTTAAAGGCACTTAAAGATAAATTTAAATACAAATCTGGCTTAAAATATCTGAAGCAACAAATTGAAAGTCCTCCGGAAGCAGTAGTGCGTAAAAATGGTATTACCTCAATTGCCGTTATTGTAGATCTGGATAAATTTGATAATGCGGAATTGTTCTATGAGTTTGTAGAAGACTTTAAATTAAGGCCTAATGCTGTTAAAATTATTGGCTATAAAAACTATTATGATAAGAATTCACCTTATGCAACCCCTGTTTTTTCAGATAAAGATCTTGGTTGGAATGGGGACATAGAGAATAGTTATGCCCTGGAGTTTTTAAGCAGGGAATACGATATGTTGGTGAATTATTATAATCAGGAGAATTTAATGCTCCAGTTAATGACTGTTAAGACCAGGGCAAGAATAAATGTGGGCTTTGCTGAAATAGACGAACGATATAATGATCTAATATTAGAGACGCCACCCGCGGACTTTAATACCTTTAAGAAGGAACTTAAAAAGTATCTTAAAGTTTTGGGTGAGATTGATGCTTGATGTAAATAATTATGAAAAATTTATTAGGAACCGGGGTTGCATTGATTACTCCTTTTAACCCTGATTTATCAATTGATATTGCCGCTTTAAAGCGCATAGTAAACTTTTGCATTGAGGGAAATGTCGATTATCTCGTTTTATTAGGTACCACAGGAGAATCTGCAACGCTTACAAGCGCTGAAAAACAAATAGTTATTGATGTTGTAGTTCAGGAAAATGCAGGAAGACTTCCTCTTGTTATTGGGATTGGAGGTAACAATACAAAACTTTTAGCTGAGGAAATTCAACAGACCAATCTCAAAGATTTTGTGGCGGTCTTATCCGTATCACCGTATTACAATAAACCTACACAGGAGGGAATATACCGCCATTATAAAACGTTGGCACAAGCCTCTGAAAAACCAGTAATTTTGTACAACGTCCCTGGTAGAACAGGAAGCAATATTGAACCGGAAACAGTACTGAGACTTGCGCAGGATTGTTCCAATATTGTTGGAATTAAAGAGGCTTCAGGAGATATGATTCAGTTGAGAAAACTAATAAGTATTTTACCCGCAGATTTTTTGGTGATTTCAGGAGATGATTTTACAGCATTGCCCACTGTTATGGAAGGTGGGGTAGGCGTAATTTCTGTTTTGGGTCAAGGTCTGCCTAATGAATTTTCAAGAATGATAAAGCTGGGATTGCAAGGTGAAGAAAAAGAAGCCTATGCTTTACATAATTCAATGTTAGAAGGAATGAGATTAAGTTTTCAGGAAGGAAGTCCAGCTGGGATAAAATCGATTCTGGAAGCCCATGGATTATGTGGCTCCGCAGTCCGTTTGCCATTAGTAGAAGCCACACCAAAACTTAAAGGACAGATAGATAAATTTTTAAGAACTTTTTCAAAAATCAAAGCGTAGTTTTTCGAAGGTTTTTTGCCTGTGACGATAATTTGCCCAAATACT
>CBDUGN010000162.1:0-7636 GCA_965366915.1 uncultured Eudoraea sp. | reverse complement strand
TAAAGAAGAATATTTGCATTCAGAAAAATATGAAGTGAAATTTTGGGATTGGTCTGTTAAAAACAAATTAACTCTTATAATTACTCGTTTAAACCAGGCAAGGAAAAACCATGAAGCATTGCAGCAAACCAACAATATCAGGTTTTGCCAAATAGAGAATCACCAGCTTATAGCATTCTATAAATGGAATGAAGATAAGTCCGATGAAGTTTTAGTAGTTATTAATCTTGATTCACACTATTCGCAGCGAGGAATGCTTCAGCTTCCTTTGGGCGATTTATCCGTCGATATCAGCCATGGAATAACCATGCATGACCTTGTCACGGACAATAGTTATCTTTGGTATGATGAGTGGAATTTTGTAGAATTGCATCCTGCGTTGCCATTTCATATGTTTCATATTAAAAAATAAAAATGTCCAAGAAAAAACAGGACTCAATTCTTCAACCTCCCTACTCATTTAATGTGGCCTGGGAAAATTTATTGGACGATAAGAATTTTATCAAGGTCTTTCTTTCCGATGTCCTTGAGGCCTATGTCGTTAAGCAACGCTGGTATGGGGGCAAAGCCAGTAAGCTCAAATATATAGAGCTCCGGGAATACTTCAGGATACAACAGAAGGGTGAAGTATATTACGGTTTATTGCTGGAAGTTAATTTTGAAGAGGCGTTTTATCAGCATTATTTTTTACCTATTGCGTTTGTTACCGATGAGAATTTTGCCGAAAAAGAAAGGATTCTGCCGCTTAGTATTAACGGGCAGGCTGGTTTTATAATAGATGCCATCAATCTGGAAGCATTTCGAAAGTTAGTATTTGAGCGCATTGTTAATGCAGAACCAAATGACACTACCCGTGTCAGGTACCATAAAAGTGTTGATTTTCATGATAAAGTCTATGAATCCTCTCGTTTTATGGGTCTTGAACAGAGCTATAATAATCAACGATAAGTCTGTTATTAAATTTTTTAGGAGGATTTATGCCGACAAAAATCCCGATTTTGAAATGAGTCAGTTCCTTTCTGAGCGAAAAGGGTATAAAAATACACCGGCCTATCAGGGAAGCATCAGTATCATGGATGCAGATAATGTTAATGTTACCATAGCATTAATGCAGGAATTGGTCCCTAATCAGGGTGACGCCTGGGATTTTATGCTGAATGAATTACATAAAATTTTTAGTAACCTTGAATACAAAGGGATAAATGTTCACGAGTTGCCTCAAACTGAATTGTTTGAGCGGTTGAATATCAGGGATGTTCCACCTGAAATAATTGATTGGGCGGGTTTGAACATTTTCTTAAAACTTCAGAAATTGGCGCAGAGAACAGCCGAGATGCATATTGCTTTAGGTTCAGAGTTTGAAGACACTGCATTCACACCTACACATTTTAATGGGGATTACGAGGTTTGGCTAAAAAATAGATTGTTATATCAATTTCAAAATAGATTAAATACCGTTGAAAATAACCTCCATCGTTTGGAAGGTTTATCGCTCGAACTTGCCAAGGAGTTCTTGGAACGGAAAAATGAGATTAGAAAACGCTTTGTAAATTTTGACTGGACCAAACTAAAAGGAGAAAGGATTCGCGTTCATGGGGATTATCATCTTGGCCAGATATTGGTAAAGGACGATGATTTTTATTTACTTGATTTTGAAGGAGAGCCGGAAAGTACAATCAGGGACAGGAAGGTTAAGCAGCCCCCTTTAAAGGATATAGCAGGTCTTTTCCGGTCATTTCATTATGCTGTTTATGCAACAATTTTTAACCACATGGAAGAATATGCATATTCACAGGAAGATCTTTTTCTGGCAGGGGAAATACTTTATCGATACTTTATTGGAGTCTTTCTGGAGACCTATGCCAGTCTTATTCAGGAACATAATATAAATATTGGTTACAGACAGGAAAGAGTATTCCTTTTGGAGTATTGTATGCTTGAAAAGGCAGTTTACGAATTGGGATATGAAATGAATTCAAGACCCAGATGGGCAGTGATACCTTTACAGGGTATTATTAGTATTATTAACGAACCTAACTAACAACAGAAATATGGGCAATGTAATTCCCTACAGCTTATTAACGGATTTTGATATCAATCTTTTTAAAGCGGGTAAGCACTACCGGCTTTACAATCACTTAGGTTCGCACCCTGTGAAATATAAGGGCAAGAAGGGGACATATTTTGCCGTTTGGGCACCTACGGCTAAATCGGTTTCTGTCATAGGTGATTTTAATTACTGGGTGGAAGGCGAGCATCAGCTAAATGTAAGATGGGATGAAAGTGGTATTTGGGAAGGTTTTATTCCAGGGGTAGAACAAGGTGCTTTGTATAAGTATAAGATTCATTCTCATAATAATGATATTAAAACGGAGAAAGCAGACCCTTTTGCCAGATATTGTCAGCATCCGCCTAATACCGCTTCTGTAGTATGGAATGACGCTTATAAATGGAAGGATAAGAATTGGATGGATACACGTGAGACCAAAAATAGTCTGGACAAACCGTATTCTGTATATGAAATCCATCTTGGATCCTGGAAACGCGCCAATGAGGATAAATTTATGTCATATGTAGATCTGGCAGAAGATTTGGTTAAATACTTAAAGGAAATGAATTTTACGCATGTAGAATTCATGCCCATTATGGAATATCCGTATGATCCTTCATGGGGCTATCAGCTAACGGGCTATTTTGCACCTACATCCAGATTTGGCAAACCAGAAGATTTTAAACTTCTTGTAGATAAACTTCATCAAAATGATATTGGGGTCATCCTGGATTGGGTACCTTCCCATTTTCCTGAAGATGCTCATGGCTTGGGATTTTTTGATGGCTCCTGCCTTTATGAGAATCCCGACAGAAGAAGAGGATATCATCCCGATTGGAAAAGTTTAATATTTAATTATGGCAGAAACGAAGTTCGTGCCTTTCTTATAAGTAATGCTAATTTTTGGTTAGATCAGTATCATGCAGATGGTCTCCGTGTTGATGCTGTTGCCTCAATGTTATATTTGGATTATTCTCGTGAAGAAGGGGAGTGGGAACCAAATATCTATGGCAACAACGAGAATCTTGAGGCCATATCCTTTATACGAGAGCTCAATCAGGAAGTGTATAGCAGTTTTAAAGGAATTCAAACAATTGCCGAGGAATCAACTTCATTTTCAATGGTCTCCAAGCCTGTTAGCATAGGCGGCCTGGGATTTGGTATGAAATGGATGATGGGCTGGATGCATGACACCCTGGAATACTTTAAGAAAGAGCCTGTTTACAGAAGGCACCATCAGAATGACCTTACGTTTAGTATGACCTATGCTTTTACCGAAAACTTCATGTTGCCTTTTTCCCACGACGAGGTAGTTTATGGAAAGCAGTCTCTATTATATAAAATGCCGGGCGATGAGTGGCAAAGATTTGCAAACTTAAGATTGCTCTATGGATATATGTTTACGCATCCGGGCACTAACCTCTTATTTATGGGTGCGGAGTTTGGACAGTCATCCGAATGGAATTATCAGCATAGTCTTGATTGGCATTTGTTGAAATATGATTTTCACGCTGGTATTCAGGAATTGGTAAAAGACTTAAACAAGCTTTATCGTTCATCACCTGCCCTTTATGAAAAACAATTCAGTTCCGAAGGATTTCAGTGGATAGATTATGGCGATTATGAGAATTCGGTACTTACATATATTCGCCGTGGACATGAACCTAAAAACGACCTGATTGTAGCCTGTAACTTCACACCGGTACCTAGAGAAGGATACAGGGTAGGAATCCCAAAAAAGGGTCCTTTGAAGGAGATTTTTAATAGTGATGCAAAAAAATATGGTGGAAGCGGAAGTAAAAATACCGGAATAAAAGTTTCCAAAACTCCATGGCATGGTCATAAAACTTCTATTGAGATTACAATTCCACCACTTGGGGTGGTAATTTTCAAATAAATATGGGCAACTATAACGTTGTAGTTCATAAATGGCAGCAATATCGTTTTTCTTTTAAAAGTTAAAGTCTTTTTTTTGTGGGTCTTTTAAATCACCCTTTATGATTACCAATACAGAATTAGAATACAAAGGCAATTTATATCCCAATCATATAATTAAATTTAAGCGTGACACCGATAAATTTTATTTTACGTCGGAGAATGGGGTAATTCTTGAGATAACCGTCCTGCGGAACAGCGCCATTAGATTCAGATATGCCACTGAAGAAGTTTTTCAGCCAGATTTTTCCTATGCAATAAGTCCGGATGGCAGCAGGGGATATAACAAGCTTGAAGCCACAGAAACAAAAACAGAATATCTAATAAGTACTTCGAAGATTACGGTTCTGGTTGATAAAAAAACCATGCGAACCCAAATTTCAGATTTAGAAGGGAATATCATAAATGAAGATGAACTTGGTTTTCACTGGGAAGAGAATTACGAATACGGTGGTAATTCGGTGAAGATGAGCAAAATCACACAAACTGCGGAAAGCTTTTATGGTATGGGTGATAAGGCTACACATTCGAACCTGAAAGGTAAAAGGGTAAGCAATTGGGTTACAGATTCTTATGCCTATAGCAAGGATCAGGATCCGTTGTATAAGGCAATTCCCTTTTATGTTGGCCTGCATAACGATATTGCCTATGGAATATTCTTCGACAATACGTTTAGAACAAACTTTGATTTTGCTCATGAAAGAAGGAATATAACCAGTTTTTGGGCAGATGGCGGAGAAATGAATTACTACTTCTTTTACGGCCCTGCGATGTCTAAAGTAGTAAGGGCCTACACAGATCTTACGGGCACACCAGAAATTCCGCCACTTTGGGCATTGGGCTTTCATCAGTCTAAATGGAGTTACTTCCCTGAGAGCAATGTTAAAAAAATTGCTGCAAAATTCAGGGCTCTTAAAATACCATGTGATGCTATTTATCTGGATATAGACTATATGGATGGGTTTCGCTGTTTTACATGGGATAAGAAAAAATTTCCTGATCCCAAGGCCATGATACAGGATTTAGCTGAAGACGGCTTTAAAACTGTGGTCATGATAGACCCGGGAATTAAAGTAGACAAGGATTATTGGGTATACCAGGAGGCTCTGAAAAATGATTATTTCTGTAAAAGGGGAGATGGACCCTTAATGCGAGGTAAAGTCTGGCCGGGAGAATGTAGTTTCCCCGATTTTACAAATCCCAAAGTCAGGAAATGGTGGGCAGGACTCTATAAAGAGCTCATGTCAGAGACAGGAGCCCATGCAGTATGGAATGATATGAATGAGCCCGCGATAATGGAAGTTCCTTCAAAAACGGCACCATTAGATACCAGGCATGATTTTGATGGCCATCCCTGCAGTCACAGAAAGGCTCACAATATTTATGGCACTCAAATGGTAAGGGCAACTTTTGAAGGTGTAAAAAAATACGTTTACCCAAAACGGCCTTTTGTCATAACAAGGGCAGCATATGCTGGAGCTCAGCGATTCTGCTCTACCTGGACGGGAGATAATGTTGCTACATGGGAACACCTTTGGATTGCCAATGTACAGGTTCAAAGAATGTGTATGAGCGGTATGTCCTTTGTTGGATCAGACATAGGAGGATTTGCAGAGCAACCAAATGGAGAACTTTTTGCCAGATGGATACAATTAGGTGTCTTTCATCCATTTTTTAGGGTGCATTCCAGTGGAGACCACGGAGATCAGGAGCCCTGGTCATTTGATAAGGAAGTTACTGGTATAGTAAGGAAGTTTATTGAATTAAGGTACCAGCTTCTTCCATATCTCTATACCATGTTCTGGAAATATTCAAATGAGAACATACCAATGCTTAAACCTTTGGTATACTTTGATCAGGAGGACCATCAAACACATTTTAGAACTGATGAGTTTATATTCGGAGATCAAATATTGGTCTGTCCAATTCAGGAACCAAATGCAATGGGAAGAAGAATGTATATTCCCAGAGGAAAATGGCATAACTTTTGGACAGGTGAGGTTGTAGACGGAGGAATGGAAAAATGGGTTCCTGCAGATATTGATAAAATTCCAATTTTTGTTAAAGAAGGAGCAATAATACCCAAATATCCTGTTCAGCAGTACGTTGGTGAAAAAGTTATCGAAGAATTAATCCTTGATGTTTACTTTAAATTGGGTGTTGAAAATTCCTCAGTTTATGAAGATGGACATGACGGTTATGATTATACAAAAGGGAATTATAGCCTAAGGAATTTTAAATTGAATGGTAAGAAAAATGAATTGATTATTCAGCAGTATAAAAATGGAGCATTCATTACTTCATATAGTTCATTTAAGATTAATTTAATTGATTTGCCATTTGCAATTAAAGAGATAGAAGTAGACAATGAAATTGTTCCTCTTAAAGATCTCATTCAGAATGGAAATAATGCAATACAAGTCACTAAGGAATTTACAGTGTTGCATATAGTAGGTAAATAAATATTTTGTATTTTAAACCTTAATTAATAATTAAAAATGAGCACGAAAAAGTTTGTACTGGCATTCGTATTATTATTGGGAATTGCCTCCTGTAAAGTGAATCCATTTACGGGACAAAAAGTATTGAACTTCTACCCAAACAGCCAGATATTTCCAATGGCCTTCGCGCAATACGATGAATTTATTGGGCAAAACGATGTTCTTGAGAATTCTACCGAAGCCAAGATGATTACGAGGGTTGGGCAGCGAATTTCTTCCGCAGCTGAAAGATGGTTATCGGCTAATGGATATCCCGGATACCTCAAGGATTACCGATGGGAGTATAATTTGGTAAAAGACACGCTAATTAATGCCTGGTGTATGCCTGGTGGTAAAATTGTTTTTTATACCGGTATTCTTCCTATTTGTCAGGGAGAGACAGGAGTAGCCGTAGTAATGGGTCATGAAGTGGCTCATGCCTTAGCAGATCATGGTGCACAGCGAATGAGTGCCGGAACCCTGCAGCAACTGGGAGCGGTTGCCGGAAATATTGCGATCCAGGATGATAAATCAAGAAATATGTTTAACCAGGCATACGGTATTGGCTCCACCGTAGGACTCATGCTGCCATTCAGCCGAAGCCATGAATCTGAAGCTGATAGAATAGGACTTCAAATTATGGCCATTGCGGGCTATAACCCGGATGAGGCCGCGCGTTTATGGAAACGTATGAAGGCAAATGCCGGAGGCAATGCCCCACCTGAGTTTTTAAGTACACACCCATCTAATGATACCAGGATAGCCAATTTAACCCAATGGGCTCCTTTGGCAAGACAGGAAGCTCAGAAGTTCGGTGTTACTTCATTTCAATAGGTTAATCTCAAAATAGTGATTTCTCTAATAGTTGTATATTCGAGGCTGCTCACAAAGAGTAGCTTTTTAATAAATGGCCAGAACTTTTGCAATAAAGGGAAGTAAGAGATTATTAAATGCGTGGGCATTTTATGATTGGGCGAATTCTGTATATAGTCTTGTTATAGCATCTGCCATTTTTCCAATTTTTTATGGAGCTTTGTTTAGAGCCGCAGATATTGAGAAAGTATCTGTTTTTGGTGGTGACATTGAACGAGCACCATTAATAAGTTATCTCACATCAGCCGCTTTTTTATTCATAGGTGTAATTACACCTCTAATTTCCGGGATTGCAGAT
>CBDUGN010000161.1:0-7716 GCA_965366915.1 uncultured Eudoraea sp. | reverse complement strand
CGCCTCATGTGAATATAATCGATTGTGGTGCCGCCGTCGCTAAACAAACCCTGGCAGTTCTTAAAAAATTCAATCTCCAAAATCTCAAAAAATCACCTGGAAATATACAGTTCTACACCAATGCGAATATCGAGATATTAACTTCATTTCTGGAAGATGTTGAAAATACTAAACAAATCTCATATCTAAACTTTTAAAAAAACATCCAGCAAAATAAGTTTAATCCTTGATAAGTTGTATTGTCTATTGAAGGTCAAAAATGGAAATTTTAATTATTTCAAAGGGTTATTTCTTCGGTAAGTAAGATAGGTAAAGTCGTATTTATGTCTTTCGTCACTTGGGTGATACTCCTCCTTGGTCCGCTTCCATATTTTTTCATCTATTTCCGGAAAATAGGTGTCTGCGTCAAAAGATTCATGGATTCTTGTTATTTCTAAAATATCTGCATAAGGCATCCCCAAATCATAGATTTCTCCTCCGCCAATTATATAAGCTATGTCATCATCCTGTACCAATTTCAATGCTTCTTCTAAGGAATGAACTACAATACAAGAGGGTAAATTCGGATTGTAATTAGGGTCTCGTGTAATAATTATATGCGTGCGATTTGGAAGAGGTTTTGGAAAACTTTCAAACGTTTTTCTGCCCATAATAATTTTGTGACCAGTTGTTAATTGTTTAAACCGTTTAAAATCATCTGGGAGGTGCCAAAGCAGATCATTATCCTTACCTAGGGCATTATTTTTTCCAATGGCGGCTATCATAATAATTTTACCCACTAATCTTTTTTTTTATAATTAGTCATAGGAAAATCTGTTTCAATTTCCTTTTGGAGCTCCCTGATTCGATACCTTTGTTTTTCAACTAATTTTTCACGTTGTTTACGTTCCCAATCAATTCCCATAAACTTTTGCGTAACAAAGACATTTACCAAATGGACTGCGAATAAGAATGCCCAAAATGTAATTGCCCATACGAACCAGTTATATTCTTCACCATATTTCAGAATTTTATTGATCAATACAAGAAATATACTCCCGATCAGAAATAGCACAAAATGGACGTAAAGATTTTTTTTCTGTCTAATTCGTTTATGCGCATACTCCAGCTGTTCATGCTGCTCTTTGTCTATACTTGGTTCATTTTTATTTTCGGAAGTCATCCTATTAGTTATCTTAGATACAAAGATACAGCAAATCAAAAATTTCAATAACTATCAATGATGCTAAAATATAGAAAGTCATATCCTGTTCTTAATCATACTATTTATGCAAATACAGCGGCATACGGACTTTTGAGTGAGGAGCTTTTAGAGTGGCGCCAAAATCACGATTTGGATTATCTTATTGGTGGCAGTGCTATGAAAATTCATAGTTTAGGACTTATAAGTGGAGCAAGGGTAATGGTTGGGGAATTTTTTAATTGTAAGAAGGATCTGGTTGCTCTGGTTCCGAATTTTTCTTTGGGACTAAATATGTTGCTTGAAGGATTAGATAGTAAAGAACATATACTGCTACTTGAAAATGACTATCCTTCAGTTAATTGGCCTTTTGAAAGTAGAGGATTTCAAATTTCTTATGCTAAAATTGACGAAAAGTTAGAAGAGAATATTATTGAAAAAGTTAAGACCAGTTCTATATCAGTGCTGGCCCTAAGTCTGGTTCAATGGATAAACGGAATACGTGTAAACCTTGACTTCCTGAATACATTGAAAAAAGAATTCCCCCAGCTTCTGATCATAGCAGACGGCACTCAATTTTGTGGGGCATTTGATATTGATTTTCAGAACTCAGGGATTGATGTGCTTGGGGCTAGTGGTTATAAATGGCTTTTGGCAGGAACTGGTAATGGATTTATGCTATTCAAAGATTTAGCCAAAAGCAGATTCAGAATAAAAACCATAGGATTCAATTCTGCCAATGCTGTTCTCACCGCTAAGAATAAAATACCCTTTAATAGGCACTTTGAGCCGGGGCATCCTGATAGTCTAAGTTTTGGAAGCCTGAAACATGCGCTGGAGAACCTGAATGATATTGGAATGAAAGAAATTACAGCTCATAACGAGAATTTAAGTGCCTGGGCTATTAAGGGTTTTAGCGAATTGGGTTTATTAAATAATGATGTGCTCCATAGACACCAGCATAGCACTATTTTTAACATTGTAGGAAATGATCTGTTATTTAACCATTTAATGGAGGCAAATGTGGTCTGTTCAAGGCGTGGAAATGGAATTCGAATTAGTTTTCACTATTATAATACGTTGGAAGATATAGATTCTATATTAGAGATCATTAGAAAAAAGATGTAGGAATTATCTACTTGAAAAAAGAACCACCTCCTTTTTACCAAAGTGAACTAAAAGGCATTAATATTTTATGAAATTAATAAATATGATTTTAGTCATTGGAAATGAGGGATTTAATGTATTATTTTTGCACCGTAATCACAAAAATTAAAAATCATGTCAATCGCAAAACAATATTTAAAAACAAAACCAATATGCAAGGTAACTTTTACAGTACCTGCTGAAGATGCAAAAAAAGTTGCTGTAGTTGGAGATTTCAATAATTGGAATCCAAAAGGAAGCATGTTGAAAAAACTCAAAAACGGAACTTTTAAAGGAACTTTTGATTTGCCAAAAGAGAGTACTTACGAGTTTAAATACATCGTAGATGGAAATTATGTTAATGAAACAGAAGCAGATGGTTACCAGTGGAATGAATTCGCTGGTTCAGAAAATGCTGTTTTAGAATTGTAATTAACAATCAGGTTTAATTAGACCGGGATGTTCTATGAACTTCCCGGTTTTTTTATTCAACAATTTTTACACCTTTCCAAAAGGCTACTGAGCCTTTAATTTGTTTTGCCAGCTCGCTGATCTCAGGGTAATACCACGCAGCATCTTTGTTTTCCATTCCGTTAACGTCCAGGGTATAATATGAAGCTACACCTTTCCAAGGGCATGTGCTATTCGTAGCGCTGGGTTTGAAATATTCTTTTTTAATGCTTTCAGCAGGAAAGTAATGGTTATTCTCAACAATAATTGTATCGTCACTCTCAGCAATAATAGTATTATTCCATATAGCTTTCATATCTATTTTTTTAAAATATAGTTTTTGTAAAATTTATTTTCGTCACTAAAAATTCTGCTTATCCGTAACCCTGCTTTATCAGCTAACCAAGAGACCACATTGTCGTCATATTTTTGTGAAATTTCAGTATGTATTGTTTCCCATGCATCAAAAGATACGGTAAGATCTAGCCCGTTAATACGAACTGATTGATTTTCCCTGGCAACCAAATAACTTTTGGCAGTTCCTGTTTCCGGATCGTATACTTCCCAATGCAGGAACTTGTCGAGGTCAAAATCAGCATCCAATTCACTGTTTATTCTGGCTAGCAAATTCTTATTAAATCTCTCAGTAATTCCACTACTATCATTATAGGCATTAAGGATGATCTGCGGATCTTTTTTTTGATCAAAACCAATAAAGAAAATGTCATCATCATTCATTAGTTCTTGTATACTCTTCAAAAATTCTACAGCTTGGGGATGGAGTAAGTTGCCAATATTTGAACCTAGAAACATAATAACCTTTTTCTTGTGTTGCAGTGTACACATTTGTTCCAGGGTTTCAAAATAGGTTCCCTGTAATGACTTAATCTTTACCGATGGAAGTTCATTTTTTATTGATGCCTCAAGCAAATTAAGGGCATTCTCGCTAATATCAATGGGTAGATACTGGAAGGGAATCCCTTCCTCAGTTAGATGCCTTAATAAAATCTTTGTTTTCTTTCCATCTCCCGCACCCAGTTCAACAAGGTCGAATTCCTTAGAATCTTTATAAAATACACCGCATATTTCATCTTTAAACTCATCAAGAATTTTATACTCACTATTAGTCAGATAATATTCTGGCATATCCATTATTTCCTGAAATAGCTTATCTCCTTTTGCATCATAGAAATATTTTGAAGATAGATGTTTAGGAAAATCAGTAAGCCCGGTATAGACGTCTTTATGGAATTGAGACGCTGAAATTAAAATAGTTTTTTCTTGCATGCTGTTTTTGTCGGAATTATTTGGCTAACCTTAATCCGGTATACTGCCATCTTAAATAAGGATGAAAAAAATTACGGTACGTAGAGCGAGTATGGTTGGCAGGAGTGGCGAAAGATCCTCCGCGCAAGACTTTTTGACTTACCATGAATTTACCATTATACTCACCTAAGGCGCCATCTTCCTTTTGATAGCCGGGGTAAGGCAGGTAGGCACTTTCTGTCCATTCCCATCTGTCACCCCACGGGAAATATTGCTGTGCTGCTTCCCATTCAAATTCAGTTGGCAATCGGTTGCCTTTCCATTGTGCAAAGGCAAAGGCCTCAAAATAGGAAAGATGTGTAATTGGAGTATTTCTACTAATTTCTTGTAGTCCTTCAAGGGTATAGTTAAACCATTCTCCATCAATAGTATGCCAGTAGAGGGGAGAAGAAACCTGATTTTGGCAGACCCAGTCCCAACCTTCAGCATGCCATAATTCAAATGAACTATAACCGCCGTCATTAATAAATTCTAAAAATTCGCCATTAGTAATAAGTTTGTTTGAAATTTTATATCCCTGTAAGTAAACCTTATGTCTTCCCTGCTCATTATCAAAACAAAATGAATCTTGGTCGTGGCCAATTTCATATATACCAGCATCCATTGAAATCCAATCCTGCTGATGGCTTTCTTCCTTATGTTCATTAATGGATTTTGCATAGGCAGGTAAAAGCGGATTATTTCCTAAAATGTATTTGATATCCGTTATTAACAGTTCCTGATGCTGCTTTTCATGGTGTATGCCAATTTCTAAAAGTTGAAGCAGTTTCTCATCCTGTACTTTATCTAAAAGTATTTTGATAGCATTGGTGACATAATGTCTGTAGTCATATACTTTTTGTACGGATGGTCTTGAAAGATTGCCCCTGTCTGCACGGATGACTCTTTTTCCCACAGTTTCATAATAGCTGTTGAATACAAAGGAAAAATCCTCATCAAAAATCTTATAATCTACTAAATATGGTTTGAGTAAAAACTCTTCAAAGAACCAGGTCGTATGTCCAAGATGCCATTTAGGTGGGGAAACATCTTCTACAGGTTGAACCACATAGTCCTCAATTTCCAGAGGAGCGCATATGGTTTCACTTTCTTTTCTGGTACTTAAGAATGTATCTAAGAGTGTCTCAGTAAGAAGCATAGCACAATTTTTCCTTTAAATATAGGAATTAATGCGCGGAGATAAAAAGAGCTGTTAATTACACAGCTACCGTACCTTTAATATGCGGATACGGATCATAATACAACAATTTAAAATCCTCAAATTTAAAATCAAAGATATTCTTGACTTCAGGATTTAGTTCCATTTTTGGCAATGGTCTGGGTTCTCTGCTTAGTTGTAGCTCTATCTGCTCCAAGTGATTGTTGTAAATATGTGCATCGCCAAAAGTATGTATAAATTCTCCGGGAGCATATCCACATACCTGAGCAATCATCATCGTAAATAGGGCATAGGAGGCAATATTAAATGGTACGCCTAAAAAGATGTCTGCACTTCTTTGATATAACTGGCATGATAATTTTCCATCTGAAACATAAAACTGGAAAAAAGCATGACAGGGAGGTAAAGCCGCTTTGCCATCTGCCACATTCGCCGAAAATGATTTTGAAGTATCTGGCAACACACTAGGGTTCCATGCCGATACGAGCATTCTGCGGCTATCCGGATTTTCCTTCAAAGTTTTAATGACTTCAGATATCTGATCTATATGCTCACCATTCCAATTGCGCCACTGATGTCCGTATACAGGCCCTAATTCGCCATTTTCATCAGCCCATTCGTTCCAGATTCTAACTCCGTTTTCCTGCAGGTAATTAATGTTGGTATCTCCTTTTAAAAACCATAGCAATTCATAAATGATAGATTTTAAATGCAATTTTTTGGTCGTTACCATTGGAAATCCTTCACTTAGGTCAAATCGCATTTGGTAGCCAAAGACACTATAAGTTCCAGTGCCAGTCCTGTCTGATTTTTGAGCACCTGTTTCGAGAACATGCTTTAATAGATCGTGGTATTGTTTCATAAAAAAATATACTTTCGAAGACGAATTTAATGAAAGATAGATTGGATTGGATTTTGAGTTTTAAAAACTTATTAACCAGTCAGAATTTCTTAATAGCTTTTAAAAAGGGTCCTAACCTAAAATCAACCCTGCAATAGTGGCTGATAGCAAAGATGCCAGCGTTCCACCCAATACGGCTCGCATACCAAATTCGGACAGTGTTTTTCGCTGACCTGGGGCCAAGGAGCCTATTCCGCCAATTTGAATGCCTATTGAAGCAAAATTTGCAAAACCACATAACATATAAGTACCCATGATTATAGATTTATTAAAAGCAAAGTGAGTAGGGTTAAGGACATTTTTTAATTCTGCTAATTGAATATAGCCAACAAACTCGCTGGCGGCCAATTTGATTCCTAATAATTGCCCCATAAGCATTATATCTGCTGTATTTACACCAATAAGCCACATTAATGGAGCAAAAACAGCCCCCAGAATTGCTTCAAGTGAAAAGGAATCGTAAACGGTGTTTGAAGAAATCCATTCATTAAGGGAAGTAAAGTCACCAAACCAACCTAAAATACCATTAATCATAGCGATAAAGGCAATAAAAACTAATAGCATAGCACCTACATTTACAGCCAGCTTTAATCCTTCGGTAGTACCATTGGCAATAGCATCCAGTAGATTTGAACCAATTTTTTCGTTAGATATCTGTATTTCCTTATTAACTGCCTCGGTTTGTGGATAGAGTATTTTAGATATTACAATTGCCCCGGGAGCCGCCATAACGGAAGCTGCCAATAAATGGCGTGCAAATTCTAATCGGAGTATCTCATCAGTGCCGCCCAGAAAACCAATATACGCTGCCAAAACACCTCCGGCAACAGTAGCCATTCCGCCGATCATGACTAAAAGGATTTCTGAACGGTTCATTTTTTCTAAATATGCTTTGATAAGCAAAGGTGCTTCTGTTTGTCCTAAAAATATATTACCAGCAACAGAAAGACCCTCAGCACCAGAAATACCCAACGTTTTGGTGAGTAACCAGGCTAGTGCTTTGACAATCTTTTGGATAATTCCCAAATAAAACAGAACAGAGGTGAGTGCAGAAAAGAAAATTATTGTAGGTAAAATCTGGAATGCGAAGACATATCCAATGTTTGGATTGTCCACATTTAATAGGTTACCCAGCAAAAATTCACTTCCTGCAAGCGTATAATCAAGAATATTTACAAAAAACTGTCCTGCCGCTCTGAAAATAGTTTGAATAAAGGGAACCTTTAATATCCCAATGGCAAGAATTAGTTGACCTCCAACGCCAATCCCAACTGTTTTCCAATTAATTCCGTTTCGGTTCGCACTAAAGATATAGGATATTAAGATCAGGACAAACATGCCTAGAGCTCCCCTCCATAGTGAGTTAAATGAAAATCCCTGATTAGGAGTTATAATGTCAGCAGTTTGGGTGGCAATGTCATTTATGGTGGTGGTATCTATTGAAATGGTAACAGAATCCGTAATCTGGTTTAGTTGAGCTCCTGCAGGAAATGAAAAAATTAATAAAAATAAAAGAATCCAAAACCTGAGGTTCATAGAAGAGATACTATATTA